>NZ_JBHXDN010000033.1:102292-102947 GCF_042726075.1 Kitasatospora sp. NPDC127035 | reverse complement strand
GGGCGCCCCCCCCCCCACCGGGGGGGGCCCCGACCCCCTCCCTAGATGCGGATGTTCCTGCCGGTCACCAGCGGTACCAGCGGTGACGGCGGCCGGAGGAATGCGTACCGCGGGCAACGAACCCGACCAGCCAGAGCACCAGGACGACGACGGCCACCCACCAGAGGATCTTCACCGCGAACCCCGCCCCGAACAGGAGCAGAGCCAGCAGCAGGACGATGAGAAGCGGAACCATGAGTCGACCTCCGTAGTCAGTGTCGGAGGACCGACTGCCCCGCTGAACAGCTCATATTCCTGGGAATCTTTCCGCCCGACGAGGGCAGACGACCCCACGTCAGCACCGAACCACCACGTCGAGGAGATCACGATGAGCACCGGCGACAAGATCGAGAACACCGGCGAGAAGGCCAAGGGCGCGATCAAGGAAGGCGTCGGCAAGCTGACCGGCAACAAGCGCCTGGAGAACGAGGGCAGGACCGACCAGGCCAAGAGCGACGCCAAGCAGGCCGGCGAGCACCTCAAGGACGCCTTCAAGCACTGAACGTCCCACGAGACACCTCGTGGTGGTGGGCCCCGACCAACTATAGAAAAGGGGGGGCAGCCGCACGGGCGGGGCCGGGGGGGGGGGGCGGGGCGGGGGGGGGGGTGGGTGGGC
>NZ_JBHXDN010000033.1:70778-102282 GCF_042726075.1 Kitasatospora sp. NPDC127035 | reverse complement strand
CCGCCCTCTTGTGGTGTGGGGGGGCCCCCCCCCCCCCCAGACCCCGCCCCCCCCCCCCCCCCCACGTCCGCGGTCCGGACGGGGCTCCGGGCCGGGTCGCCGGGTACAGTCGCCTAGCCGTTCAGCCCCGCCGTTCGGCCCGCGCCGAACCGGGCGCGGCTACCGCCAACCGTTTCCTTCTCGTCCGGGCCAGAGGATGTCATGATCAGTACACAGGAACCGCCCGAACCGGATTCGAGGGCCCTCGGAGCCCCGGGCCTGCCGTCCGCCGAGGAGCCTACGGCGCGGATACGCCGGCGCCTGGAGCGCCTGATCGGGATCGCGGCGACCGAGGGCAACGCACTGACGCCGTTGCGCAACGGGGACGAGATCTTCGCCGCCATGCTGGCCGGGATCCGCCGTGCCCGGCACACGGTGGACATGATGACGTTCGTGTACTGGAAGGGCGACATCGCCCGTGACTTCGCCCAGGCGCTCGCCGAGCGGGCCCGGGCCGGCGTGCGGGTGCGGCTGCTGCTGGACGGCTTCGGCAGCCGGCTGATCGAGGCGGATCAGCTCGGCGCGATGGAGCGGGCCGGCGTACAGGTGGCCTGGTTCCGCAAGCCGCTGTACCTCTCGCCGCTCAAGCAGAACCACCGCTGCCACCGCAAGGTCCTCGTCGTCGACGAGGAGAGCGCGTTCACCGGCGGGGTGGGAATCGCCGAGGAGTGGTGCGGCAACGCGCGCAACGAGCACGAGTGGCGCGACACGCACGTGGAGGTCCGCGGGCCTGCCGTGGACGGTCTCGCTGCGGCGTTCGCACAGAACTGGGCGGAGTGCCACGACGAGCTCTTCGACGAGCGCGACCGGTTCATCGACCACCGCCCGCAGGGCGACGCGATCGTGCAGGTCGTACGCGGCTCGGCCAGCTTCGGCTGGCAGGACATGCAGACCCTGATGCGGGTCATGCTGGAATCCGCCGAGGAACGCTTCCGGCTCTGCACCGCGTACTTCTCCCCCGACACCTACTTCATCGAGCTGCTCTGCGCCACTGCCCGCCGCGGAGTGGAGGTGGAGATCCTGCTGCCGGGACCGTTCACCGACAAGCGGGTCTGCCAGCTGGCCGGCCAGCACCACTACGAGGCCCTGACCGCCTGCGGCGTGAAGATCTACCAGTACCAGCCGACGATGATGCACGCCAAGGTCATCACCGTCGACCGCGTGGCCTCGCTGATCGGGTCGACCAACTTCAACCGCCGCTCCCTCGACCACGACGAGGAGGTCATGCTCGCCGTCCTCGACGCGCGGTTCACCGCGCTCCTCGACCAGCACTTCGAGGAGGACGTCGCGCTGAGCGAGCCGATCAGCGCCGGCCGGTGGAAGAGGCGGCCCGTCCTGCAGCGGGCCCGCGAACTGGCCGTCCAACCCATCCGCCGGTTCCTCTGACTCCCGCGCACGCCCGGCCCGGTCCCGTTCCGACTGCCCGTTCCAACAGCCCGTTCCGCGGCACTTCGGACGGCGCCGGTGTCCGCCGGACCTCGTCCGGGGTGCATGTCCGCTGCCTCGGGGCCGGGACGTCCGGGACGCCGTCGCGGCCGGCGACCGACCGGGTCGGCCTGTCCAACTACCCGAGGGGGCAGGGTGGTTCCCCGTCGGACAGGGCGTCGCTACCCCCGGGCGGCCGGCCTGCGGTTCTCCCGGAACACGCTGACGTCCGCCGCCTCCTCACAACGCGGGCAGGTCGTTCCGTGCATGCCGGCAGAGCCGGCCGGAGTGGCGCCGGCGCCCGTTGCCGTCATGCGAACACCCTGGGCCAGCCGGCTTCGTTCGAGCAGGTCTCGTAGTCGTGGAAGGTCACGTGCCCGCACTGCTCGCCGGTGGCCTGCTCGTACGCCTCCTCGTGGATGTAGAGGACGGCCTCGGCGTGCAGGTCGGCGAAGGGGGCGAAACGCTCGGGGTGGCCGAGGACGCTCTCGTAGGTGCGGCGGCCGGCGGCGACGACGGCGGCACGCGAGTAGAGGAAGCCGTCGTCGGACTGGGGGAAGGGGGAACCGCCCGGCTCGGTCATGCCGAGGACCGGGAGGGTGCCGAACTCCGCGCGGTCGAGGGTAAAGAGCGCCTCCGCGATGCGCTCGCCGAAGCCGAGGATCTGCTCGACCGGCTCCTCGGCAAGGACGGCGGCGAGGTCCTCGCAGGCGTCGTCCAGGTCGGCGCAGTTCACGCGGCCGTCCTCGGCCACCCCGAGCCGTTCGACGAGTTTCCAGAAGCGGTCCCAGGACATGGCGGGCCGGTACTGCTCGGAGACGGGGTTCACGGGGCGCGCTTCGCTCTCGGTCGGGCTGTCGGGCTGTCGGGGTGTTCCGGCACAGATCCTGCCACGTCGGTCCGACAGGCCGGGGCACGGTGACCGGAGCCCGGCCTCGACGCCCCGGCGCTCCTCGGCCGCACGACGTCCTCGAACTCGCCCGGACCGGCCGAGGAGACGAGCTCACCTGCTACCGGACCGAACACCGGGAACGACATCACTCACAGATTCGAGTGTGTGCCGGTCCCGAGTCGTAGCGGTCGAGGAATTCGTGCGCCGGAAGGTCGAGTGCATGCAGCACGGAGAACACTTCCGTACCTGCGCCCACCTCCTCGTCGCCGTCGCAGATCCGGTAGACCTGCACCATGTCGAGGACTTCGAAGCCGCTCTCCCCTGCGTACTCGGCCGATTCCCGCTCGGCCAGTTCGACCGCCTCGTCGAGCGACCGCGCCCGGAACAGCACAACACGTTCCTCGTAGGGCCGGTTCTCCGAAGTCGGCCATCGATAGAAGGTTCTGGCGCCGTACCAGGCCTTCGGCTCATACGTCATTGCCGGGCCGCCGCATCCCTTCTCACACCAGACCACGATCACCGCAGAGGAAGATCTGCTTTCGCACCGGACCCTGGACCAATCGAGACGCCGTGTCGCCGGGAATCTCCGTCGATCCGGCCCCGCCCCCGACGGAGGCCACCGCACTTCACGTGCGCGATCACGAGGAGGACTCTCCGCCTTCCGCACCGACGGGTTCGCGGCTCCGGCCCCCGTGGACCGTGGACGGGCGCGACCTCGCAGCCCGCGCGGCTGCGACGGAGCGGGACCACTCCACCGGCCTGCCACCCAGGTTGCGGATTCAAACCCACTACCGCTAGCGTTCCGCCCCGTGGACATAGTTGGAATATCAAACCCAGTAGGCGCACCGACCGACCGGGACCGGCCCCACCGCCGGGCCGCGTTCCTGGTGGTCGCCGCCGCGGTCTTCGTCTCGAACCTCGACCTGTTCATCGTCAACGTCGCCGTCCCGGCGATGCAGCAGCACTTCCACGGCAGCAGCCTTACCACCCTGTCCTGGGTGCTGAACGGCTACGCCATCGTCTTCGCCGCGCTGCTGGTCCCCGCCGGACGGCTGGCGGACCGCATCGGCCACCGGACGGTGTTCCTCGCCGGACTGACCGTCTTCACCGTCGCCTCCGCGCTCTGCGCGCTCGCCCCGTCCGTCGGTTGGCTCGACGCCGCCCGGGTGGTCCAGGCGGCGGGCGCGGCCGCGCTGATGCCGACCTCACTGGCGCTGCTGCTGGATGCCACTCCCCCGGCCGAACGCCCCGGCGCCGTCCGGGCCTGGGCCTCGATCGGCGGGATCGCCGCCGGACTCGGACCGGTCCTCGGCGGACTGCTGGTCGAGACCGACTGGCGCTGGATATTCCTCGCCAACGTCCCGGTCGGCATCGCCGCCATCGCCGCAGGGGCCCGCGTACTGCCCGGGCTGCGCGGCAAGGAGGACGGACCACTGCCTGACCTGTTCGGCGCCGCACTGCTCACCGCCGCCATCGCCACCCTCGCCGTGGCCCTGGTCAAGGGCGACGAATGGGGCTGGGGCTCACCCCGAGTCCTGGGCAGCCTGCTCGCAGCCGCCCTGCTGACCGGCTGGTTCCTGCGCCGCTCGGCGCACCACCACGCCCCCATCATCGAACTGCCCCTGCTGCGCGTGCCCAGCTTCGCCGCCGCCAACACCGCAGCGCTGCTGTTCACCCTCGCCTTCGCCGGCATGCTGCTCACCTCGGTCCTGTGGTGCCAGCAGGTCTGGGAGTACTCGGCGCTGCGCACCGGCCTCGCCATCGCCCCCGGACCGCTGCTGGTACCGCCGGTCGCGCTGGGCAGCGCCGCGCTGGTACGCAGGCTCGGCCCCGGACGGCTGGCCGCGCTCGGCACCCTGCTCTTCGCCGCAGGCATCGGCTGGTGGACCGCCACCATCGGAGTCCGGCCCGGCTACACCACCGAACTGCTGCCCGGACTGCTGCTCACCGGCCTGGGCGTGGGGCTGACCCTGCCCACCCTCGTCGGCTCCGCCGCGGCGGCGCTGCCGCCCACCCGCTTCGCCACCGGCTCGGCGATCACCACGATGGCCCGGCAGATCGGCGCGGTGGTGGGCGTAGCGCTGACGGTCAGCCTGATCGGCACCCCCGACGGGCCACAGGCCGCGCTGGACGGCTTCCGACGCGGCTGGGCGGCCGTGATCGTGGCAGCACTGCTCGCCTGCACGGCCGCCCTGGTACTCGCCGCCGCCCAACGCCGGGCCGCAGAGAAATAGCCGCGCCCCCGGGCGGTACAGCTTTCTCCCGCCCGGGGTCGACCGGCTGGGACGACCGTAGGGGGATCAGGGATCTCCGACGCTGCTCCACGCGCCGAACGAGCCGTCCGTCCGCTGCCGGTTGTGGTGGAGACGGCCGTCCGGGCCGAGCACCACCAGGTCCGTGAGGCCGTCGCGGTCGACTCCCGCGGCCGGCACCCCGACCACGAAGCCGCCGAGGTCGGTCCAGTCACCGAACCGGCCGTCGGTGCCCTGGCGGTTGACGCTGAGCCCGCCGTTCCTGTTGCGCACGGCCACCACCGTTCGCCGCTCGGTCGTGGCGCCCGGGGACACGACGGCCGGTTCACCGGTGCCGCCGTGATCGGGTCCGTTGCCGACCGGCCCGGCCCCGGGCGTCCACCGACCGTCCGGTGCGGCCTGGACGAGGCTCATCGTGTAGGAGTACGCGTTCCGCCCGGGCACCGGGTCGGTACCCGAGACCTGCCGGTAGTACAGGGCCAGTCGACCTCCGGACGTCGTGGCCACGCTGATGCCGCCGACCGGGGCGATGTCCGGGAAGTCGCGGTCGAGAACCAGGGCACCGTCGGGCTCGGGCTGGGACCAGTGCAGCACCCTCGGGCGCGAGGCGGCTTTGACGGTGACGGCGAACACCTCGATCCGCCCGTCGTGGGTGGTCACGGCCGTGGGAGCGCCCTGCACTCCGGTCCCCCCGAGCTCGGCCCAGTTGCTCCATGCCCCGTTCGGTGCGGTCTGTCCCTTGGTGCTGATGCCGCCGCTCCGGTTGCGGACGAACATCTGCAGCCGTCCGTCTCCGTCGGCGGTCACGACGGGCACACTCACCTGGAGGGCACGATTGGCGAGCTTGGAGGTCTGCGGGCCCGCGACGACGTCGGGGCTGCCGTGGCTGTGCCAGACCCACCCGCCGGCGGGACCCTGCACACGGGAGACGATCTCGCCGGTGTCCGAGCGCTGGCCGAACACCTCCAGCCCGCCGTCCTGGCGGCGGGCCACCGTCACACCGGCCGCCAGCGGCCCCCCGGGGCCGCCGTCCACGACCGGGCCCTGCCACGTCTTGTCCGCGTCCTCGGCCCACTCGTGGAGCGAGCCGCTCTCCACCGCGAAGGCGTGCAGCGCGCCCGTGCGGTCGGCGGCCACCGCCTGGGTGGAGCGCGGGTAGCGCAGGTACTGTCTGGATTGCCAACTCGCGTACGGGCTCACGGCGAAGGCTGCTCCGGTGGGGATGTTGGCGTCCCGCTCGGTGTAGGTACGGAAGGTGGCCTGCTTGGTGGCGGTCTCCGTGAAAGGGAGGACGGCCGGGGAGGACCAGGTGTTGTAGTCGCGGTAGTGCTCGACCACCACCCCCCTGCGTCCGGTCGCCGTGTAGGCCGCGACGGCCGCGTCCGCGAACCACGCGGCGGAGATGTGGTCCGGGTGGTCGTGCTCCGCGTGGTGGTTCCAGAGCGTCGGGTCCGGCGCCGGATCCTGCACCCGCACCAGCGTGGGGTCCTGGTCGACCAGCACGGCCCGCAGGACGTCGATGAGCCGCGCACCGTTGTAGACCTGCGGCCACAGGGTGGCGGGCCCGTCCATGTCCAGCGTCGTCGTCTCGGCGGGCTTGGCGCTGTCCCGACTCTCCCACAACCGGCGCAGGGCGTTCCCGCCCAGGTAGGCCGAATCCGCGTACTCGGGGAGGCTGAGGAAGACGAGCTGCAACGACCGGTCGGCCCGCAGGGTGAAGCGCTCGGCGACCGGACCGCCCGGCACGGGCCGGTAGTCCTCCCGGTCCCAGCAGGCCGCCCCCGGATCGTCGGCGCAGCCGCCGGCCCCGGTTCCGGCCGCCTCGCCCGCCATCCGGGCGTAGGCGAGCCGGATGCCGTCCTGCCGGTGGGCGGCATACGCCGCCCCGGCCCCGGCGGCGCCGCCGGTGATGTAGACGGTGGTCACCTCGAAGCCGGCCCGGATGCTGCTGGACAGGTCCGGATTCATGAAGAGCAGGTCGTCGTCCTGATGCGCGACGATCTGGACGACCGTCGCCGGCCGACCGTCGGGGCGCGCGGTCGGCGGCCCTGACGCGCCGTCCGGTGCGGAGGACGGTGCGGGCGGGACAGTCCACGTCTGCGACACCGCGACGACCAGGGCCACCGCAGCCGTCGTTACCCGCCCCACCCTGTACCCCGTTCCCCGCAAACGCCGGATGCGTCCGCCCTCGGGGCGTTGACCGGGGGAATTATCGCATTGTCGTCAGGCGCGAAAGCCGCCGGCCGCCGGTACCGGGTCGGCGCGGGTCCGCCACCCATCCGGAATGCCGGGCCGCCTCGGCGCCCGAAGGTCTCCCCGCCGGGGCGAGTACGAGGTCACACGGATGCTGGTGCGGTTCGGTGTGCGGGCTGCCCCGATCTGTCTGTTGCGGGGGCCGGTTCGGACACCTCGAAAGGCGAGGGAACGGGGAAGTAGTCCTGGAGGAAGCCCGTGACGGCCGCGTCCTGTTCCTGCGGCGACAGAAGGTCCCGGGTGCCGTCCGCGAGGCAGAAGTAGTCCGCCCAGCGTTCCTCCTGCAACTGTGCGAGCCCGGCGAGGTCCTCGGTGCTGTCGGTGACGAAGTAGCCGTCGTAGAGGTGTCCTTCCACGGTGCGGGCGGTCGCATGGGCGTAGTGGACCGCCAGGGTGACCGGGGCGAGGTCGGTGGCCGCCCGGAACGCCGAGCGGACGGTGTCGTGCAACTCGGCCGCGAACCGCTCCGCGCTCTCTGCCAGCACACTGCGCAGCAGCGGGTGCGGGGCGTGCTTGAGGGTGCGCGGGTAGGTCTTGCCCACGGCGGTGGCCAGGGTCGTCCGGGTGTTCTTCTGGGCGGCGGCGTAGACGGAGTCGTCCGGTGCGGCTTCGCCGGGCGGGATGATCCGATTGTCCGGGAAGTACCTCGGCATGCCGTTGCCGAGGAAGAAGTCCTCCGGGACCAGGGCGCGGCCGAGGAAGACGTCGTCGTTGATGTAGAGGAAGTGCTCGGCGAGCTCGGGGAGGAGGTGCAGCCGGGTTTCGATGGCGTGGGAGTTGAACACCCCGTCGGCGCCGGTGCCGGAGAACAGTTCGCGGTGCGACACGACGGTCAGGCCCGGTCGGCCGGTGTCCAGCCAGTGCGGGACCTGGTCGTCGGTGACCAGGAAGATGCGGCGGATCCACGGCGCGTGGGAGGCGAGCGCGCGCAGGCAGTACCTGAGTTCGTCGCGGTTGCGGAAGCGCTGGTCGGCGTCGCCCGCGATGCCGCTGGCGGCCACGCCGTCCTCCGGCGCGATGGGCGCGGCGGTGTGGGCCAGTCGGGCTCGTGCGGCGGCCCGGCGTTCCTGCCAGGCGGGGTCGGAGTCGTCCACCCAGGTGATCACGGCGTCGACCGGGAAGTCGACCTGGTCGGGCAGGGCGGTGGCGAAGACGTCGAGCAGTGGATAGGTCCGGCCGGCCACCGTGGCGGTGGCGGTGGCCGCGAGGGAGGGCACCCACCAGCCGAACGGGGTCTCGCCGATCGAGGCGATCGCGCCCGGCGAGGGGGCTGCGGAGTCCCAGAACTCGACGTCGCAGCCGATCTCGGGACCGTACAGCAGGGAGCCGACGGCGGCGGGCCGGTAGACCCGTACGCCCTTCACCCGGTCCGGGGGCGACTGCTCATCGGCATCCGTGTCCGCGTCCTGTCGGCCGTCCTCGTCGGCACCGGCGGAGGATGCGGTGTGGCCGGAGCCGTCCCGGGTGTCCGCAGTTGCCCGGGGCGGGGCCGGAGGCACCTCGAACGCGGTGAGGGCGCCGGGCAGTTGCTCGGCCAGGACGGTGCCCAGCGTACGGCCGTGTTCCAGCAGGTCGGCGTAGACCGCCTGGCCGGCGAACGCCGCGGCCAGGGCGCGAACCGCCGCCGCCCGGTCACCCGGCGCGATCGCCAGTCGGTGGCGCAGACGCCGGCCGGGCACCAGACCGTACGCGACGCCGGTCTCCTCCAGCGCATCGGCCACCTCGGCCAGGTTGCCGTTGCGGCGGGCGTCGGGCAACAGGCCCCTGTGCGACTCGACGACGTGGTCCCGGTACCGGGTGACGCCGGCGAGCGAGCCGAGCAACTCCTCCTCACGCTCACGCCGTGCCCACACCATCAGATCCGGTGCCGTCAGCACGGCCGGTTCCCGGGGTTCTGCGGCTTCGGCGGCCGCCTCATCCGGAATCTGCGATTCCTCCCGCTGCACGGCCTCGCCCACGGCGCCCTCCACCTGCCGCGGATCCACTGCTCCGGACTCGAACTGTGCGGTGGCGAGCGGGCAGGGAGGAGCAATGGTCAGCAGCGCGCGAACCGCCGAGGAGATGGATATTTGACGGATCGACATGCAAACTCTTTTCCCGGGAATCCCGCTGTCAGCTGCGGGATCAAAAAGGGATGCAGCATCAGGAATTCCTTCCTGCTCTGCATCGCAATGAGAGTGTCGGGAGTGGTTCGCACATGCCACACGACCATGAAGACAGCTCCTCCCCGGACTTTCTGGGCACGGGTGAAGCCGACGTGAAGGGATCGTACACGCCTGCACATCGATTACCTAGTCGAGTTGGCAAGGATCTGACAACCACTCGGCGCCGCTTCCGGCAGTGCAGGTGAATGCGATTAATATGTCCGATATGGATTCGCTTTTCAGAGTTCATGATTGAGTGTCCAACTCGCAGCCATCGTGGGTAATCATGCGGATTGGGCCGTGGATCACCCCTTTGGGCGTTGGCGCCCCGCAGGGGGTAGAGGCCGCCGCAGGGCGGGGCGCGGCAGGCCGGGCGGCGCCGACGGCCGGGACACCGGACGCGGACGGCCACGCCCGCTCGGCGCCGATCATCCCCGGCAGACCCCGGCAGGCTCCGGCAGACCCCGTCCGGACGACCGTGATCACGATCCGCAGCCGCCGTTCGGTGCACCGCACTTGAGGGCCCTCCCGGTCACCACGGGCCGACACCACGGGCCGACACCACGGGCCGAAGACGCCGCCGTCGGGGCTGCGGCGCCGAGGTCACGCCGAGTGAACCGTGTCACGCCGGGTGGATGAGGCGGCTCTCGTAGGCGAAGACCACGGCCTGTATCCGGTCGCGGAGTTCGAGCTTGTGCAGGATGCGCCCCAGATGGGACTTCACGGTCGCCTCCGCGAGGTGGAGGGTGGCCGCGATCTCGGTGTTGGACAGGCCGCGGCCCACCTGGACGAGCACCTCGCGTTCACGGGCGCTCAACCGGCCCAGCCGCTCGTCGCACTCGGTGCTGCCGCCGTCGGGCAGGTGTGGGCGGAGGCTCTCCAGCAGGCGTCGGGTGATCCGCGGGGAGACCACCGCGTCGCCTGCGGCGATGCTGCGTATCGCGGTGAGGAACTCCTCGGGCCTGGTGTTCTTCAGCAGGAAGCCCGAGGCTCCCGCGTTGAGTCCGGCGAAGGCGTACTCGTCCAGGTCGAAGGTGGTGAGGATCAGCACCCTGGTCTGCGGGGAGACCTCGATGACCTGCCGGGTCGCCTCGATCCCGTCGGTCCCGGGCATCCGGACGTCCATGAGGACGACGTCGGGGCGCAGTTCCCGGGCGAGGCGGACGGCCTGGAGGCCGTCCGCGGCTTCGCCGACCGGTGCCATGTCGGGCTGGGCCTCCAGGACCGTGCCGAAGGCCATCCGGAGCAGCGCCTCGTCGTCGGCGATCAGGATGCGGATCGTCATGCGGACGCCGCTCCGCTGCTGTCGAGGAGGAGACGGGTGTGGACTCCCCAGCCGCCGCCCGGGAGCGGTCCGGCCCGCAGCCTCCCCCCGTAGGCGGTCGCACGCTCGCGCATGCCGGGGATGCCGTGGCCGGAGGGTGTCGCGGCGCCGGGCGGCCGGCCGGGACCGCTGTCCGTGACGTCCACGGTGACGGTCTCGGCCGAGCACTGTATCCGGACCGTCGCGTGGGTGCCGGTGGGGGTGTGCTTGAGGGCGTTGGTCAAGGCTTCCTGTACCAGGCGGTAGACGGTGAGTTGGGCGGTGGCGGGGATGTGGGTGTGGCCGCCCCGGACTTCGAGGCGGGTCGGCAGCCCGGCCGTGCACATCTGGTCCGCGAGGGTCTCCAGTTGGGCGATGCCCGGCAGCGGGTGGCGCTCCGCGTCCGGTTCGTCGGTCCGTAGGAGGCCCAGCGAGCGCCGCATGTCGGTCAGGGCCTGGCGGCCCGTCTCGGAGACCTGGAGCATCGCGGTGGTGGTCTTGTCGGGTGCCCGGTGCTGCGCGTAGACGGCGGCGTCGGTGAGCGCGACCATGACGGACAGGTTGTGGGTGACGATGTCGTGCATCTCCCGGGTGATGCGGGTCCGTTCCTCGGCCACGGCCAGCCGGGCCTGCTGTTCCTGTTCCTGCTCCAGGCGTGCGGCCCGCTCCTCCAGAGCCGCGAGGAAGGCGCGCGAGGTCCGCACGTTCACCCCGAGGACGGCGGCGGCGACGGCCATCGCGGTGAGCGCGACGAAGGGGGTGAGGAACGCGCCTTCCGAGGCCCAGCGCAGGCAGGCCAGGAGGGCGCCTGCCTCCACGACGGCGGCGGCGACGAGCGTGCCGCGCCGGCCCGTGTGCGCGGCCGCCGTGTAGAGGGCCACCAGCAGGGCGATGTCGGCGGGCAGTTGGACGTCCACCAGCAGTTGGACGAAGGCTGCCGCGGTCACGGCGCCGAACACGGCGAGCGGGGCCCGGCGTCGCCACACCAGGGGCAGCGCGAGGGCGGCGGTGAGGGCCAGGTCGGTCGGCAGTTCCTGCGGCGCACGGGTGGTGACGACGTTGAGGAGGAGGAGCGTCGGCAGCAGCGAGTCCCATGCCGTGGGCGGCAGCCGGGAGCCCCGGCGCCTGGCTGCCGTCACCGGTCGCTCCGCTCGTGCGGAGGTCGGGCCGGTGTCCCCGGGGGGCCGGGAGCCTGCCCGCGCCCGTCGCACCGGCACCCGCTCCCGCGCCCGTACGCGGTCCCGTACCTGGTCCCGGTCGCGGGTGTGGTCCCGGTCCCGGTGGCGTACCCGGTGGGCCTTGCCGGGTTCCGCAGCCACCTCGGTCATCACACGTCCCTGTCGATTCGGCATCAAGGGCGGCCCCGGCCGGGGCCGCCGGCGCGCACCACCGGATCGGGGCGGGTCACGGGGAACGTGCGCCTCGCGCTGCCCGGCACGTACCGCAGCCCTGCCACCGTAGGCCGCCGGCCCCACGGAGCACATGAGTCCACCGTCGGAGGGAGCCGTGGCGACGTACGACCCCAGGAGGAGTCCCGTTACCTCCCGGGGTCGCAAAGCGGCCACCCGTCCGGCGCGCTCGACTGCTGCTCCGGTGGCACGCGGACCCGCCGCGGATTGCGACCCCGGTCGCACACGGCGGCGACCCGGGAGCGATGTGGCGACGCATGCCCGGCGCCGAGTATGGCCGGGTGAACGAGATCATCCCGGGACTGAACATGTCCCTTCCGGAAGTCCTTGCCGTACTGAGCGCCGTCGTCCTGGTGGTGGCGCGCTGGATACCCCCCGCCGCCCGCCCACGCGTCACGATCGCGGCGGGCGCGCTCCTCCTGCTGTCCGCGACGGCCGTGAGTGCGGCGGGGATCCGCTGGCAGGTCGTGCCGGTCCTGGCGGGCGCCGCCCTCGCGCTGCCCTTCGCCGTCTCCCCCCTGCTACGACGCCGAACCGCCAGGCCGGCGCGGCGGGCCCGCTGGTGGCTGGCGTTGCCGGGATCGGCGGCCTGCATCGGTCTGATCTCCTGCGGCCCGGTGGCCGCCTGGGCCTTCCCCGTACCCGTGTTCCCCGAACCGTCCGGCGACTTCGCGGTCGGCACCCGCGTGGTGCAGTGGACCGACCCGCGCCGCCCCGAGACCTTCACCGCCGATCCGGACGACCTGCGCACCGTCGTGGTCCAGCTCTGGTACCCCGCCCGGAGGAGCCCCGCAGGGACGCAGCGCGCCCAGTACCTCGGACGCACGGAACAGGAGGCGCGCACCGTCTCCGACGCCCTCGCCCACGGGGTCGGCCTACCGGGCTTCCTGATCGACGGCGTTCCGCGTGCCCGCACCCATGCGGTCGTCGACGCCCCCGTCGAGGGGACGGGGGGACGGTTCCCCGTCGTGCTGTTCTCTCCCGGGTCGGGCGGCGTACGCACCCAGAACACCGCCTGGGCGGAGGAACTGGCCAGCCACGGCTACGTGGTCGCCGCCCTCGACCACCCGTACGACTCCTCCGCCGTCGTCCTCGCCGACGGCCGGACGATCACCACCGAGATCTCCTCCAGCGGCGACCGGGACAAGGACGAGGAGCTGGCCGCCGGCTGGACGGCGGTCCGGGCCGCCGACCTCGGCTTCGTCCTCACCCGGTTGGAGGGTCTGGACCGGGGTGAGACCACCGACCCGCTGAACGGACGTCTGGACACCGGCCGGGCCGCGGTGACCGGCCACTCCATGGGTGGCGCCGCCGCCCTGCAGGCGGCCCGGAACGACCGCCGGTTCGACGCCGTCGTCGATCTCGACGGCTACCCCCACGGCCCCACCTCCCCCTCGCTCACCCAGCCGGCGCTCGCACTCACCCAGGCCGTCACCCCCGGAACCGACTCGCGCTACCTCCCCCGCCTCACCGAGGCCCTCGGGTCCGCCACCGCGACGAGCTACCGGCTCACCGTCCCCGGCGCCGCGCACCTCACGTTCATGGACGGCCCCCTGTACCTGCCGCCCGTGCCCGCGATCGTCGGCTCCCTGGGCCGCACCGAGAGCCCGCGCATCGTCGCCGCAGCCACCCTCGCCTTCCTCGACACCGTCCTGAAGGAGAAGCCCGGCGACCTGGCGGGCGTCCTGCCGGCCTACGGCGACCTCACCGTCCACCGCCCCGTCCAGCGGCCCTGATCAGCCGTCGCCGGACACGTACGGCCTCCGGGCGAGAGCGGAACGGGCCACGGCACCACGCCGGGCCCGTTCCCGTTCGTTCCCCCGTTCCCGCCAGACCCTTGGTCACCCTCGGGAATCACGACGAGCGCGCCGGGCAGAGCGACACCACCCGGGTCGGGGGACACAAGGACCCCTGGTGGCACCGCGCACCGGCCCGGCTCCTGGGAACGGAGCCGGGCCGACGGTTCGGAGCGGGGCGGTTCGGGGCGGGCCGGCCCGGGGCGCGGCGGTTCGGGGCGGGGCGGCCCAGGGCGCTTGGGGTCAGGGCGGTCCGGGGGTCAGGACACGAGCTTGATGACCGCCTCGGCCGCGGCCTTGCCCGCCGCGGACACGATCGCCTTCACGAGGTCGCCGAGGGCTCCCGTGACGCCGGCCGCGAGGGTGTCCGTCGCATCCAGGTCGGCCTTGAAGGTGCCGTGGAGGATGCCGTCCCACTTCTCGGTGATCTGCGGGTTGTTGCCCACGAACGTGAAGTCGTCGTTGCGGTCCGGCGTGCCGAAGGGGAGGCCGGCGACGGTTCCCTCGGTGTGGCCGGAGTGCTGGAAGGTGAACACGGTCCCGTCCGGCGTCATCACGGCGGCGCTGATCGTGTAGTCGATGTTGTCGAAGCCGCTGTCGTGCGCGTGCGTGCTGAACGAGAAGAAGCCGTCCTGGCGCATCACGACGTGCGCCGAACCTCCGATCGCGATGTCGGTGGTGACGTCCTGGTCGAAGTTCCTGCTCGACGTGTCGTACCAGAAGTGGTCCCGGACGGAGGCGTCGCCACCGACGAACCAGAGCTCCATGCTCCCGGGGATCCGGGAGACGGCCGCGATGCCGCTGGTGACGGAGGCACTGCCGGGCGGGGCCAGCTCGAACCCCTGCCACGCGCTGCCCTCGTACCAGAACCGGTCCTGCATCGAGCCGTTGGGCCCGACGAACCAGACCTCCATACTGCCGGGAATCCGCGAGACCGCAGCGACACCGGTGTGGGTGGAGGCGCTACCGGCGGGAGCCAGCTCGAACCCCTGCCACGTGCCGCCCTCGTACCAGAACCGGTCCTGCACCGAACCGTTCCCGCCGACGAAGAAGACCTCCATACTGCCGGGAATCCGCGAAACCGCAGCGATGCCGCCGGTGACGGAGGCACTGCCCGGAGGGGAGAGCTCGAACCCCTGCCACGCGCCGCCCTCGTACCAGAACCGGTCCTGCACCGAACCGTTCCCGCCGACGAAGAAGACCTCCATGCTCCCGGGAATCCGCGAGACCGCAGCGATCCCCCCGATGGTCGACGCGGTTCCGGGGGCCGAGAGTTCGAACCCCTGCCAGGCACTTCCCTCGTACCAGTACCGGTCCTGCACGGAGCCGTTGGCCCCGACGAAGAAGACCTCCATACTGCCGGGGATGCGCGAGACGGCCGCGATGCCGCCGGTGACGGAGGCACTGCCGGGCGGGGCCAACTCGAACCCCTGCCACGTGCCGCCCTCGTACCAGAACCGGTCCTGCACCGAACCGTTCCCGCCGACGAAGAAGACCTCCATGCTCCCGGGGATGCGCGAGACGGCCGCGATGCCGCCGTTGGCGGAGGCACTGCCGGGCGACGCGAGCTGGTAGCGCCGCCACGGCGACCCGTCGTACCAGTACGCCCCCTGGACCGAGCCGTCCGAGGCGACCCACCAAACCTCCATGCTTCCGTCGATCCGGGAGACCGCGGCGACCCGGCTCGACAGCGACGAACCGCCGGCCGACGCAAGCACGAACTGGTTCCAACTCATCTGGGACCTCCGGTGGTTCTGTGCCGAACACACGAGCCGGGAAGGGACCCGGCCCGAGGAGCGGGGAGCGCCGGGCCGGATCCCCGAACCGATCGCTCAACGCGTGCTCCTACGTTAGGAATTCACCGCGGCACCCACATGAGGCCGTGGTCCCGCGTATGTCCCGGGACCGGTGCACCAGTCGCGCACGCTCCGCCGTGGGACCGGCCCTCCGAACGGGACGTCACCCGCACGCCCCGCTCACGGAATCGGGGAACTCCGCCCATGGCGGAGCACCCGGTGAGCCCCCGTGCGGCCGGAACGGCGGGGCGGCAGAAGTCGGACAAGCGGGAACGGCCGGCAGACGGGCGGCCCCCGCTGTCTCCCGTGCTTCGGGCAGCTCGCCGACTCGGCCACCGGTACCGGACGGTGTTCGGTGAAACGCCCACGACCTGGTGCTTCCCGGCTCCACCCGCGTGGCGGCTGATTGGATCGGCGCTACCTGCATCCATCCGCTTCGCCCAGGAGACGACATGCGCACCCACCTCACCCGCGGCACGGTCACGCTCACGTTCCTCGCCGCGGTTGCACTCCCTGCCGTCGGCTCGGCGAGCGCCGCGCCGGAGCCCGCCTACACCTGCCAGGCGGTCCTGGTCGACGACATCAACCGCGTGGCCGGTTCGGGCTGCACGGGCGGTCCGAGCGGCTACGAAGGCGCGGGAAGCATCGAGGACAAGGAATCCGACACCGTCTGGCAGTGCGCGCTCCTCGGCTCGGCCGACGACCCGGACCTGCCGGGGAAGCTGACCGTCGTCGGAGTCCTCGGCTGCGAGCGGCAGGGCGGTGACCCCGTGGTCGAGTGATGTCCCACGCTTCGGCACCCGGTGCCACCGAGGGGCCGGTCAGCCCGACTCACCGCGCGCCGCCCCGGGCCCGGGTGTCCCCGGGCCAGGGCCCCGGCGCCGACCGCACGGCAGGGCTAGAGACCGCCCCGGACAGCCAGGAAGTGCAGCACGGTGAAGACCAGATAGGCCGTCAGGGAGATCCGGTTGACGAGCAGGTCCGGGTGGCCGAGCGGGCCGGGGCGGGATTCCCGGGGGCGGAGTTCCGGGTGACGGGTGGCATGGCCGACACCGGCGGCAAGGGCGGCGGCGTCGAACCCCTGGACGCCGAACCAGGAGGCGACCCGGCCGCCGAACTCCAGGGCACCGGCGTCGCGGACGGTGACGGACAGCCGGCCGCCCTCGGCCGTGGCCGCGGTGATCTCCTCCCAGCCCGCCCGGCGACGGGCGAGGCCGGCGGACACCGTCACGCCGTCACGGTCGACGGCGGCCTGCCAGCCGAGCCGGGAGACGACACCGACCAGTGCGATGCCGCCGATGAGCAGGGGCTGCAGCAGCCCGCTCCACCAGCCGGACTCGGCGCGCAGCACGCCCAGGACGGCCAGCAGTACCGCGACAGCCGGTCCGCACAACAGGCGCAGCGGACGCGGCATCTCCCACACCCCGGCGGCCATCGGCACGGTCGGGGTTTCGGCAGGGGCCCCCGGGTCGGCGGGGGCGGCGGGGTCCCCGGCAGCGACGGGGCCGGCCGGCCGGACTTCGGGGGCGCAGACGACAGCCGTCCACGTGCCGGTCGTGCCCGGGTTCCCGGTTCCCGGGTCGTCCTCCGGGGGCAGGACCAGCAACTGGGCGTAGGGGCCGTCCGGTCCCTGGTAGAGCAGAGCGGGCAGGGGTGGGCCGGCGACCGGGCCGTACGCCTCCTCGCCATCGGTCTCGCCCTCGTCGTCGTCCTCGTCCTCGTCGTCCTCGTCGGCTACGCCCTCCCCGCCCCAACGGCCGTCCGCCCAGGTGTGCTGCTCGCGCAGCGTCAGCTCCCAGCGCGGGCCGCCGAAGAACGGCCCGGCCTTCGGGCCGCCGTCGAACTGGAACAGGACGCGCACAGCGGGCGCGCCGGGGCGTTCGGTCAGTGAGTGCCGGACCCGGACCGCCTTGGCGGCGGAGGCCAGCAGGATCACGCCGGTCCCGCCGACCCCGGCGGCCGTCACGAGCAGGCTCGGGTCGAACAGCGGAGCCGTCACCGCCGGGCCGAGCAGCACCAGGCCCACCACCCGGCGCCCGACCGGCCGGACGGGGTGCTCGGCGAACGGGGAGGGCTGGCCCGCGGCCGTCCAGGGGTACGGCACCTCGGGGCCCATGAGGTCGGTGAGCTGCTGCCGGGCCCGCTGACGGCCGAGGGCGGCGGTGATCAGCAGGGCCGCCAGGGCCGCCTGTGCGAGCGTCAGCGCCCACCGGGTCAACTCGTCGGGGACGCCCGGGACGTACCAGCCCACCGGAATCAGGGCGAGCGCCGTCAGCGGCAGCCCCCTGGGGCGGGCCAGCAGCGCCAGCGCCTGGGCCACCAGGGCCGCGAGCACCACGTCCGCCGACTCGTACCAGCGCGGGGCACCGGCCACGTCGAGGCCGTCGGCCCGGGCGGCGACCAGCACGAACAGGGCCACCGGCAGCAGGACCAGCCAGCGGCTGTCCCAGCGGTGGGCCGCACGGGCGGCGTGCCAGCGCTCCGCGGCCTCGGCGGTGAGCGGCGCGGCCGTAGGCAGTGGGGGTGCGGGCTGGAACATGCGTCCGATGCTGTCACCCGACCCGGCCGGCCATGAACCCGGGGCACCCGGGCGAGCCGGCCTCGGACCCCGGGCGGTCGCGCGCGGTGCGATCAGCTGTCCGATCACGCGTACGTGGCCTCGCGGTTGCACCTCGTGAACGCCACTGCCTAGGCTCACCGGGCACCGCACCACCCGCACCCACGGAACGAGGAACCCGCCATGACCACCGCCGCCGACGCCCTGCTGGACCGCAAGATCGACGTCTGCTTCGGGCAGGCCGACCTCGACAGGGACGGGGTGATCGACGCGACGGACATCCTGGGGCTCGCGTCGCGGGTGATCGACGCCTCGGGGGCGGCGTTCGACGCACCGGAGGCGACGGCGATGCTGGCCGCGGCCCAGGGCTGGTGGCGCGCCCTGGTGGCCGACTTCGACACCAACAGGGACCGGAAGATCCAGCGGCACGAGTACCGGGCCGGGATGCGGTTGCTGGCCCAGGCACCGGGCGCGTTCGACGACGTACTGGCTCCGGCGGCGCACGCGGTATTCCGGCTGATGGACCGGGATCGGGACGGGAGGATCTCGGCAGCGGAGTTCTGGGACTTCCAGCGCGCCTTCGGCTCCACCGAGCCGGCCGCACGGTTCGCGTTCGAGAAGCTGGACACCGACCGGGACGGAGTGCTGTCGGAAGCCGAGGTGCTGTCGGCCTTCCGCGGCTTCTACACCTCCACCGACCCGCACCACGTCGGCAACTTCCTCTTCGGCGACGCGCTGAACTAGACCCGGCCGGCCCCGGCGGGAGGCTGCCTACGGCGCCCTGCGACGTCCGGAGGGACCGGGGGCACCCCTCACCCCATCCTCAGCGGAACGCGGCGACGTGGCGGTCGGCCCAGTCGGTGAAGGTACGCGCGGGACGGCCGAGCACCTGCCGGACGGCCGGGCTGATGCGCAGTTCGGCCCCGTTCGGGGCGCCGAGGATGTCGAGGGTGTCGTCGGCGAGTTCCACCGGCATGCTTCGGGCCATCGCGGTCCTGGCCTCGTCGCGGGTGAGCTCGTGGAACCGCAGGGGCGAGCCCAGTGCGGCGGAGATGGCCTGTGCCTGCCCGCGCGGGCTGATCACCTCCGGGCCGGTCAGCTCGTACACGCCGCCGAGGTGCCGGTCCTCCAGCAGGCAGGCCGCCGCGACGTCGGCGATGTCCGTCGGGTCGACGACCGGCGCGCCGACGTCGCCGAACGGGGCCACGACGGTCCGCCGCGTCCGGATGGACTCGGCCCACCACAGCACGTTGGAGGCGAAGCCGCCCGGCCGCAGGATCGCCCACTCCGGGGCGGACTCCCGGACGAGGTCCTCCAGTGCCCGCATCGCGATCCGGGTCGGGCCGAACGGCCTGGTGGACACGCCCTGCGTGGAGAGCAGCACGATGCGCCGGACCCCGGCCTCCACTGCTCGACCGACGACGTCGGCCGGGGCTGTCCCGGGGCCGTGCAGGTCGCCCGACAGCAGCAGGAAAAGCGCCTTCGCCCCGGCGAGCGCGGGCTCCAGAGCGGCCGGCTCGGCCAGATCGGCTACGACGTGCCGGACGCCGTCCGGCACGGGCGCCGCGTGCCGCGAAACCGCCGTCACCTGTTCTCCCGCCCCGGCCAGTGCCCGCGTCAGCGGCCGGCCGATGTTTCCGGTGGCCCCGGTCACCACGATCATGATCAGCTCCTCGCTCGATGTCCTGCGCTCGTGTGCATGCGCTGCTGTGCAGTGCTGACGCTAGGACGGCGGGCTTACCACTGGTAAGGACATACCTGAAGGTAAGCTCCGAACATGACGGAAGGCTTGCAGCCAGGGCGCAGTGACACCGGCAAGCGGTATGAGGTGTTTCACACCGACTGCGCGGCACGCGACACGGTCGACCACGTGACCAGCCGATGGGGGGTCTGGGTGCTGATCTCCCTTCAGGGCAACGACCTGCGGTTCTACGAGCTGCGCGACAGCATCCGGGGCATCAGCGAGAAGATGCTCGCGCAGACCCTGCGCGCGCTGGTCCAGGACGGCCTGGTGTGGCGGACGGTCGAGCCGACCACGCCGCCTCAGGTCACCTACGGGCTGACCGAGTTCGGCCGGGACGTCGGCGAGCCACTGCTGGAACTGTTCGACCGGATCACCCGGTGGCTGCCGCCGGGCACCGCCGACCGGACACCCGCCGATGGATCACGACCCCGGTCGTAGACACGTCGGGTAAGCCGGCGAGGAAGTCGATCGCCCCCGCTCGCCCCGCCAGATGTGGTCGCGAGTCTCCCCCCACCGCGGGGCCCACAGGATCTGCGTGCGCCAACCTCTCCGCCCGCCTCCGGTGCGCGCGGATCGTGGCGCCGACCGGTCGCGCTCAAGGACGGCGCTCCGGATCCGGGGCGCCGATCCGGCCGATCGTGTCGGCACGACGCGGCCCCCGGACCGGCGGGCTGCCGGTCCGGGGGCCGTGGTCGGTGCGCGGCGGGAGTTCCCGCCCGTGCGCGTGCCCGCCTGCGGGGCGCCTACTGGCGGGATCCCCACGCCCCGACGGCGGTGACGGCGGGGATCTCCCCTGCCGCTGCCGCCGAGCTGACGTCGCCCCACCCGCTCCAGCCGCGGCTGTAGTCGCCCAGGATGTCGTACAGGTGACCGTTGTTCACCGCGTACAGCCGCAGGTTGTCGCCCGTGGTGGCGGCGGCGAAGGTGGTGATGCCGCCGAGGCCGGTCGCGGCGGAGACGTTGCCCCAGCTGCCCCAGCGCCCGGCGTTGTAGTCGGCGCCGACGTCGTACAGCGAGCCGTCGATCAGGGCGACGACGTGGACGGTGCCGTTGACGGCGGTGGCGGTCAGTTCGGTGGGCCGGCCGGGCTGGCCGATGGAGCCGGTCAGGTCGCCACCCCGCCAGGTGCCGCGGTCGTAGTCCCCGTCCGCCGTGTACAGGCGGCCGTTGGCGCCGAGCGCGTACACGTGCAGGACGTTGCCGGTCATCGCGGCGGCGACCTTGGTGATCCGGGTACCGAAGGAGACGTTGGCGGTGATCGCGGCCCAGCCGGTCCAGCGCCCGACCGCGTAGTCGGCGGTGGCCTCGTAGAGTCCGCCGTCGGCGGCGACCACCAGCTTGGTGGAGGTCCCGTTCTCGACCACCGACAGGTCGGTGATGTTCTTGCGCTCGGAGTTGCCGCCGGCGCCGGGGAGGCCGGGCAGGGCGATCTGGTCCCAGTGCCGGGTCGCGCCGGGGTACCCCTGGTCGTAGGTGACCAGGTACCCGTTGAGGTTCGCGAACTGGTGCTTGCCGCCGTGCGTGCCGGCCAGCTTGATGGGCCAGTTGCCGACCAGCGCGCGGGCGTTCGTGAAGGGCGACCAGACGCCGTTCCCGTAGTTGCCGGTGGCCTGGTAGAGCGCGTGCTCGGTCATCGCCAGCAGGCCGGTCTTCTCGCCCGGGAGCGCGGCCAGGTAGGCCCGGGAGTACTGGGCGTCCACCTGCTGGGTGGCGGTCGCCGTCCTCTGACTCGCGTCCCTCACGGTGTAGGTGACCTGGTAGGTGCCCGGCCGGGCGTACTGGTGCGGGGTGCCGGGATCCTGTGAGGGGGTGCCGTCGCCGAAGTCGATCTGCTGCAGCGTGACCGGCCAGGGCGAGTCCGGGACGGAGGCCGTCGCGGTGTAGACCAGGTCTCCGGTGGTGCCGAGGGTGAACTGCGGCTTCAGCGGACCGGGATCGGTGACGGTGACGGGCGCGGCGTTCGGGTCGCTGACGACCGTGCCGCCCCGCCCGTCGGTGGCGGTGGCGGTCACCCTGTAGGTGCCCGCCGTGGCGTAGACGTGATCGGCGGACCGGGAGCCGGTGGTGACGACCGGAGTGCCGTCGCCGAAGTCGAAGGTGTAGCCGAGGTCGACCTGCCAGACGGTCGTGGCGGTGGCGGTGGCGGTGACGGCGAACGGTGCCGGACCGAAGGCGGTCTGGAACACGCTGCCGACCGTGCCGACCACGACGGACTTCGGCGCGTGGAACTCGTACGCGCCGCGGTCCAGGAAGCCGCCCGCCGGGGAGTCGGGGAGGTCCGGGTGGTCGACCGGGCTGCTGCCGAGCAGGTCGGTGCCGGCGGCGCCGGGAGCGTTCGGGTCGGCGGAGTCGATCGCGCTGGTCGCGGTGACGGGCAGCCTGTCATCGACGAACTGGCCGCTGACCGGGAGGTTCTGCAGGAACGTGACCTCCTGGTCCGCGTCGTGCTTGCCCTGCCCGGTGGCGGCCGCGAGCGAGTCCGGCGAGGTGTGGTCGGTTCCGGCCCAACGGTAGAGGGGGGCGCCGGTCCAGGAGTGCACGGTGTTGTAGTCCACCGTGGCGGTCGGAGCGGCGGCGGCGGACACCGAGACCACGGGCGCGGGGTCGACGTACCAGCACCGCTGGGAACGGTAGAACGGGTAGTCGGCCGAGGCCCCCGAGATGACGTTGTTCTGGACCACACCGTCGCCGGACGCCCCGTCCAGTGCCACGGCGGTGCCACAGACGTTCGCGATGGTGTTGTTGACCACGCTGACGTGCGACGCGCCGGTGGCCCGGACGGCGTACTCGGCCGAGGCGGCGAAGTCGTTGTGGGCGATCGACACACGCTGGACGCCGGTGTCCACCGACACACCGGCCTGCTGGAACCAGAACCGGTTCCGGGTCACGCTGACGTCCGAGGTGTGCCCGACCAGTTTGACGGCGGGGTTGTCGGTCGTGAGGCGGAAGTTCTCGATGAAGCTGTTCGCCTCCAGCCGGATGTCACTGGAGTCGGTCACGACCACGGCGAGCGGGGACATGCTGAAGGTGAGGCCGCTGACCACGATGTGCTGCGCACCCGTGATCTCCAGTCCGGTCCCCGGGTTCTTCCCCGACAGGACCGGTGACTTGGCGGCGGGTGAGCCGTCACCGCGGATCACGATCGGCTTGTCGGCGGTGCCGGACCGGGTGACCTGGAGCCCCGCGACGTAGCCCCGGCCGGGCGCTACCTGCACGGTCTGCCCGGGGCCGGCCACGTCCACTGCGGCCTGGATGGTGCAGTAGGGCCGGGCAGCGGTGCCGATGCCGGTGTCAATGCAGTTCGACGTGGTGGCGTTGTCGACGTAGAGGACGGCGGCCGGATCTGCGGCGTGGGCCGGAGCCGGCAGCCCGAACGTGACGACAGCCGCGGTGGCGGCCAGGCCGAGGGCTCTGCGGGTGCGCACGGTGGCGACTTCCCCCTTTTTCTCATGGAGATGACCGCGATTCGCCTCGTGTGGGTGCCGTCGGCAGCTACCACCCGGCGGAACCGCGGTGAAGATCGCGATCAGTGTGGCAGAACGTCAGTGCGGTTTGCCACGACATTCCGAGGCGCCGAGAGGGCCGCTGTCGACGTGGGCGGCGGCACCGAACAGGTCGCCCCTCGCCGCTCGTCGTCCGGATCGACGGCGACACGGCCGGGAGGTGGCCGCGCCCGCCGCATTGACGGGTGTGGACCCGCGCAGCGGGGGCAGCCGACGGGCCGACAGCGGGTCCCGCAGCCGGAGCCTGCGGCAGCAGAACGGCCCCGAGTACGACCCCGACCGGCACGACGCCACCGACCGGCTCTACCAGAACGCGTACTCCAGCTACTACGGCACCTACTACGGCGCCCCCATCTGAGCCGACAACCCACGGCGGGGCCGCCCCCGGGGACGGCCCCGCCACCGTTCAACGCCACGCCCGACCGCGCCCCGCTCGCGCCGGGAACCGTGCGGGAACCGCCCCCGGCGAAGAACCCGGAAGTACCCCGGAAGTGTTCTGGAAGTGCTCCGGGAGCGACCGGACGGCGGACGGCAGGACAGGTGGGACGCGGCCCGACAGATTGCGAAACCCGCCGCACCGCGGTGTACGAACAAGGGAGAAGGTCATGACACGTAGTCGTGGGGACGCCCGTCTCCGCCACCCCCGGCACGAGCGGCGCGGTGAGGCCCGGCTGCCCGCCGTTCTCGCCACGCTGGCTGCGATCCTGCTGTACGTGGCGCTCCCCCAGCAGCTGCTGGTCGCACCCCGGTGCCGCGTCGACGACTCCCCTGGTCAACGGACCACAACGGTCCCGCTGCCCGCACGGTAGCGCCAACCGGCGCCCAGGGTGTTGCAGTGGATCTTGGACCATCCGTTGTTGCTCGCGTCGTTGCCGGACAGGACGGTGTGCCGGCCGTCGCTGCTGTCGCAGTACGCCTTCACCTTGGGGCGGTGACGGCCTCCGCAGCACGGTCCGGGCGGGCGGGTGCAACGGATCGGCTCCCGTCCGGGCCGCTCGGCCAGGTGGGGAGCGTGGACGGGACTACGGACGTCCAGAACCCCGGGCACCCGGGAAAAATACCCCGGCGGGTATATTGGACGACGAAGCGGGGACGTCCTCCCCGACCGATCCACAAGGAGTTCTGCCATGTGTCGACGTACCACGTGCCGAATCTGCGGCAAGGCCGGCTACGCCGGGTGCGGCATGCACGTCGACCAGGTCCTCGCCGGAGTTCGCCAGGCCGACCGCTGCTCCTGCGACCGGAACGCCCGCAAGGCCGGAGGCTTCCTGGCGAAGCTACTGGGCCGCCGCTGAGCGAACGGGCGCCTCTGGGGCGGGCCACACGCCGGGGCACCCGCCCCGTGTCCGCCCAGCGCTGTCGCTGCCGCTGTTGCGGCGGCGTCCTGTGTGGATGTGCGGTTCTGCCCGGCAGATACCCCGGGGGCCCTCGCTCAGCGCGCCGGCGCCGCCCGCCCGGCGCATCGGAGGAAACGTCGTCGGTGGGAGCGCCGAGCTGCGCTCCCGCCGACGACGGTCGAGGTCGGTCAACGGCGAGAGAACGCGACCGTCGGCAGGACCTGGTCGAGCCGGGCGGTCGACGCCGAACGCATGCCTCGCGGCGAACCCGACGCCTCGCGCACATCGAACACGAACGCGCCCCGCGCCTGCACGGCGGCGGGCGCCGACCGGACGACCTGGTCCGCCCGCAGGCGGACCAGGAAGACACAGCCCCGCGCCGCACGGCGCCGCCGATGAGCGGGCCGGACGTCAGGCGAGTGCGAGGAAGAGCTTTTCCAGTTCGGCCTCGCTCATCGGCGGCTCGTCGCCGTCCGCGACGGCCATGCACTGCCGCATGCCGCTGGCCACGATCTTGAATCCGGCCCGGTCGAGGGCACGGGAGACAGCTGCCAACTGCGTCACGACATCCTTGCAGTCACGCCCTGCCTCGATCATCGCGATGACGCCGGCGAGCTGGCCCTGGGCCCGACGAAGGCGATTGAGGACCGCGCCGACCGCTTCGTCGTCGACCTGCATTCCCATACCTCCAGAGAGTCGCTCGCCCGCGAGTTTACCCCGTGGGGTATGTCGCGGGCGCCTCGGGGCGATCAAGGACCCTCCTGGGCAGGGCCGGTCGGCTCCGGTCTGCGACTCGGCGCCGCTGTCCACCGAAGCTGAACCCGACCGCCACCGGCCACCTCGCGACCCGCCGACCAGGAGCAGACCGCGTCCTCACCTGCGCAGGACACCCACCCACCGACGTCACAACCCACGGGCGCAGCCTGCCACTCGTCGCCGACAGCTCCGGGGCGAGGTCAGTGGGGATCGCCTACTTGGTCGGCCACGGCGAAGTCTGCCCCGCAGTCCGTGCAGTGCGCGCTTCCGAAGAGGTAGGTCACAGCAGTGGCCACCTCGTTCTGGCCGTCGGTGAGAGCGAGTGCGTGGATCCGTTGGCCGATGCCGCGCAGGTCGCCAGGGCCCACGGGCCGCAAAGGGGCCTTCTCCACGTGGTCGTTCAGGGCGTAGTCGCCGCTCGTGGAGAAGTAGCCGTAGTCACCGATGGCGATGAACAGGCTGGTTTCGCAGTCGGGACAGGAGATCTGGTACTCCCCGTTCACGAGTCCCCACGCAAGCTCCTCACCCCAGACCGGGACACCTTCGAATGCCAGAACGGCTTCGAGCAGGTAGATGTAGTCGGTCCGGTCGGGAGACGTCCGAAGGTGCTCGTTCGCCATTCGTAGGAGGGTTGCGATCTCCTGCGCATACTTCACACGGACGTCGTCGGCCCCGTTCAGCTGGTCCGTCCCCGCCACGATCGCGGCTGCGAGGTGCAGTGCGTTCAGCTGCTCCTGCGGGTCGGCACCCACGGCGATCGTCGTCAGCCGGGGAAGCGCCGCGAAGCTGGCCGAGTAGACGCTGCCCTGATGGCAGAGGGCCGACCAGAGGTCGTTCCAGCGCTCGGCGTTCGGATCTGCTTCGATCTCGTTCAGCAGGGCGGGTATGTCTTCCGCAGAGCCGTAGGCATGGCTGAGTTGCGACCAATCCGTCATGCAGGAATCCAACCAGGCCGTTGTGACATTCGAGGCTCCTGCACCGGAAGCGTCGGCGCCGGCGCCGGCCCCACGACGGAACCGCAGAGTCCCCGACCGGCACAACCCCCGGAGGCCGCCCAGGCAGACCAGGAGTCGGCAGGACGGCCAGGTCGCCGGGGACTGCGGCAGGAACCCGGCGGGCGCACCATCGACGCTAGGGGCCGACAACCGGCCGGCAGGAAGGTGGGGGCGGGACGCGCCCTGGGAAGTCAGTCGGCGTCCCGCCCCGGGTGGAGCACGTGATCAGGAAGGGTGACCCTGTCGCAGGCCTCGGCGCAGCGGTGTCCGCCGGGCCCTGTACGACCTACCCGTCAGACCACCCACCAGCCGTAGCCCGTGAACCCGCCCTTGCCCGCGCAGTAGGCGTACGAGCTGGAGCCGTTCGCGTACTTCTTCGCACCGAAGACGATGCTGCCGTTCCCGCACTCGGCGACGGCGTAGAACTTCGTGCCGGCCGCACCCGAGCAGGTGACGCTGAAGGTGTTGATGTCGCTCCAGTTGGAGGCGCACCTGGCGGCAGCGAGGCTCGCGCCCGGACTGGACGTCTGGGCCTGAGCGGCGGGCACCGCACCGAGAACGAGAGCGGCTCCGATGGCGGCACCGGCGACTGCACGACGGATCTGCATGGTCGACTCCTCAAGAGTGGTCGAGTGAACCCTGTTGCCCGACCGACCGGGCAACAGGACCCACCGTTCCTGATCGCCCTTGGGAGGAACCTTGAGGGAATCCTGAAGTGCCAGGTCAGGGGGCCTGCGCCCCGTCGCACCCTCCGGGCCGACGGTCGAGCTCCGCTGACACGACACACCGCCGGTCGACGATCGGGCCCGGCCGGCTCCCGAACTCCCGGCATGCCTAGCGGGCTCCCGACGGCCCGAGCGTGCCGGGCTTGAATCGGCATGGAGCAGGGGCGAGGCCGACCGGGCTACGGCGGGCGACGGGCGGCGGGCGACGGGTTGACAAGGAAGCCCTGTTTATCGATTATCGGCATATCGGTAATCGATAAGGGGGAGTTGGGATGTCCTTGCTGGGCAAACTGCGGAGGCCCGACTGGCTCGGCGAACTTCAGGGCGTGCTCACGCTCGGTCTGGTCGCAACGGGCCTGGCGATCGCGGTACCCGTGGGCCGTGCGCTGCTGGGCGACCTGCCCGTGACAGCCGGGATACCGGCCGGCGCGCTGGAGGGGAGCACCGTGATCCCCGGCAGGACGACCGGGGGCGTCAGCATCACCCCGGACTCCGTCATCGAGGTGGAGATCGGCGATCCCAGCGCCCACCAGCTCGTCGCGGCGGTACTCACCGCGCTGCCCAGCCTGCTGGTCGCCCTCGGCATGCTGGTCATGCTGCTGCTCGTCGTGCGGCGGGCCCGTCGCGGTGATCCGTTCACCGCCCAGGCGGTGCGGCGGTTGCGGCTGCTCGCCGTCTTCGTCATCGTCGGCGGGACTCTGGCCGGGGTGACGGAGAGCGTCGCGGCACTGGATCTCGCCCTCAGCGTGAGCGACACGGCGGGCGTCACGGTCTGGGAGTTCCCGGCCGCGTGGACGCTGGCCGGGTTCGGGCTCCTCGCGTCCGCCGAGGTCGTCAGCCGTGGCGCCGGGATGCGGGCCGAGCTGGAGACGGTGATCTGATGCCACCGGAAGAAGAGCACCGCGTCGAGGTGCACCTCGACAGGCTGTTGGAGGAACGCGGCCTCACGCTGACCGAATTGGCGGACCGGGTCGGCCTCACGCTTGCCAACCTCTCCGTCCTCAAGAACGGCCGGGCACGCGCGATCCGGTTCAGCACGCTCACAGCGCTGTGCGATGCACTCGACTGCCGGCCCGGCGACCTGCTCACCGTCCTGCCCAGGACACCGCCCGGCTGAACCAGCGCGCTTCCCTCACGGCCGGAGCGCCGTCGAGATGAGGGGCATCGCGGGCGAGCCGGCCGTCTGCCGTGTCGTCAGCTCTCCATCCCTGACGGCGCCCGACACCCCGGCCACGACCGGAGCCGCCCGGCCGGAGCCTTCTCCCGCGAGAATTGCCGGCCCGACGGCGCCCGCGCACCCGCCCCGAATCCCGGTGCGGAAACGGAACTGCACAGACACCATGGTGATCATGACGAACGACGAGACGGGGCTCGCCCCTCTGGGCCTCTGCGTGGTGGGCAACGTGGCGCAGGTGACCGCCCACGGCACCGGCGGCGGCGATCTCCATTCCGGCCTGCGGCACTTCGCCCCTGGCGCCAAGGTCTGGGTCGCGCCGCCGCGCTGGGACCCGTGGGACCCGGGCGTGACCGTCGTCGGCCGTCACCGGGGTAACCACCGCCGTTACATCGCGGTCGTCGTCCAGCGCCGGTTCCTGGAAGACCTGCGGGTCCGGGGTATCTACAGCCCGGCCCTGCTGGCGAAGCTCGGCGGCGGCTGGAACGCCCATGCGGCTGAGGAGTTCACGCGGTTCTGGGGCAGCCCGAGGCTGGAGACGCGGGTCGAGATCGACGGACGGCCGCGCTGGGCCCCGCCGGTCCTCGACCCCCCGCCCCCGGAGATGGAGTACGAGGGCGCGGTCTACCACCTGTCCGGCTTCGACGCCGGACACGCCCGCTACTCGGCGCAGCCGCCACCCTGGCTGCGACCCCGGCAAGGCTGAGCCCGAGGTCGGTATGACGTCGGTCCGGCGACCCCCGGGCCCTCGCGGCACCCCCGACCAGCCGGGTGCCGGCGTGAGCGTGTCGCCTACGCCACCGTCCCAGGCCGGGTGCCGCGGGTGGTGCGGAGGGTCGTGGGGCCCGTGCCGAACGATTCACCCGTCGTCCACGACCGCACCGGGTAGGCGTCGAAATTCTTCGAACTCGTGACCCTGGACCCGCCCGGAACGGTGTCACGGGCGGTCCTCACGGGGCCACGGCGACAGTACGGCGGCGGCGCGCGCCCCACCCGGCCCGGCACTCCCGACTGCCCCTCAGAAGCCCGTATGCGACCTCGCCAAACTTGCCCTGACCTGGTGTTTTCTCGAAAATCTCCTAGGCTGGTGAGCCCTGTCGGACACCCTCGGAGGGGGCATCATGAGCGAGGAATCCCACGCATACGGCGCCAGCGTCATCGTGGTTCTGGAGGGTCTGGAGGCGGTCCGGAAGCGTCCCGGGATGTACATCGGGTCGGTCGGCGAACGAGGCCTTCACCACATGGTGTTCGAGGCCGCCGAGCCCGCACTGGGCGAGATCATCCGCGGCACCGCCGGCCGCGCCGAGATCGCGCTCACTGCCGACGGCGGCGTCCGCATCGCCGACGACGGCACGGGCCTCCCGGTCAAGCACGCCGGCCACAACGACGGGCCCCCGCTGGAGACCCGGTTGACCGTGCTCGGCGCGGGGGCGGCGCCGACCGACCGGCGCTCGCTCAACAGCGGATTCACCGGTGTGGGGCTGGCCGTCGTCAACGCCCTGTCGGACCGTCTGACGGCCGAGGTACGACGCGACGGCGCCCGCTGGGTTCTGGAATACGAGCGAGGCGTAGCTGTCGCGGTACCCACCCACACCGGTCCGGCCGACGGCACCGGGACCTCGATCACCTTCCACCCCGACCCCGAGACCTTCGGGGCACCGGAGTTCTCGTTCGACGCACTGGCCGAGCATTTCCGGGAACTTGCCTTCCTGAATCGCGAGTTGGACATCACACTGACCGATGACCGAAACCCCGCGGCGCCCCGGGACATCCGTTTCCGCTTCCCGGGCGGACCGAGGGACCACATCGCCGACCAGGGCGTCCCCGTCCACCCGGACGTGATCGGCTTCGAGCGCGAGTACGCCGAAATGGGCGGAACCGTCGAGGTGGCTCTCCGTTGGTGCGACTCCCGCGAAGAGCGGGTCGCAAGCTACGCCAACAGCCGGCCGACCAACGGTGGCGGCACGCACGAGCTCGGCTTCCGCGACGGCCTCGCCACCGCGATCATCGTCTACGCCCGGGAGCAACAGCTACTCGCCCCGTCCGACCCCGACTTCACCCCCATCCAGCTGGGCGCGGGTCTGAGGGCGGTCGTGTCGGTGAAACTCGATCACCCCGCGTTCGAGGGGTCCGTCCGCGACCGGCTGGGCAACGGACCCGTCCGCGCCTGCGTCGCCGAGGCCGTCCGACAGCACCTGGCCGGCTGGCTCCGCACCAACCAGGCGCAGGCGGCCGCCGTCCTCGCCCGGATCTCGTCGACCACCCGTCACTGACAGCAGCACACCGGGGACCCCGAGGCCCAGGTCTGGCTTGATCCCCGACCTGGGCCCTTCGCTTCCACGGACGGTACCCGGCCTTCCTCGCCACGGGCGGCACGGTAGCGCGGTGCCCCGTCCGCCCGCTGCGCGCGGAAACCCCGGAACCCGACCGGCCGCCAATCCCCCACCGCTTCGCGTCCGTGCCGAAGTCACGCAGGGTGGGGTGGCCGGCCTTCCCGGCCCTTGCGGGCCGCGGCTGTGCGCTGGTTGCCCCCGGTCAGCGGCGGCCGGTGGCCAGGATGACGAGGAACTGGCCGCCACCCGCCTCGATGTCTGCGGTCACCGGCAGCCCCGGTACCAGTCGGGAGAACCGGTCCACCAACCAGTCCGCCGCCGCCTGGGCGTCCTGCCTGGTCGGACAGCGGCCCACCATCTCGCGGCCCCCCTTGCGCTCCAGCCTCCCGGCCACGGTGATCAGGGGCGCCGGCTCGACCACGTACAGGCGGTCCGGCCAGGCGATGACCACCTTGACCGCGCCCTTGCGGGTGTTGCACCCGCGGTGCGCAAGCCGCTCGGCGACCTTGGCCTTCCGGTCGGCGGTACGGCTGTCGACACTGGGCCCTCGCGGGTCGTTCACCGACTCGCCGGGGTCGACCGGTTCGTCGCACACCCAGCATCGCCAGCCGTCGCGCTCGGCCACATCTTCAAGGAGACTCACCCGAGCAAACTAGCCTGCCCGGCCGCCACCCCGCACATCAGGGCCACCACGACGCCTCGACACCGGCCGACCAGGCTGCGGAGGCACACGCCGTTCCGGCCCGGTTCCGGCCTCGCCAGGTCGCGGCGACGATCAGCACCTGCCTTGCAACGCTCCCCTGCTCAGCTCTGCTGCTCCGCCAGGACCGGCTGGAGCATCGATTCGAGGACGTCGTCGACCTGGCCGCCGAGAGCACGGGCCGCCAGTCGGCCCTGCCGGTCGACGATCAGCGTGGTCGGGAAGGACTGCGCGCTGAGGGTGGACCTGCGACCGCACCCGAGTCCGGTCGTCCGGCCGGCGACGCAAGGGTCACATCGGAGGGAGGGGGTGGGACCCGACGCTCACGCGTCGGGTCACACCCCCTCCCAAGTTTAGGCTGTTCCTGCCGG
>NZ_JBHXDN010000033.1:0-70768 GCF_042726075.1 Kitasatospora sp. NPDC127035 | reverse complement strand
GGGCGCCCCCCCCCCCACCGGGGGGGGCCCCGACCCCCTCCCTAGATGCGGATGTTCCTGCCGGTCACCAGCGGTACCAACGGTGACGGCGGCCGGAGGAGTGCGTACCGCGAGCAACGAACCCGACCAGCCAGAGCACCAGGACGACGACGGCCACCCACCAGAGGATCTTCACCGCGAAACCCGCCCCGAACAGGAGCAGAGCCAGCAGCAGGACGATGAGAAGCGGAACCATGAGTCGACCTCCGTAGTCAGTGTCGGAGGACCGACTGCCCCGCTGAACAGCTCATATTCCTGGGAATCTTTCCGCCCGACGAGGGCAGACGACCCCGCCCAGGCTGCCGGCCGACGTGGCGGGCGCCCTCGCCTGCTGGTCGGTAAAGCCGTTGAGCCTGCGCCCCTCGCTCGGTGATCATCTGCTGGTGACCGTCGAGAAGACACTTGCCAACGCAGAAGCGGACCTCCGTGCGGGCCGCGTACCCATGGCTCGCCAGCGGTTACGCGGCCTGGTGTCCTCCTGCCCCACCGACCTTCAGGTGCGGTGCCGCCTGGGTGAGGTCTACCGACTGTACGGCGATGCTGCCCAGGCCGGGCGCTGGACGTATCTGCAGGCTGACCGGGACCCTGATGAGACGGCGGCGTTCGAGGCTCGGTACCCCCACCCCGTCGCCCGGATGACCGCTCTGGCGTGGCGAGGTCCCGAGGACGTGGCAGCCACCGACATCGCTCGAACACGTCTGACCGAGGTCCGTGAGTCGGCTTCGGACGCCGCGGGCCGTCCGCTTTCCTGGGGCTTCGCTCCTTCCGACGGCCGGGAGACCGAGGCAGGCAGCTCGTCCGCCGTGATCCGGGCGGTGGGCTGCACGGCCGTGATCCTCGTCGTGCTCGTGCTGGTTCTGTTCGTCGTCCTCGGCGCGGTCAGCTTCATCAGCCGGCTCTGACGGACTGCGGGGCGGCCGGGGGCAGGCGGAGCAGCGCAGGGGCCGGGCCGGAAGGACGCTTCGGGTGTCACTCTCGGAGGGGCAGCAGGTTCTCAGGCATACCGCAGGCGGTTGTTCAGATATTTCTCATCTCCAGGCCCGACCTTTGTCGTGATCATCCGGCCGAAGAGCGTCCGACCGTCGGTGACGACCGTCACCGATCGAGCCGAAGCGGGGGTGATGGGCCACCCGTTTCCACAGGTCATCAAGCACAAGATCATCCGATACCCGTGCGACTCTGCCCGCCACCGACACCAACTTCCAAGTCCTGCAAGCAAATTCAATCTGAGACGATCAGTTAGGTGGAACGGTCAGCGGTGGACGGGAAGCCGGTCGGTGAAGCGGTGGGGACGTCTCGACTGCGGGACAAGTGGCTCCGTGGGACGGCTCTGCGTAGCCGACTGGCGGTATCCGTGGCTGCGGCCGTGTCACTGGCCGTGGTGACGTGCGCGGTGACCGGCTGGTTCGTGGCACGCGAGGAGATGACCGCTCAGGTCGATCAGGCGCTGGCGCGCACCTGGGCGCCGAACGTGCACGCGCCGCCTCAAGCCGAGATCCGAGCGATGAACGACTGGTGCCGTGGGGTCGTCACCCAGCCGTGGATGACCAGGGACACCGTCCCCACGGTGATCTTCGCGGACGGGACGTCCTGTCCGCCGAACGAATCCCGGTCCGTGGAAGTCACTGACGGCGACCTGCCGGTGGCGGGCAGCGGGACGAGCGAAGCCGGCGCACACTCCTACTTCCGCAACGGGCGACTGGTCAACGGTGACGCCGTGCGGGTGTACGTGGTCAGCTACGGACCCGTCGTGTTCAACGGCAGGCCCACCACTGCAGCCGTCGCGCTCTCCCAACCCCTGCGCCCGGTACACGACGCGCTGTTCGGACTCGCCCTGGTCACGGCCGCCGTCGCCGCGCTGGTGATCGCGGCCTCGGCCACCGGTGCGTGGTGGCTCGCGCGAAGGGCCCTGCAGCCCGTCGACCGCCTCACCCGGGCGGCCGAGCACATCGCACGTACCCAGGAGCCGGGCACGACCATCGACGTGGCCGGCGGCGACGAGATCGCCCGCCTCGGCCGGGCGTTCAACGCCATGAGCACCGCTCTCGCCCGTTCCCGCGACAGCCAGTCGCAGCTGATCGCCGATGCCGGCCACGAGCTGCGTACCCCGCTGACCTCCTTGCGCACCAACATCGATCTGCTGGTCCGCAGCGAGGAGATCGGGCGGCCACTGCCCGAGGGCACGCGTGCCAAGGTCTTCGCCAACGTGAAGGCCCAGATGGTGGAGCTGTCCACCCTCATCGGCGACCTGCTGGTCCTCTCCCGTCCCGTGCCGGCGGTGGGTCCCGTGCCCGTGCTGGGACTGCACGACGTCGCCGCCCGCGCACTGGACCGTGCAAGGCTGCGCGGGCACTCTCTGACGTTCAACGTCGATCTTCAGCCGTGGTACGTACGGGCGGACACGCACACCCTGGAGCGGGCCGTGGTCAACCTTCTCGACAACGCGGTGAAGTTCAGTCCGGTCGGCGGAGCCGTCGATGTTTCGCTCGTCTCCGGCGTTCTCACGGTCCGTGACCACGGACCGGGCATCGCGCCCGAGGACATGCCGCACGTGTTCGACCGGTTCTGGCGCGCGCCGACCGCGCGGCAGTTGCCCGGTTCCGGCCTGGGCCTGGCGATCGTCGCCCAGGCGATCCACGACGCCGGCGGCGAGGTGTCGCTCGCCGAGGCGGCGCCCGGAGCGGACGGTCAGACGGGCGGTGCGGTCGCCACCGTGAGGCTGCCGGGCTCGCCGACACCTCCCCCGCAGGCGGCTCCAGCGCCTTCGCACCCCTGAGCCCGCGTGGCGTGCCGGGCCGGCGTGCGAGGGGTCAGCCGGCGGTGCGGGTCAGGTCGTCCCGGGTCTCCAGGTAGGCACAGAGCTGCGCCCAGGTGGAGACTGTCCGGCCGTTGGGGGACGGGGTCAGGGCCGGGACGGGGTGTTCGCCGACCAGGATCAGCCCGGCGCTCTCCCGTTCGGCGCGGCCGTCGTCCGTGATGACCACCTCGGTCCGCTTCCACCGCGGGTGGTAGCGCCGCTCGGGGATCTCCGCCAGATCGGCCGGATCGGGGAGGTCCGGTCCGGGATGGTCCAGGAACCGGATGACCGGGCCGGTCGAGCAGCCCGCGTCCGCCCGGCCCGCCACCCGGAGCAGGCACGTACGGCCGCTCCGCGCCCGGTACGCGTAGACCCGGCCCGGGACGGCCCGCGCGGGCTGCGGGCCGCGGGCGCGAAGCGGACGTGGTTCGGGCTGGGGGCCCTCCAGCCGGGCTCTCAGCCGTCGCAGGACAGCGGCCCGCCGGCGCACTTCTGCGGCGCCGGCTTCCTGCCAGCGGTCGAGGTCGCCGCCCGCGTCCAGCAGGGCCAGGGCCTCCCGCCGGGCGGAGCCGGTCAGTCGTCCGAGCCGCGACTGGGTGTCCGCCAGGGCGAACCGGACCACGGCCCGCTCGTCCGGGTCCGCGAGTTCCTCGGCGAAGGCGCTCAGCACCCGCGCTTCGGCCTCCTGGGTGTCCGCCCCCGCTTGCAGGGCGTCGCGGTAGGCGTCGCGGACATCGCACGCGGTGTCGTCCGCGTACAGCCCTGTCCCGTCCGTTCCCACGCTCTCCGCTCCTCTCGCCGACAGCCGGCCCACGCCCGGCGCGCTGGTTCTGACCGGTTCGTGGACGATCACTCGTACGAAGTCTCCCACGCCGCTCCCGCCGGCCTCCTCGTGTCGAGCCGCAGGCGGGCGACGGGCAGGAGGGACTGGCCTCCACCTGCCCGGCCGACCCGTTGGCCCGGCGCCTGCTCCAGGGCTTTGAGCCGGTGCGGGCGGCGGGCCTCGTCGCCGGTCGCCCCGAAAGCAACCGGCTGCCGGCGCCTCCCTGTGATGCGGTGTTCGGCGCAGTAGGCGCCGTCGGCGTGGGGGGCTCGTCGACGTAGTAGCGCACAGAGTCCCAGGGCATGGGGAGTTCTGGAAGGTCATCCAATTAATATCTCCGGACGCCAAGCGGTCGCGCTCATCAAGGGCTTGCTCGTAAAGCAGCAGGGCGGAACTGGCCATCATCGGCGTCACCGGGACGCCCGCCGGTTGGCCGGCTGCCTGGAATTCTGTCGAGTATCAGCACGACCCCACTACCGCCAGCCCGCTTCTCGGCTGCTCACCCTACCTGGTCGACGGCGCAGACGGGAGCATCTACAAAATACCGAGCGCAATGCTCCAGGAGGACTGGCATGATCTTTTTATTCGACAATTCAAAGGAGCCCAACCGCCGGATCCCCTGATGTCGGAGGTGTCCATCACTCTTCACACAGAAGGCCACATGGCGGCAATGCGCCACCTTCGCAGGAGCGCCCCACTTCTCGGACTTTTCGAGGCACGCAAGTATGTCTTGGCCATCCAGAACGGGGAGCCTCCCGCAAAGGATCTAATGCGACTCACCCGAAAGTTCGAAACCTTCACCTCTCTTCCGGTATTGCGAATTTCGGGCCCTTTAGGCTGATGGCTCAGGAGCACGTCTGACGGCTACGGCTCGGTGAGGGCGCCGTCGCCGTCGGACCGGACGGCGGCGCCGAATCGCCACGCCTCGATGTCGCGATAGTGGATCGGCCCGGGGCCACGGCCGATGTTGCTGCCGACGAGGTGGAGACGTTCGGTCCACCACGCCCGGCCCACGAACCCGCCGAGCCCGGCCGCGGCCTGCGGCACGCTGGTGGGATCGTCGCGGCGGGAGCGGGCCAGGGTCAGGTGGGGGCGCAGCGGGCGGTCCCTGAACTCGATCCCGCAGGACCTGATCAGGTCCCGGACGTCGGCGGTGAGCAGGTGCAGTCCCTCCAGGTCCCCGTCGATCCCGCTCCACAGCAGTCGCTGGTCGAAGTGGCCGCCGCCCCGAAGGCCCAGGTGCAGGGCGGAGTACGACGCGGCCGCATCGGCCAGGACCGACCTCAGGAGCGGCACCGCCCCGGAGGACAGTTCACCGAGGAAGGCCAGGGTGATGTGCCAGTCCTCGATCCGGTTCCACCGCAGCCGCGGGTACGCGGCGTAGGCGGGCTGCAGGGCCCGGGCCAGTTCGTCCTTGGCGTCGTCGGGCGGGGCCAGTGCCACGAAGACACGGAGGGTCGAGGGCTCGGGGTGATCATCCACGAAGGGGGAGGTTAGCCGAGGGCGGGTCGCCCGCGCTCGCCGGTGCCGCCGGGGCCGACGCCGACGCCGACGCCCTGATCGTCGGCCGCCACCCCACTGTGACCGCCGCACCCCCCTGGGGCATATCACCGGGGTCCGGGCACCGGGATCGGGCTCCGGGGTGGGGCTCCGGGATCGGGCGTCGGGACCGGGCACCGGGGTCGGGCTCGGCGGTGAGCCGGAGCTCGGGAGCCTGCCCCGGCGTGACCCTCGACGGTGCGGCGGATCCGTCTCCCCCCCTCGGAACCTCACCCGGCGTCCCTGGGGTCACCGCCGGCGCAGCCGCGGCAGACAGCTACCGGCGGGCGGCGGGCGCTCAGCTGCCCGGACGGACGGCCTCTGCCACGGCAACGACGAACCAGTGGGCCGGCAGCGCTACCCGGGTGCCGTCCGGATGGCGCTCGCTCATGGCGAGGTCGCTCTCGCCCTGGTCGAGGATCTCCAACCCGGCCTCGTGCAGCAGCTCGGGCAACTCTCCCGAAGCGACCTCGGCCGGGCGCAGTTGGTGCTTGCGGACCTGTCGAAGCTTCTCCGGCGGGCCACCGGGCCGTTCGGCGACCTGTTGGAGCACCGCCTTGGCGGCTGCGGTCGGCTCGACCACGAAACCCCGGCCGCGTCGGCCGAGCAGCAGGGCGACGGCCTCCGCGACCGGCACCCGGTCGTCCGGGTCGCTCTGGTGGAGCACGGCCCGCAGGTAGACGTTGGCCTCGCCGATTCGGTCGCCGAGTCGCCGCACCCCCGCCAGGTCGGTGAGGTCGAACTGTTCGAACTCGGCCACTGCGTCGCGGTCCGCCCGACGGGCGTGTGCCACGGCCGCGGCGGACAGGTCGACGCCCACCGCGCGCGGGAAGTGCCCGGCCAGGTAGCGGGTCTGGGTGCCGTTGCCGCAACCGAGGTCGACGATCGGCAGCGTGCGGTCGACGTGGGCCGCGAAGAGCGCGATGTGCGGGGCCGCCGTCAGTGTCGCGTCCGCGTCCCAGAACGGCTCCCCCGGTTCTCCCGTGTTCTCGGCCCAGAAGCCCTCCCACGCGCGTACGTAGCGTTCCGAAGCACTCATCAGCAGGTCTCTCCCGTGTGTCGTGGCAGCGATGACAGCCTCCATACCGGGCCTGGCAACGGCGGAAACCACTCGGCTCGATCCTTCACACCGCGTTCGACCCCGCGCCGGTAAAACCACCGGACGGGTGAGTCCTGGCGGGGCCGGAGGCGTCGGTCGAGCAGGGACGCGGCCCCGCCCCGGCCCGACCGGGCCATGCCCGGGGGTTGTGGGAGGTAGCGGTCCGCCGGAGCCGGCGACGGGCGCGCGGACGGATGGGCCGGCGGTTCTCGACCGGTTCGTCGAGACCTTCGAGGAACGCCCCCCCGGGCCCTCCGACCACCCCGAGCCATGCGGGTGACGCAGCGTGACAGAGCTGCCCCGCGCTCGTTCATACCGGGCATGACCACACTCAGAAGTCTGCGGCGCCTCGCCGCCGCCACCCTGCTCCTGGCTGCCGTCGTCGCCCCCTCCGTATCGCCCGCCGCGGCCGCGCCCACCGGGTCCGCCGCACACCACGCGGTGGTCCGCGCGATCGTCGAACCCCCGCTGCCCGTCGAGGAGTTCCCGCCCCAGGTCGACGAAGCGTGCCACATCTGGCGGGGGCTCGGCTGGCCGACCGCCGACCGCCCCCGCGACTACCCCGCGGGTGACGGCCTGGTGATCCGCGGCAGCAACGTCTACGGCAACCGCAGCGGCGACCTCCCCAAGGACGGCCGCTACCGCGAGTACGACGTCAACCCGCGCACCCTCGGCACCCACCGCGACGCCGAGCGCCTCGTCCGCAACCCCGACACCCGGACCGTCTGGTACACCGACGACCACTACGACAACTTCCGCGAGATCACCTCCGGCTGTTCCTGACGGACCGCGCCCCGCACCCTCCCGTCCCCGGTCCCGCCCGGGTGCCCCGGCTGTGCCGGACGCGGCCCGGGGCGGGGCGGGGCGGAACGGGAGGGGACGGCACGGGGCGGGAGTCACGTCCCCCTCCGTCCTTCGGGCGTCAGATGTGCAGGGTGCCGTCCAGGACCGTGACGGCGTTTCCGGTGAGGTGGACACGGTCGCCGCTCAGAGCCGTGCGCACCAGGCCGCTGCGTGACGACACCTGGAGGCCGGTGAGCTCCTCCCGGCCGAGTCGGGCCGACCAGTACGGCGCGAGCGTGGTGTGGGCGCTGCCGGTGACCGGGTCCTCGGGGATGCCCCTGGCCGGTGCGAAGAAGCGGGAGACGAAGTCGTGGCCCTGGGCTCCCTCGGCAGCGGGGGCCGTGACGATCACGCCGCGCAGTGCCTCGCGGGTGGTCAACTCGGCCACGGCGTCGAAGTCCGGCCTGAGGTCCCGGACCGTGGCCTCGTCGGCGAAGACCGCCAGCAGGTCACCGAGGCCGTCGGAGCGGAAGGCGGTCTCGGGAGCGGCCCCCAAGGTGCCGGCGAGCCCGTCCGGCACGGCCACCGCGGTACCCGGGGCCGCGACCGGGAAGTCGAGTGTGATGGCCCCCTCCGCGTCGGCGTGGGTGACCAGGACGCCGTGCTTCCGGCTCAGGAACCGGACGGCCCCGACGAGGCCCCTCTCGGCGCGAAGCGCGTGCGCCGTGGCGAGTGTCGCATGACCGCAGAGACCGGCCTCGACCCGCGGGGTGAACCAGCGGACGGCCCAGTCGGCCTCGGACGAAGCGGGCAGCGGAAGGGCGAACGCGGTCTCCGAGTGGTTCATCTCGGCCGCGATCCGCTGCATCCACGCATCCTGCGGCCACTGCCCGGCAGGCAGCAGACAGACGGCCGCCGGGTTCCCGGAGAAGGGGCGATCGGTGAAGGCGTCGACGACGAAGAGGCGCATGCCCGGACCGTAACGCCGCCCGGGCCCGCACCCCCAGGGCCAATCCGAGACAGGTGGCCCCCTTCCCCGCCGCGCCGCGCCGGCCCTGGCGGGGGGACCTCGCCGATCCGCAGGCCGGGGCCCTCAGGTCCGACGATCCGTCAAAGCCCGTCGTACCGGCCGTCACACCACTCGGCGCAGGCCCGACCGGAACCGGACGACGGCAAGAACGCGGCGATCGACGCGGGCGCGGGTGCGGGCGCGGGCGGGAACGGGCCCAGCTGCCGAACGGGTCTGCGGGGAGGGGTGGTTCACGGTGCCCACGGTGCGCAGCGTCGGACGTTGTGGGCGAGGGCCCGGAGGACGTCGGTGCGGGTCACCTGGGCGGGGAGGAGGCGGCTCAGGTCGGAGGGCATGTCGGGCTGGTCGGGTGGGAGGAAGCCGAGTTGGGCCACGCGGGCCATGCCGCGGGTACGCGGTTGTGGCGTGGTGGGGTCGGCCAGGAGCGGTCCGCGGGCCGGGCGGCCTGCCTCGTCGAGGAACTCGATGCAGGCCCGTTCCAGGTCGGCCGCGGTCAGCCGGGCGGGGCCGGCGGTGACCCAGTGGAGGCCGGGCGCCCTGGTGTCGCCGTCGATGAGGGCTCCGGTCAGCGCGGTGACGTAGTCGACGAGGGTCTCCATGGGGAGGATGTCGGTCCAGTGGTCGGGGCGGACGGGCAGTCCGCCGGGGCGCGCCTGGAGCATGACCGTGAACAGGGCGTGGGGGAACTGGTGTCGCGGTGGGGTGGCGGCCCGGAGGGCGGCGAACAGGAGGGCGGTCCGCACGACGGCGACGGGTTGGCCGCAGTGGGTGGCCAGTTCCTCGGCTCGGCGCTTGGAGCGGCCGTAGGCGCGCATGGAGCGGGCGGCGAGGTCGTCGCCGGTGACCTCGAAGGCGGCCGAGGCGGAGGAGAGCAGGACCACGGGGACGCGGGCGTCGTCGGCGAGTTCCAGGATTCTGCGGGTGCCTTCGGCGTTGACGGTGTCGAAGGCGGCGTGGTCGCGCGGGGCGAAGTCGGTCAGGCCCCCGCAGTGCACGACGGCGTCGATGCCGGCGGCCAGTTCGCGGCGCCGGCCGGCGTCCAGTCCCAGGCCGTCGACGGTGAGGTCGGCCTGGAGGCAGGTGGTGGCGCCTTCGGGCCGGCGGCGGTGGACGAGCGCGGTGACGTCGTGGTGGACGGCGAGTGCGGGGAGGAGGTTCGCCCCGATCACGCCGGTCGAGCCGGTGAGGAGGACGGTGGGACGGGCTGGGGTCATGGTGGCCTCGGGTGGGGAAGGGGCGGTGTGGTGCCGGGAGGGGCGGCCCGGTGGCGGAATTGGCGGCCCGCCGGCGGGGTGTCGGGACCGTGGGGCTGCGCGGCCGGTTCGCCCGCCGGCCGGGGCGGCGGATCCAGTTCGGGCCGATGCCGGCATCCGGGTGCGGGGTGAGGCGGTGGCGGTGCCGGTGGCGGTGGCGGTGGCGGTGGGGCCGGTGCGGAGCGGGTCGGGCTTCGACTCAGGCCATCGCCGTCAGGGCGCTCGGCGCCGCCTCGGGCCTGGCGGATGCCGACGGTGCCGTGGCCGTGGCCGTGTACTCCACCGGGTGGCAGTAGGAGAGGCCGTCGAGGGACTCGCCGGTCACGAAGCGGGTCAGCAGGTCCCCGGCCCGGGCCGGGAGTTCCAGGTGCATCGCATGGTCCGCGTCGTACACCAGCACGAGGCGGGCATCGGTACAGGCCGAGGCGACCTCGCGGCACAGCTCGGGCGGAGTGAAGCGGTCGTGCTCGCCCGTGACCACCAGGACGGGCACGGTGATCGGCGGCTGCGGCGACGGCGTCTGCCGCAACAACCGCAGGGTGTTGTGGCGGTACTTCTCCCGGTCCGCGCCGACGATGTCGCGGAACATGGAGTGCAGGATGCGGCGCACCGCCGCCTGCCGGGTCACCCGCGCGCCCGGTGTGGAGCGCAGGATGACGTCGGCGCTCAGCTCGGCGAACTCCTCCATCCGCCCGTCCTCCAGCAGGTCCACGCTGCGCCTCAGGTCCTCCCGGACCGCGTCGGGGACCCACAGGAGCGGCCCCGCCAGGACGATGCTGCGTACCGCGCACGGGCGGGTCTGGGCGTAGCGGTGGGCGATGCCGGAGCCGTACGAGGCGCCGAGCACGTGCACCTGCCCGCGCCCGTGCCCGGCCGCCTCCAGGAGGTCGTGCAGGGCGCCCGCGAGGAAGTCCACGCCCAGGGCGGCGGGCAGGGTGTCGGCATCGCCCCACCCGGGCAGGTCCACGGTGAACACGTGGAACCGCTCGGCGAGCACCGCCTCGAAGCGGCCCCAGGCCGCCTTGCGCTGAAGGGCCCCGCCGATCAGCACGACCGTGTCGACGTCGGGGTCGCGGTGTCGTAGCGTGCGCCCCTCGGACCTGTATCCGCCGTAGCCGGACACCACGAACTCTTCGAAGGCCAAGACGTTCCCCTGCTCCTGCGAACCCTGGCGGCCCGGTCGGATGCGACCGTGACGTCCGCGCCGTCAGGTGCAACGATCATGGCGGGGTACGGTCACGTGGACGGCCCGGGGAATCGGGCTCGTCAAGGCGCCGGGACCGGGGCGGGCCCGCTCGCGGCGGGGGCGTGATCTCCGCGAGCGGCGCTGCGAAGGGTGTCTGCGAGCCGCCGGCGGTCGCTGGGCACCGCTCCGGCGGGGTCAGTCGTCGCTCGCCCGCCCGATCCGGGTGAGGGCGGTGGCGGGCGGGGTGTGGAGGGCGAACAGGCGGGTCTTGAGGCGGTCGCTGAGCCACAGCGGCGCCGCGTACTGCAGGGCGGTGCCCAGGTGGGCGTCGAGGCCGACGGTGTACCTGCGCCGTGGGCGCGGGACGCTGAGGGCCCTGGCGATGACGCGGGCCACCGGTTGCGGCCCGCCGGCCGAGCGCTGGATGCGGGCCAGGAGGCTCGCGGTACGGTCGTGGACACCGGCGTCGGTCTGGATGGTGGTGAGGGAGGACAGATCCTCCCGGGCGCGGTCCCAGAACGGGGTCGCGACGGTGCCGGGCTCGATCAGGACCACCTGCACGCCGTGGCGGCGGGTCTCCATGCGCAGGCTGTGCGTCGCCGCACTGAGCGCGTGCTTGCTGGCGGTGTACCAGCCGTTCATCGGCGCCGGGATCCGCGCGGAGGCGGAGGAGACGGTCACGATCCGCCCCCGGCCCCGTCGGCGCATCGCGGGCAGCACCAGCGCGCACATGCGCAGCGTGCCGACGACGTTGACCTCCATGATCTCGCGGATCCGGTCCTCCGGGGGGTCGGTGATCGCACCCGTCAGCGGGATGCCCGCGTTGGCGACCAGCGCGTGGGGGCCGCCGTCGGTCAGGTCGGCCGCCTGCGCGACGGCCTCGTGGCAGGAGGCCGGATCGGTGAGGTCCATGACCACCGCATGCAGCGTCAGACCCCGGTCGCGGGCGGTGCGGACGAGCGCGTCGGCCTTGTCCCGGGAGCGGGCCGTCCCGATCACGCGGTGGCCCTGGCGGGCCAGGAGCAGCGCTGTGGCCAGGCCGATCCCGCTGGTCGCGCCCGTCACCAGTACGCCGGCCGACCGACCGGGTCCGCTTGTCTGCTCGTTCACGGCTTGTTCGCTCCAGGGATAGGCGGGTGGCCGTCCCACGGCGGGCCGACCCCGGGCAGCGTGCGACCCTGCCGGGGGAAGGTGACGGGACCGGCCCGGTGACAACGACCGTGCACCCGCCCGGGTCACACTCGGCACGGCTCGGACCCGCCCCCGTAGGCCGGCCCGCCCCCTTCGGGTGCCTCTTCGCCGCCCCGGGCCCCGGTGAACACCCGATCATGTGACGGGGCAATCCCGCGGCCTCGGACTTCACGGACCTGTCCGGGGCGGTTCCGGCCTCGTGTGCCGCAACCGCCCCGGACGTGGATCCGGTGCGCAGCCGTCCGGGATCAGCAGATGTGCCAGGGACCCCAGCCGTTGTCGAAGGTGCGACCCCAGATACTGTTGTCAGCGCCCCAGGCACCGATGGTGGACGGGTTGGGCCAGGCCACCCCGTACTTCAGGTTCTCCCCGCCGAGGCTCGCCCAGGGGGCCCATGATCCTCCCGGGGTGGTCTGCCGCGAGGACCAGATCGCGTGGTCGGTGCCCAGACCGCTGACCTCCTTCCGACCGTCGGCCCATGTCACGGTGGTGACCTGACTTCCGCACAGGAGCACGCGCGAAGGGGCTCCGTAGGTGACCCAGGTGTTACAGCCGCTCACTCCGTCGTAGTAACCCGGAGCGGATCCCACTTCGAGGTCCACGTAGTGGTCGGTCGGCGTAGCGTGCACCGGCGCAGCGAAGCCGAACATTCCGGCAACGACGGCGAATAGAAGCGCGATTAAACGTACCTTCTTCTTCAAGGGTCCGCCTCTTCATTCACTCCGGGGAATCTCCTCCGGGAACTCAGAAGTCTCCCAGAGGAGTTTCCCGAATCCGTACCCCCGTGGAGGTATCTGTAAGACCTCCTCATACGGGATGCGGACGGGCACCAGTACCAACTATCCGCGCACGTCCGCACCTGGACACCGCCCGCGAGGCGGGCGGCCAACGCCTTGCGAGCCCCGGAGTTCACGTCTCCCGTGCACCGGAGGAATCGGTCCGGCCGAGGCAGACGGGGTTCGATGCCACGAACCGCTGTGTCAGTGCGAAGACCTATGGTGTCGCCAGAACGGAACCACTCAGGACAAAGGGTCGAAATGGCACTGACGCCGGAGACCGACGCCTTCCGAGCCGGCGGTCGGACCCGGCGGAGACAAACCGCCTCCGGTTCTCGATCAGGCCGGGCGGGCGTCTGGCCCGGCGGCGCCTATGCTCGCTGTGCGGGCCTGCCCGAGCAGGGCTGCGGCCCCGTGGAGCCGGCTCCCCTGCGCGCCCGGCGGACAGTGGCGGACGGCACCGATCGGCTGAGAGGCGGAGGACGCATGACCCTGGAGGAAGGCCGGCGTGTCCGGCTGACGGAGGATCTCGGGATCGGCGAGGCAACCGCCGGGGAGCTCGGGACCGTCGTCGGGTTCCTGTCCCTGGGAGCCGGGATCGAGGGCACGGTCGAGGGGGTGGACGGGGAACTCCCGCAGAGCGAGGACGCCCGCGAGTACGAGCGGCTCAAGGCGCTCCTGGAGGACTACGGGCACACCATGCCGGCGGCGAGCCGAACGCGGCTGGAGGCCGAGATCGCCGCGCTGGAGCCCACCTGGGCCGCCCACCAGGAGCCGGGGGCGCGGGCGACGGTCCGGGTCCGGTGGGACAACGGCCTCGTCCTCGACGGGGCGCACCAGGACATCCTCACCCCGCTGTGAGGGTCGGCGTCCTCGCGGCGGCGACGGACCGGCTTCGCGGGCGTACAGCCGGTTGCTCGGCGCCGCGCAGGAGGCGGGCATGGACGAGGCGGGCGGGAGCGCTTCTGGCGCGTGCGCGTGAGCTTGCGCCAGTGATCCTGGGGCGCTTGGGAACCGGCAAGGCGCATCGGGGCGCCGGGCTCGAACTCGACGACCGGTGTACATCGCCGGGACCGACTGCACCACGGCCAGGCGGCAACATGGGCCGCGCCCGCCCACGTACGGGCCGGGCGCGGTCCGGGCGGTGAGTGGGGGGAGACTCACCGACCGGACCACGTTCCGCTCACCCGGGGCTCTTCTCACCCTGATCCCGCCGGGCAAACCCACGAGTTTCTCGCGTCGGAAGGCCCGACCGGGAGATCGGTGTCAGCGTCCCCCCTGTCCCCCGGTCAGGCCGCCGCGCGGCGGGCGGCGGACGGCAAGCGGCGGTGTCCGGTCGGGGATCGGCGGTCCGCAGCCGTACGTTCCGCCGACGGCGAAGTCCGGCCCGACCGGGCGCGACCGCGACTACAGTCCGGTCGCATGACGACGGTTACGACACGCACGGTCGAGTACCCGGCCGACGGCCTGACGATGATCGGGCATCTCGCGCTCCCTGCCGGTGTCGACCGCAGACCTGCGGTCCTGATAGGGCCCGAGGGGCCGGGTCTGAACGACTTCCAGCGCCGCCGGGCCGACGCCCTCGCCGAACTGGGCTACGTGGCGCTGGCCTTCGACATCAACGGCGGGCGCTGGTTCACCGACCCCCAGGAGATGCTGGCCCACACGACGCCCCTGCTCGCGGACCCGGACCGGATGCGGGACATCGGCCACGCGGCGCTCGACGTACTGCGCGCCGAGCCGCGGACCGACCCCGACCGGATCGCCGCCATCGGCTACGGCACCGGAGGCGCGATCGTGCTCGAACTCGGGCGCGACGGCGTCGACCTGCGCGCTATCGGGACCGTCAACGCGCTCACCACGGGCCGACCGGGCGAAGCCTCGCGCATCCGCTGCCCCGTGTGGGTCGGGGTCGGGTCGGAGGACCCGATCATGCCGCCCGCACAACGGGACGCCTTCACCGCCGAGATGCAGGCCGCCGGCGTCGACTGGCGCCTCGTCGTCTACGGCGGGGCACTGCACGCCTTCCACCACCCGCCGGTCGACCAGGACGTGGTCCCCGGCGTCGGCCACCACCCGCAGCACGCGCAGCGGGCCTGGCGGGACGTGGTCGCCCTGCTTGCCGAGTGCGTGCCCCTCACCGGGTGAGCGACCCCGAGCAAGCCGTACAGGCTGCCCACTCCGACGTGGCAGACACGTAGGCGCGGGCGCCCCGGGCCGGGCCGAGGTCGGCGGCGACGTCGACCCGGACGGCGGACGGCGGACGGCGGACGGCCGGAGCCGTACTCGGGCGAGGGCCGCGCCGACACGCCCTGTCGGCTGCCGGGCGCAGCTGACAGGGCGGCCGACGGGGCGACCGGGAAGACCCGGGCCGTCAGCCGACGATGTGCCGCAGGATGTCGAGGATCTCGGCGGTGATCGCGGCCTCGTTCTGCTCGAACACCGGCCCGGTGAGCTGCTCCGTCTGCTCCGGGAGACCGGTGAGCACGGGGGTGTGCAGGTGGCCGCCGGGCAGCTGCGGGGCGAGCTCCAGCCGTAGCCGGTTGGTGCGGTAGGCCACCTCGTTGGAGAGGTAGCCCCCGCCACCACCGGCGACCGCGCGCGAACCGGGGGTCGGGCCGTCCGTCCGGTCGACCGGGCCGCTCGCCCCGGCGGGGATCTCGGTGACGGTGGTGTTCACCTTGAGCGGGTACGGCTGCTGGACGGCGGTCATCGGCCCGGTGGGCAGGCTGGTGGCGATGAACTCCGCACCGGGACCGAGGCCGGGGGCGGTGACGGGGTGCTCGCGGGTGCCACCGGACAACGCGCCCGCGTTGTCGGGGTACGGGTCCGCGGAGCGGGACCGGCCGGCCCAGGCCTCCAGGGTGAACAGTCCGGGATAGCCCTGGCTGACGGTGGTGATGAGGTCCGCGGACCGGTGGCCGGGGGCGAGCCGCGGGGCGAAGGCGCGCTCGACGATGCCGCGGTCGAAGTCGCCGTAGCGGACCGGGAACAGCACCGTCTGGATCTCCGCGGGGCTGCCGTCGGCCAGGACGATCCGCCGTCCGTCCAGTTGCAGGGCCGCCGAGCCCGACGGATTGGCGCGGCGCAGCTCGGCGTCCAGACCGAACGGGTCGAACCCGCTGACGAAGATCCGGCGCACGCCCGGACGGCCGCCGAACCCGCTGTCGGCGAGTCCGCGCGAGGCGTCCTCGAAGCGCTGCCGCAGGACGGCGGCGTCGACGGCGAAGTCCGGTTTCCAGCGGCCGAGTTGCAGGGTCATGGCGACCCTGGTCCAGTACAGCGGCCGGTCGTCGACGGCCGGCAGGTCGCCGCCGGGACGGCGCCCCTGGGCGCGGTCGACGCCGGCCCGCCACAGTGCCTCGCCCCAGGCGTCGACCAGCCGGCCGGCCTGCTCGGCGGTGCGCGCGGTGCAGAGCGCTGCGGGGAACCGGCGGACGAAGTCGCCGAAGCCCCCGCGTTCGGTCAGGGCAGCGGTCCGCGGGTCCGCCGTACGTGCCTGTTCCCGGTCCGGCTGCGCGGAGTCGACGGTCTGGCAGTGGGGACGGGCCTGCTGCGCGGTACCGGCGGTGGCGGTGGCGGTGGGAGTGATCGTGGCGGCGAGTGCGCCGATGAGGGTCGCGGCGAGGGCGGCACGGCGCCGGGCGGTCGTCATGACGTGGACACTACATTCGCGCCCTCGGCTTCACCAGGGTGCCGCACCGTCACCGCCGACAGTCACGGTCGGCGGCGGCGGAGCCGGGCGGGACCCACGGCCCAGCAGTCTTCCGCCCCGCCGCCCCGCCCACCTCTGAAGGCACGCGGTGCGGCGGCGCGGGCCCCTCGTGGAGTGCGGGGTCCGCGCCCCGCGGACCGCGCTCACGGGCTCACGGGCTCACGGGCTCACGGGCTCACAACTGTCCTGCGGTGGAGGCGAATCGGCTCGCCCCACCGCGCGGTCCTTCCACCCGGTACGCCCGCCCGCGCGGTCGATCGGTCGGCGGTGCGGACAGCGGAACGCGGTCAGTCGTCGCCGTCCTGGCCCCGGTCGTCGCCGTCGCGGTGGTGCCCGGCGGACCGGGCGAAGACCTGGTTGTCGGTGCCCGCCGGGCCGCCGGTGCCGGCGACCAGGTTGCCGCTGGTCGAGCCGAACACCACCGTGTCACCGTCGGCGTCCACGACCGGGTCGATCGAGGAGCCGTTGCCGAGCGAGCCGTCCGGCGCGGTGGCGATCCGCTCGGTACGGCCGGTGCGCAGGTCGTGGCGGTAGACGTCCCAGCCCGCGTGCTGCGGCCCTGCCACCAGGTTGTCGGCGGCGGAGGTGAAGTAGAGCCAGCGGTTGTCGGCCGTGATCCGGCCGTGGTCGGACGAGCCGACCGACGCGGTGCCGGGCAGCCCCCCGCTGACCTTCGTCACGGTGCCCTTCCTGAGGTCCCGGACGTACAGCACGGTGTGGAACCGGTGGCCGTTGGTCGACCCGCCCGGCTCGGGCAGGGCGTAGATCGCACGCCGCCCGTCGGGGCTGATCGTCGCACCGAAGCTCGCGTAGCCGAGGTTGCCGTCGAGGTCGAGGCTCGCGGCGGAGATGCGGCCGGACTTCACGTCGTACGTGTAGTAGACGCCGGTCGTCGGCCGGGCGAGGCTCGTTCCCGCGCTGCGGGGCGTGGCTGCGGCGAGGCCCGGGGCCAGCTCCACGTCGGCGGGAGCGCCGCCCCCGACAGCCGCGGCGGCGACGGCAGGGGTCTCCTCGGCGGGCACCAGGTTGCCCGCGAGGGAGGTGAAGCCGATGGTGCGGCCGTCCGCGCTGATCGTCGGGTTGAGCGACATGCCGTCGCCCGGCTTGCCGTCCACCCCGCGGGTCACCAGACGGGTCTTCCCCGTCCAGCGGTCGGTGACGTAGATGTTGTAGTCCCAGGTGTAGGGCCTGGCCAGTGACGGGTCACCACCTTGCAGGTCCGGGACGAGGTCGGTCCGACTGGAGACGAAGGCCACGTACCGGCCGTTCGCACTGAGCGAGGGCGCGTACGAGGCGTGGAACCGGTCGGTGTCGGTGCTGGTGAGCCCACCGCTGACCAGCTCGGTGCGCCCGGTCCTCCGGTCGCGGACGTACACCTCGGTGCGCCCCTGGACCTGGACGCCGGGCACCACGTTCTCGGCCTCGCTGTCGAAGGCGACGTAACGGCCGTCGGCGTTGATCGCGACGTAGTCGGTGAAGCCGTCCAGCGCGTTGTCGTCGTCGGACAGGTTGACGCGCTCGGTGCGGCCCGTCCTCAGGTCGCGGACGTAGGCGTCGCGTCCGCTCTTCGCCGGCTGGGACACCAGGTTCGTGGCCCACGAGGTGAACAGGGCGTACCGGCCGTCGGCGCTGATCGCCTGGCTCCATGACTGGCTGTCCGGCACCGTGCCGTTCACCCCGACACTGATCTGGACGGTGCCGCGCAGTGCCGGGCGGGCCTGGGCGGGGGCCGCGGTCGCGGCGAGGACGGCGGCGGCGACGAGGACGCTGCCGCCACCGGCCAGCCACCGGTTGCGGACGGTACGGATGCGATGGGCCATGAGATCTGTCCTTCCCCTGGGATCACCCGGCCGGGCTCCCTCCCGGCGGCGGGCTCCAGGCGAGCCAATCGCCGGGAGGGGCGCCGGTCAACAGCCACAGGTGATCCCGGCGGAAGATACGTCAACAGACGTATACCGTCGGAGTCGCCGCCCGCAGCGGCCGTCACGGGCCGGGCCTGACCGATGGAGCGGCCCGGGGCGGACCGGGTCAGGCGGCGAGCTGCCTGTCGGCGGCGAAGGCGGTGGCGGCCCGGGTGTAGCAGAAGTACCCCGCAGAGTCCTCCGCGTAGCGCCAGGGCAGGGCGTTCACGTAGCCGTCGACCAGCTGGAACTGCGCCATCGCCTCGACCGGCCGCTCCGTCATGACGTAGCACCAGGCGAGCAGGTGCCGGATCTCGGCGGCGCGGGGGTGACCGGCGGGTGCCGCGTCCACGGCCCGGCGGGCGGCATCGACGGCAGCCTGCGCGTACGGGGTGGACCAGTAGGTCTCCTCCGCGCCGTCCGGCTCGTGCTCGTGCAGCGCGATCAGCCGCATCCCGGCCAGCAGGCTGCTCTCCGGGGCGGCCGTGGCCGCGCGGTCGGCGAACGCGTCGGCCTGCTTCGCGGAGCCGTGCCACTTGGCGCACCGGTACTGGACCGCCGCGTAGTGGCCCGGGTAGTTGAACTCGTCCTCACGGGTGTCAGAGACCTCGCACTCGACGGCTGGACCCACGAACCCACCACCTCGGCCACCCTCACGTCCGGCTCGGCCCTGCTCACCGGCGCCCGCCACCGCATCGCCTTCGGTACGACACCCTGCGGGTCGAACAGCTCCGCGGCTACCTGACGGGCTCCCCCTGAGGCGGGCCCACGGACGCCTGCGGACCGCCGGACCGGGGCGAGGGGCAGACCCGGCACGACCCACCGAGCCCCCACCGACGTTTTCGTGACCGTGATTTGACGATACGTCACCAAGGTGTCCGGTCCGGGAACGGAATCCGCGTTTGCCGTATCGCGGAGCCGCTCCGCTCGCGTTCAATGGTGTCCGGCCGAAGCCCGCACGACCGTGCGCGGAGCTTTCGGCCTCGCACGGACCTCCCCGACCGGCCGTGGCGATTCGGCGACCCGGCGATCGAGAGGACACCCGAAGTGAAGCTCACAGCGAGAGCGGCGAGAGCAGCAGGAGCGGCAGAGGCCCGGACGAAGGACGGCAGGACGACACGCGGGAGGTCCCGGATCCGGCTCGGCGTCACCCTGGCCGCACTGATGGCGTTCGCCGCGGCACCGGCGACCGCGCAGGCCGCACAAACCGCGCGGACAGGGCACGACGACGCGGGGAGGCGCTGCTCCGGGGGCTACGTGGCACTCACGTTCGACGACGGTCCGACGGCGAGTACACCCGCGTACCTGAAGGCGCTGCGCGACGCCGGGAACACCAGGGCCACGTTCTTCGTGACCGGCGGCCTGGCCCAGACGCGCCCGGACGGGACCCCGCGCATCGCCGCGGAGGGCCACCGGATCGGCAACCACTCGTACACCCACGCCAACCTGGTCGAGCTCGACGCGCCCACCGCGTTCGCCGAGCTGCAGGACACCAGCCGCGTGATCCGGTCGCAGACGGGCCGGGCACCGACGCTCTTCCGGCCGCCGTTCGGCAGCACCGACGCGCGGACCAGGCAGGACGCGTCCAGGCTCGGGATGACGGAGGTGATCTGGACGACCGACACCGTCGACTGGAGCGGCATCCCCACCGAGACCGTCGTGGCGAACGCCCTCACCGTGAAGCCCGGCGGCATCGTCCTGCTCCACGACGGCCTGCCGACGACGCTCGCGGCGATCCCGAAGATCGTCCAGGGCCTCGCCGAGCGGCGCCTGTGTGCGGGCCAGATCGTGTACTCGGCCGAGCCCGTCGAGGCCTGGCCGGGGCTGACCTTCCACGCCAAGGCGGCCCGCTGGTGACGTAGCGATCGGGGCCCTTCGGCCGTCCGGGCACGGCGGCCCGGGCGGCCGAACGCCCGGTCAGCCGGCCGCGGGCCCCGCCGCGGGCTCGAAGTCGTCGAGGTAGGGCTCCAGGAACGGCGCCAGCTCGACGGCGAACGGCCGGGCCCCGGCCGGGGCCGGGACGGGGGCGGTGGTGGCGGGCTCGGAGAAGGGCTGCCACAGCGGGAGCCGGTCGGGGGTGTTCATGATCGCCAGTGTGACATGCCACGGACCCGGACCGAACCGATATAGGGGCGCAGCCCGGTCACGGCGGCGGCCGTCGGCCGACAGGAGCCTCGTCGCCACCCGTCAGCGGGCCCGGCCGGCGGCGCGCGGGACTGCCCGACCACCTCCGCCGCCACCCCGACCGACGGACTCCGGGACGCTGTCGGCCGGGCCCGCGCCCGGACGCCGTCCCCGGCTAGAGGATGACGAGCACGTTGGTGCCCGACACCAACTTCCTGTTGACGGAGGTCGATTGGACGAACACGGTGTACTCGGGGTTGTCGCCCGGCTTCACCGTCGCCTCCGACTTCGGCAGGCCGAGGAGCCGGCGGGCCGCCGGGCCCGAGAACACCCTGCCCGTCATCAGGCCGGTGGCCGGGTCCTTCTCCGCCACGGCGAGCTGCTTGGTGCCCTGGATCTTCTCGCGCTTGGACAGCTCGTAGAAGGCGCACCCGGTGGTGTACGGGTGTCCGGCGCCGGTGACGAAGTCGCGGATCGGTGACTGCTCGTCGACCGGGATCAGGACGTACTTGCCGGTGTCCAGGGCGTCGAGGCTGGCCTTCACCTCGGCCGTGCTCAGGTCCTGGCCCATGGAGAACAGGTTCTTGGTGCCGCGCACCCCCTGCTCGCGGCCCCGCAGGAAGTCCGTGGCAGCCTTCTTGACGGTGCCGATGGCCTCCTCGACGCCCTTGCTGGAGTCGGCGTCCCAGATCGCGATGTTGCCCGCCGGGAAGCCGTACTCCTGGGCGGTGCGCTTGGCCAGGGAGTTCGGGACGAGGATCGCCGAGGTCCAGTGGTCGGGAAGGTCGTCCATGGCACTCCGGATGCGGTCCATCCACGTGCTCAGGACGGCCTTGCCCCGGCTGCCGCCCAGGCGGGTGTGCATCCGGCCGGACTCCGAGAAGCCCGAGGCGTTCTCCTCGCCGTCGGTGACGACCACCTGGAGGAAGGAGTGCTCCCCGTACCCCTCCCAGATGTTCTTCAGGTCGTCGACGGACTTCACGGCCGCCTCGATCAGCGCCGTCGCACCGTTGTTGACCTCGTAGAGGCCCCGCAGGGACGGCAGGTGCTTGACGTCCATGTCCCAGACCAGGTTCTGCACCTCGTGATCGAAGGCGTAGAGGCTGATGCGGGTCTCGTGACCGAGCCGGTCGGACTCCTCCTGAAGGCCCTTCACGAACTCGTCCACCACGCGCACGAGCTGTGCCTCGTGCTGGCGCATCGAGCCGGAGTTGTCGACCACCAGCGAGACGTGGTTGACCTTGTGCTTGATCCGGTTCGCAGACAAGGTACTGCCCCTCTTCCCACGCTTCTTCGACGCCTTTCCGGCGCCCCCTCCAACGTTGTTCCCACCTTAGGACGGGGCACTGACAGTCCCCTCCGACCTGGGGTTTCGCGAGGGTCGACGGTCCGTCGGGCCCGCCTTCCGGAGCGGGCCGGTGCCTGATCCGCGGTCACGTGGCTGCACTGTTCGGAGTGCTCGGCGGCCCGGCCCTGCGACACTCCACGACGTACGCGCCCGGCCCGGTGTCGGACCCGTACGTTGGCGAGCCGTGAGCAAAGCCACTGCACTCGGCACGTTCGTCCCGTCGGTCGCCGCCGTCGCCACGACGTCCCCGCCTGCGGCGCCGGCGGCCCCGGCCCCGACGCTGCCGGCCACCTCGACCGCGTCAGGGGCCCGGCGGCCGAAGGACACGGTCTGGACCGGTACCGCCACCGACCGGTCGACTGGACGGCCTGCCGGGACGCCGCGCGCACCGCGAGCGGCACGCGGTGCGCGCGCCTCACCGTCCCCCTCGACTGCGGCGAGCCGGACGGGCGCACCATCGAGATCGCCGTCTCGCGCATCGCGTCGACCGACCCTTCGAGACGGCGTGGCATCCTCCAGACCGACCCGGGCGGCCCCGGGGTCCGCGGACTGGGCATGCCCGGCGACCTGCTGAAGGTGATGGGCCCGGGCCTGGCCGAGGAGCAGGGCCCGGAGGCGGCCCGGGCCGGGAGCGGGGCCGCGGCTTCGCGGCGCCCGGCCCGGACGTTCAGGCCGCGCGGCAGAGTCCTGCGGGGCCGGCCGGGGCCGAGGAGCGGGCCACGGTCGCGTACACCGGACGGGCGATGGGGGCGGGGGCCGCCTGCGAGCGGTTCCGCGCGAAGACCACCAGGCGCAGCACCGCGAACCGCGCGACACCGGCGAGTGCGGAGGCCGACAGGTAGACGGCCTGTTCGAGCATCGCTCCGGGCGCGGCCGCCAGTTGCTGCAGGGCGAGCATCGCGGCGCAGGTCACCGCGTACGCGGCCGCCGCCGAGCCGGCCGACTGCGCGTGCTGGCGCCGGGTCGCGCGCCCGCCCGCGCCGAAGGTGAAGCGTGCGTGCAGTTCGGTGGCGAGGAGCGTGGAGACCACGGTGATCAGGGCGTTGGCCAGGATCCAGGGCGTCCAGGAGGCGAGGGCCGTCACGGCGAAGCTGGAGGCGAGCCCCACCCCGCCGCCGCAGAGCACGAAGCGGGCGAAGGCGGTGCAGGCTCCGGGCTCGGTCTGCTTCCGGCTCTGCGCTGTCTCCATGATCCGCCCCCGTCGATGACCACCCCACGAACCGCCCATGCGGTTTCCGACGAAGGAAACGCTACGTTGCCTTCAGCATTCAAGCAACACGACAGTTGCGCAGAAGTGCCATCCATGCAGCTCGTAGCAATATTTTCATTGCAATGAACCCTGGATCGAATGCAACGTCCACCGCCCGCTCGTTGCACTCACCTGACGGTGAACGCTCTGCCGGAGGTCCGGCGGGGGCTGCCCGCCGGACCGTCGGCTACCGGTTGTCCCAGTCGAGGCGCAGAACGGCGAGGTCGTCGGTGTGACGGCCGGCGTTCAGGGCGTGGGTCTCCTGGATGACGAGGTCCACGTGGGCGGCCGGATCGGTCGGCGGCAGCTTTCCGATCAGGGTGAGCAGCCCCTCGACGCCGAGGCGCTCGCCCATCGTGCCGTTGTGGCCCTCGGTCAGGCCGTCGGTGTAGAGGGTCAGGGCCGCGTTGGCCGGGAGCGGGACGACCGTGGAGGGCCAGTCGCGCAGCCCCGGCAGGAGGCCCAGGGCGATGCCGTGGGTGGCGGTCAGCTCCCGGGTGCCCTCCGCCGTGGTGAGGAGGGGTTCGTGGTGACCGGCGAGATGGAGGGTGGCGGTCGCCGCGTTCTGGTCGAGGGTGAGGAGGGTGCAGGTGGCGAACATGGACGGGCCGCCGCGCTCGGCGACGAGGATGCGTTCCATCAGGTGGAGCAGGTCGCCGCCCCGGTGTCCGCCGAGGACGAGGGAGCGCCAGGCGATGCGCAGGAGGACGCCGAGTGCGGCGGCGTCGGGCCCGTGCCCGCTGACGTCCCCGACGACGGCGTGCAGCAGTCCGTCGTCGCCCTCCACGACGTCGAGGAAGTCCCCGCCGAGCAGGGCCGTCGTGACGCCGGGGAGGTAGCGGGTGGTCACCGTCACCCGGGAGGTGTCGAGGATCGGCGGGGGCAGCAGGCCGCGCTCCAGGCGGGCGTTCTCCTCCGCCCGCAGGCGGACGGCCTGGGCCTCGATGTTGGCGCGTTCGGTCTGGCTGCGGTAGACGGCGTAGCGCACCGTCCGGCGCAGCACGTCGGCCACGACCATGCCCTTGACGAGGTAGTCCTGGGCGCCGGCGGCCATCGCCTCGGTGCCCGCCCGGGCTTCGGACAGCCCGGTCAGGACGACCACGGCCGTGTGCGGGGCCAGCGCGCGGACGGCGGTGAGCGCGGCGGTGCCGGACGCGTCGGGCAGGTGCAGGTCGAGGAGGATGCAGTCGACGGGGCTGGTGGCCAGCACCGTGCGGGCCGCGGCCAGCGTGGCGCTGACGGTCAGCTCGAAGCGCAGTTCCGTGTCGTGGAGGAGTTCCTCCACGAGCAGGGCGTCGCCCTCGTCGTCCTCGATGAGGAGGATGCGGTAGACCGGTTCGTCGGAGGCCGCCCCGGTGGCGGCTGCCAGGGCCGCGGTCATCGTGCCGGCTCCGCGCCGACGCGGGTGGCTTCCCGCAGCTCGGGACCGTCCGCGATCTCGGGGGCCTCGGAGGCGAGGGTGAAGGTGATCCGGGTCCCGTCCCGGTACTCGGGGTCGACGGCGATGGTGCCGCCGTGGAAGTCGACGATCTTCTTGCACAACGCCAGGCCGATGCCGCTCCCGTTGTAGGCGTCCTTGGTGTGCAGCCGCTGGAAGATCACGAAGACCTTCTCCGCGAACTCCGGCGCGATGCCGATGCCGTTGTCGGTCACCGCGAACCGCCACAGCTCCCCCTCCCGCTCGGCCGAGACGTGGATCTTCGGCTCCCGGCCGGGCCGGCGGAACTTGACGGCGTTGCCGATCAGGTTCTGCCAGAGCATCCCCATCTGGGTGGGGTCGGCGACCAGCGTCGGCAACGGGTCGTGGGTGACGAGCGCGCCGGCCTCCTCGATACCGACGCTGAGCGTGGCCAGGGTCTGCTCCAGCGTCGCGGTCAGGTCGACCTCCTTGTGGGCGTGGTGGAGCCGCCCCACGCGGGAGAAGTCGAGGAGGTCGTTGATGAGGGTCTGCATGCGGTTGGCGCCGTCGACCGCGAACCCGATGTACTGGTCCGCCTTCGCGTCGAGTTGCCCGCCGTACCGCCGCTGGAGGAGCTGGGTGAAGCTGGAGACCTTGCGCAGCGGCTCCTGCAGGTCGTGGGAGGCCACGTAGGCGAACTGCTCCAGCTCGGTGTTGGAGCGCTGGAGCTCGGCCGCCTGCGCGTCCAGGCGCAGGCGGGCCTCCTCGGTGAACGCGAGCTCCTGGACCAGGCGCCGGCGCATGGAGTCGATCTCACTGCTCAGCCGGCGCAGGTCGGCGGGGCCGACGGACGCGATGGGGTGGTCGAAGTCGCCTCCGGCGACGGCACGGGCGTCGGCCCCGAGCCGTTCCAGCGGAGTGGTGATGCCGCGGCGCAGCCCTTCGAAGATCAGCACCGTGAGGACCACGATCACCAGGGCGATCGCGGTGAAGATCCAGTTCCTCAGCTCCATGATGCGCGTGAGGTCGTCCCGCGCCTCGACCCGGTCCGCGCGCAGCCGCTCCTGCTGCCTGAGGAGCGCCGACCTCGCCGCGTCGAAGGTGCTCTTGCCCTCCGCCGCCCGTTCGACGACCAGCGGTGACGGTGCCCCGGACGGCGAGGCCGCGGTCGGCCGGGCGATCCTCTCCTGCCACGTCGAGATCAGCCCCTCGACCTCGGCCAGGTCGACGAGGGCGTCGTCGTCGTCCCGGAGCAGGACCGCGAGTCGTGCGACGTGGGTCTCCTGCTCGGTGATTCCCTGCCGGTAGGGTTCGAGGAACTCGGGGTTGCCGGTGAGCCCGTACCCCCGGATGCCGGTCTCCTGGTTGAGCAGGGCCGACTCCAGCCGGAACGCCGTGGTCACCGCGGGCGACTTGACGTCCACGAGGTCCTCGCTGATCGACGCCGTCCGCTCCAGCACCCACGCTCCGGTCACACCGAGAAGGCCCAACACCACCAGGGAGACGGCCGCACCCACCCGCAGCCATCGCCTGGTCGTCCACGTGGAAAACCTCCGCGTCCGCGGCGGCCTGTCGTAGCCGGTCATCCTCTGAGCTCCTCCGGTGTGGCGGCCGCGTCCAGCGGCGCAGCGCTCACTGTAGAGGGCATCCGACAACGCTTGTTGTCGCGGGGTCAATCAGGGGCCTAGAGTGCGGATATGTCTGGCAAGAACTTCGTCCTGCGGACCACTCCGCAGGAGACGGCAGCGGTCGCGGACGCCGCGGTCGCCCACCTTGCGCGGCGTCTTGCTCTTCAGCTGCTGGAAGACCCCTCGCCGCCTGCGACGGACGGCCCGGCACGGTCGCTGAGCCTGCTGCACCTGCTGGACCACCTCCAGCAGGCCACAGTACGGCTCCAGCAAGAGGCGGCCGCCGCCGCCGCCGGCGCGGGCGCCGGCTATCCCCAGCTCGGTGCCGCCTGCGGCATGACCCGCCAAGGCGCCCGCCGCCGGTGGCCGGGGCTCTTCCCCCACTCGAACGACAACCCTGCGGAGCAACCGATGATGACCTCTCCCGCCCGTCCCTTCGACGTCCTGCTCGTCGAGGACGACGTGGCCGACGCCATGCTCATCGAGGAGGCCCTCACCGAACGGGGTACCCGCAACCTGATCCAGGTCACCGACGGGCTCGCCGCACTGGAGCACCTGCGCGCGCCCGACAGTGTACGCCCCGACCTCATCGTCCTCGACCTCAACATGCCCCGGATGAACGGCCGGGACCTGCTGAAGGTCCTGAAGGCCGACGAGGACCTGCGGACCATCCCCGTCGTCGTCCTCACCACCTCCTCGGCCCCGGACGACGTCACCGGCGCGTACAGCAGCCACGCCAACGCCTACGTGACCAAGCCCGTCAACCTGGAGGAGTTCGAGCGGGCCGTCCAGACCATCGACGCCTTCTACCTCGACACCGCCACCCGTCCGCCCCGCGCGTAGGCGCTCCCGGCCGGCGCCGTCCACGCCGACGCCGTCCGCCGGTTCCCGAGCGGGCGGAGTGGCCCGTACGCCGCCGGGTAGGAGTGGAGCCGGGGGTGGTGGACATGGTGTCCGACGGCGTGTGGCAGGTGCTCGTGGAGGAGGAGTCCAAGAACACCTGGGGGGAGGACGACCATCGATGGGGCCTGGCCGCCCGGCACCCGGCCCGCGACGCGGCGAACGCTCACGAACTGGCGGAAAGCCTGGCGCGGTCGTACGTGCCGAGCCTGCTGTCGGAGCGCAAGCCGTACCGCAGGCTGGTGTACCGGCTCGGCGGGGGCGCCTGGCTGGTCGCGCTGGAGTCGCATTCCGGCACGCTGCACGTCCGGATCGGTGTGGCCGAGCTGGTCGAGGTGATCGACCACCAGCCGCCCAAGCGGCGCACCCTGAAACAGTTCCTCGACCCGGAGTGACGACCGGCACGTGGCACCTTCGAGCCTGGCGGAGCAGTGCGCCGGCGCAGAAGTCCGCACGTGGCAGTTCGGCGGCCGGCCGTCCTGGACGGCGACGCCGTCTCGGGGCGCCCGGCAGACGGCCCAGGGGCCGGGCCGCCTGCCGCGCCGAGGTCGGGCCAGGTGCTACCGGCGCCACACGAACACTCCGGGCGACGTCTCCACGGTCTCTCGCGGGAACACCCCGGACACGCGCGCGAGGAGGGCTCGCTGTTCCTCGACCCACCCGGCCGCCGGGGCCAGAGGGAGCTTGACCACCACTCCCGAGGACTCGGGATCGGCGACCGACACCCACATTCCGCCGTTCCGTGTCGGTTGGACGGTCAGCTCCGGACCGCGTCCCGAGTCCGGCCAGGAGGCGCTCCGCCCGCCGGCGAGCTCGCCGAGCTTCCGCTCCCAGTCCTCGACGTCGTCCGGGGTCAGCACCACCGGGAGGCAGCCGTGGACGACCTCGGTAGTGATCACGATCTCGCAGTCGAGCCAGTCGTGACCCAGGAGAGCGCCCGGAGCACTCCGGCCCGTCACCCGCACGCCGACGCTCTGGCCACCGAGCCCGGGGCGGTCGGCCAGGCGGATCAGGTCGACGGACTCGGTCTCCTCCACGACAGCTCTCTTCCCTGCGGCGACATCGGCCCCGGCATCCTCTCCCGGCACACCGACCGGGGTGGACGGCGGGGCCCGGGCAGCGCGGGGACACCCCGAGGCGGTGCCGGACCGGGGCGACCGGTGACACGGGTGGCGTGACCCGCAGTGCCCGCTGTCCGCCGCGGGCGGCGACGGTCGAGCGGGCCGCATGCGACGCCCGGTTCTCCCCCGGCCGATTCAGCACCCCGCCCCTTTGGCGACCGCGCGGCCTGCCACGGGCGGGCGGCTCGCGGGATTCCTCGGCGAATACCGGGCGGGCACAATTCGGAGCACCCCGTTCCGGTTTTTCGCGGCCGTTCGGCCGGCCCGCGGTCGGGTTTCGATCCTTCGCCCCGCCGCCATCCTCGAATATCGGAATCCACTATTCCGGATTCACCGGGATTCCCGCCCCCGCGCACTTCCCCGGCGGCGTCCGACAGAACGGATCGAATCCGACCCGGATCTTTTCGAGCCGGCCGCCATGTCCATGGCCGACCTTTTCGCCCCATAACCTTTTCCTGGAGGCCATGGAGGTCGAACCGGGATGAAGCCGCGTGAAATCGGCGGAACCGCGGCCGGCAAGAGGCACACGCCGCAGGATCCCCCCTCCAGGGCCGTCACGGCACGACGACCTCCCCCACCCGCACCCCCTTCCACCGAAGCCCGCGCAACGGCGCAGCGGGGACGGCGCAGCGGTTACGACAGGCCCTGCGAACGCCGTGACGACCCTGGGGCCGGCCGGCCGCCGGGGCACGGCCGCGACGGGACTCCCCTCCGAGGCGCTCCGGAAGCCGCTCCGTGGAGCCTCCGGATATGCCGTGGAATTTCCGGCGCCCGCCCCGGGACCGCCACTGCCGCCCGGACCGCGTGATTCTTCCGCACTGCGGGCTAATCAGTGCGGGGCATATCCCCCGAAGCGGATCAGGTGTGGTCCAACAAGAAACAGGGGAACAACGGGCCGAATCCCCCGGCGACCGAATCCCGGGCGTCTCACAGTAGGACGTGAAATATTCTCAAACCCCACGTCAGCGGGTCGGCGACGGTTGAGACGTCTCAAGGAGGCCGGTTTCCCTTGGATCGACCCCACCCCTGGGGCAGAGTCGTCAATCGCCGGGCGGAAATCGGCCCGGACATGGCCAGGCAATGACCTCGCTCCCGATAGCGGGAGCGCGGGTAATTCCTTGTCCACCCACCGAAAGGCAGTGACATGACAAAGAAGATGGCGGCCGCCGCGCTGGCCGCGGTCACCCTCGGCACGGTGCTCCTGGGCACCGCCGGACCGGCTCTCGCGAGCAGCGGCGGCTGCGTCACCGGCGACGCGTGTGTCTACTACAGCCCCAACCTGCAGGGCGCCAAGTTCGGCAAGGGCGAGGGCGGCAACTACGACGGCTACTTCGGTGGCGGCGGGGCCGGCAACGGCCAGGCCGTCGTGAACAACGCCGCCTCCGTGCAGAACCTCGACCACTCGTGGAACCTGCGCGTCCACTACCGCGAGTACAGCATCCGCAACACCGGCCCGAACCAGTACGTGCCCCACGACCAGTGGGTGAACCTGGGCGCGGTGCCGTGGAACGGCGGCTCGGTCAACATGCGCAACAACAACCACTCGCAGAGCTGGGAGCGCTGACCCCGCCCTGACCGGGTGCCGGGCCCCCTCCCCGGGGGGCCCGGCACCCGGACCGGCCCCACCCCCGAACGCCCGCACCACCCAGCGGGCCGGTTCCCGAGGAGCCCGCCATGACGTCCCTCCGCCGTTCGCTGCCCGCCCTGCTGCTGGTCCCCCTGTTCCTCCTCGCCGGCTGCGCCTCGCGCCCCGCCGCTACCGAGGCCGCGCCCACCTCCTCCCTCGCCCCGATGGAGCCGCCGGCGATCGGGGACGTCCCCCTGCTGAGCCGGGTGGACGACCGGACGCTGCCCATCGAGGCCTACCTGCTGAGCGGGGAGCAGTTCCGGCAGTACGACGCGGCGCAGACCGTGCTGGTCGCCCGATGCGTGCGGGGGTTCGGTCTCGACTACACCCGCCCGGACGGAGCCGGGGCGTCCGCCGAGACCCAGACCACCCACCGGTACGATCCGATCGAGATCGCCGACGTCACGGTGAACGGCTACCACTCGCCCGACCCCGACCGCGGGAAGAAGCCGGCCGGAGCGCCCTCCCTGAGTGCCGACCTCACCACGGTGCTCGGCTCCGGCCTCGGGCCGGACGGCAAACCCGCCCCGGGATCCGCCTCCACGCTCCGCGGGAAGCCGCTCCCGCCCGGCGGATGCATCGGGGCCGCGCAGAAGGAACTGACCTCGCGCGGCGGGACCGGCCGGGACGCCGACGTCGCGGTGGGGATCAACTACGAGGGCTTCGAGCGCTCGATGAAGGACCCCCGGGTCAAGGCCGCCTTCCAGGACTGGTCACGCTGCATGGCCGACCGCGGCCACTCCTACGCCACGCCCGGGGACGCCCTGAAGGACCCGCGGTGGGCGGCCACCGCCAGGGCGACCGCGGAGGAGATCGCCACGGCCACCGCCGACGTCGAGTGCAAGGCCCGGACCAACGTGGTGGGGACGTGGTTCACCGTCGAGACCGCGTACGAGAACGAGCTGATCCGGCGGCGCCTGCCGGAGCTGACGGCGGTGAAGGCGGACAACGAAGCCATGCTGGAACTCGCCCGGTCCGTGACGGCCTCCGGCAGCTGAGACGGCGCCGGGGGCCGCACCGTCCGGCCGCACCTTCCCGGTGGCCCGTCGACCGGTCCCGGCCGTCGATCGGCGAGGATGGCCGCCATGACGAGTGCGAACGCCGAGCTGCCGGAACTGCCCGACCTCCCCGACCTTCTCAAGCGGGCCGGTTTGGAGACCGTCGGCGACCGGTCGGCCCCGGAGGCCCTGACACCGTCGGCTGCCTGGCGTCCCGTGCTGTCCGGCGAGGTCGAACCCGCCACGACCGTACGACTCGACCGTCCCGACGCCGTCGTCGCACTGAACGCGCGGTGGCACCGGTTCGCCATCGAGCACGGAATCCTCGGCGCGGACGGCGCGTTCCTGATCGACGTCCCCGGCTCGTCCGGCAGTTGCGGCTGCCGCCACTGGACCAGGGTGCGCCTCACCGAGGACTGGGACCTCGCCGGCGTCCTGGGCGCCCCCCGCGGGCGGCCCGCCTTCCTGACGGCCTCGCCGGACGGCGGCACCCTGCTCGGTGTGACCTCCGAGGACGCGATCGCCCGGCTGGTCGCCGTGGAGCGGGTCCGTGAGCGTCAGGAGACCTCCGCCGCGCGGGAGGTCACCGAGACGGCCGAGGAGCGCGCCGCCGCCTGGACGTCCCTGGTCGACGGCCCCGGACCGTCCGAGGCGCTGGGCCGGGCGTGGACCGACGGCCTCGGCCGCAACCCCGCCCTGCCCGAGGACCTGTACGAGGACCTGGTGGATCGCACCGGGTGGATCCTCTACCGCCGGATGCCCGCGAAGGCCCTGGCGAAGGCACTCGGCCACCCCGACCGAGCCATCCGCATCTCCACCCTCGAACACCAACCCGGCCTGGGCCCCGAACACTGGGCCCAGGTGCTCCGGGACGCGGGATCCACCCGGACCCGTTGGGTCGTCACCATGCTGGCGGCGGAGTGGGGCAGGGAACTCCCCCCGGACACCTGCCGACAGCTCGCGTCCGACTCCCAGGCCCGAGTCCGCGCCGAGGCCGCCCGGCTGCCCGGGCTTCCCGCCGACCTGCTCGCCGACCTAGCGGCCGACCCCGACCCGACGGTCCGGGCCGCCGCCTGCCGCCGGGCCTGGCCCCACCTGGACGGCCCGGCCCGCGAGGTGCTGCTCACCGACCCCGACGGCAGGGTCCGCACCCACGCGCGGCACCGGCACCACATCGACCACCCCCTCACCCGCGCCGTGTTCGACGCCGAGGACGGCCTGGACACCGACGCACTGCAGACCTGCCGACTGGACCGCGACCTCGCCGGGCACCTGGCCCGCCACGGCGCCGCGAACCAGCGCCGCGCCCTCGCCGACAACCCTCGACTGGACCCTGACCTGGTCGACCTGCTCGGCCGAGACCCCGACGAGGCCGTCCGCCACCGGGTGGCCCTGCGCCACGACCTCACCGAGGAACAACGCGCCGCCGTCGTGGTCGCGTTCGACCCATCGGCCCATTCGTCGGCACTCGACTGGGTCGTGGCACTGCACGAGGATCCCGACGCCATGCGCCGGCTGGCCGCCTCCGGCCACCCGCTGATCCGGCGGAGCGTCGCCCGGGCCCGCCGCCTTCCGTCCGACGTGGTCGATCGCCTCGCCCGTGACGAGGACCGCGTGGTCCGGCTCTTCCTCGCCGAGTCCTGCGACGACGCGCCGGCCGACATGCTGATGAGCGTGTGGCAGTGGTGGACCGGCAGCCTCACCCGTCCCGACCGACCGCTCGGCCACCCCAATTTCCCCCGCACCGACCTGCTGCGCCACGCCGACGACCCGAATCCGCGGATGCGGAGGCTCGCGCTGGAGGACCCGGCCTCGACAGCCGGGCTGGTCGAGCGGTTCAGCCGGGACGCCGACCCGGAGGTGCGGTACCGGGCCGCCACCGACCCGCGGCTCGGGGCTGCCTCGGCGGTCAGGCTGCTCGACGACCCGAACCGGCACATCCGGCAGGCCGCCGCTGCCCACCCCGGGCTACCGGCACGGGTCCTGGTCCGGCTGCTGCTGGACTCCTGCACCGCGGCCGAGGCCGCCGCCCAGCCCGCACTCCCGGCCGAGGTCATGCGCCGGATGGCGGCCGGTCCCACCGGCGGCCCCCTGTCGTGACGGCCCGCGTCGCCGATCCCGAGCGCCCCGCAACCCTCCGGGCCCGGCCCCGCCGACGCCCTGACGTGGCGTCGGCGGCCCTGGCGCCGGCTCCGCACCCGGCGGGCCCCTCCGGGCCCGCGACCACGGTCCTTGTGCCACCGGGAGTTTGAGCCCGGCGGTTCGGGCAAGACGGGCCCTCGGCAGGCCACCCGGCGCGGAGCCGGGCAGGGCAGCACCGAGGGAAGGGACCCGGAGAATGGAAGCCGGCTACATCGCCATCGCCGCACTGCTCGTGCTGGCCGCACTGCTCGCGGTCGTGCTGCCACGACTGCGCTCCCGCAGGCTGCATGCCCGCTTCGGACCCGAGTACGACAACGCCGTGCTGGGCCACGACGGGCAGGTCCGGCTCGCCGAGCAGGAGCTCTCCGATCGGATCTCCCGCCACCGGAGCCTGCGGATCACCCCGCTCGACGCCGCCGACCGCGATCGGGCGGCGGCCGAACTCCAGGGCCTCCAGGCGCTGTTCGTCGAGGACCCGCTGCGCGCGGTCGCCGAGGCCGACAGCCTGCTCGACACGGTGCTCGGCCGCATGGGGTACCCGGAGAAGGGCCGGCTGGAAGCCGTCTCCGTCGACCACCCCGCCGCGCTCGCCCGCTACCGCACCGCCCGCCGGACGCTGGTCCGCGCCCAGGGCGGCGAGGCCGGCGACAGCGAGGCACTGCGAATGGCCCTGATCGCGGTCCGCGACCTCGCCCAGGAGCTGCTGCACCGGACCCGCCAGGGCGCACTCGCGACGCGCTGACGCCCCGCGCCCGACGCACTCCGCGCCCCGCGCGCTCCGTTCCCGACGCACCCGAAGCACTCGAAGCACTCGAAGCACTCGAAGCACTCGAACGAGGAGGACCGTCATGACGGACACCCGGCACACCCATCGCGCTCCCGCCCTGCCCGCGGAGCCGCCCACCGCCGTACCGGACGTGCCCCCGACTCACGCCGCCCCGCCCGCCGCACCCGGCACGGCCCCCGACGGCCGGGCCCGGCTCGCCGTCGCGCAGACCCCGGTGCACCTGCCGCACGACGCACCCGACCACACGCCGGGCCGCGCACCGGAGCAGGTCCCCGGGGGGACCCCGGCCGGGCCGGACCGCCCGGCCGCAGGCGCCGCACCCGCCGAGCACGTACGGCCCGCGCACGACCGGCCCGCGCACGGTGCGGCACCCGCCCACGACGTGGCCGCCCGCAGTACCGACGCCGCCGCGGCTCCGGCCGGGGCCATGACGAAGGCCGACACCGGTCCGCAGACCGGCGCCCACACCGCCACGCACGCCGGAGCCCACGGCGCCGCCCGGCCGACCCCCGGCGGCTGGCTGGACCGGCAGCGGGTCGAGGTGATCGCCGCCGAGTGGGGCGCCGTGCAGGCCGGGTTCGTCGACGACCCCGCCGGCGCCGTCACCCGCGCCGACGACCTGATCGGCCGGACCGCCGACCAGGTGGCCGAGGCGGTGGCGCAGCGCCGCGCGGCCCTGCGCCCGATGGTCGACGCGGCCGCCAAGGGATCCGGCGGGTCCGGCACCGGGGCCGGGTCGACCGAGGAACTCAGGCTCGCCATGCGGGACTTCCGCAGCGTCCTGGACCGCCTGATCGCCTCCTGACCGGACACCGGTCAGCTCGGAGAAAGGACAGACCTGTGGGAATCGGCGGATGCATCATCCTGTTCGCGGCCGGCGCCATCCTCACGTTCGCCGTCGACTGGGAGCTCTCCGGTGTGAACGTGGACGTGGTCGGCATCATCCTGATGGTCGCCGGACTGCTCGGAATCGCGGTCTACGCCCGGGCGCTGCGCCGCCGGCGGGCGCTCGGCGGCTCGCGCGTGGTCCAGGAGCCCATGGTCGAGGAGCGACGCTACTTCGACGGTCCCTGAACCCGCGGTTCCGGGACACCTGGGCAAGCCGACGGTTGACGGCGCACCCCTAGGGCGGCCCGGTCCGCAGTGGACCGGGCCGCCGCCTCGTGGCCCGTGCGGGCCGCGTGGGACCGGGCCCCTTACCCGGTGCCTCCGCAGCCGTGCCCCACCGTAGGGAGCAGGCCCTCCACGGCCGCCACCCCGCCGCTGTTCGCGGTGGGGTGGCGGCCGGCGCCGTGCGCGGGTCCTCACGGCCACCCGCTCAGCGCCCGCGTTCGAGCCGGTCCGTCCACGTCGTCCCCGGAACGGCGGACTCGGATCGCGCCGCCCCTGCCCCGACCTGCCCGCGCCGCAGTCGGGCCGGCGTGCTTCGACGGGGGCCACCACGCGGCGCCACTCGATCGCCCCGGGTTTGCGGGGCCCCTCTGAACCCTCCGCACGCCGCGACGCCCGGCCCCGGGCCGCGGAGCCGGGTGCGCCAGGTACGCCGGGATACCTCGACGGCGCCCGCACCCACCGGACGCAGCGGCCCGGGGCCCCGGTTTCGTTTTCCGGCCGGCTTCGTTCCCGGTGCTGCGAGGAGCGCCGGGGCACGGCACAGTGGGGCGGAGCAAGCGTCGGCCGTGTTCAGGAAAAGGCAGCAGTGGAATCCGGACTTCGCATCACCCGCCGTCAAACCGCGCCCGGTGTACGGCAGGTGGCACTGGACGGGTATGCCGACATGGACACGGCCGCCGTCCTGCGCGCCGCCCTGGAGGACGAGTTCGGTGCCACCCCCTTGCCGACGACCCTCGTCGTCGACTGCGGGGAGCTGAGTTTCTGCGCGTCGGCCGGACTCAACGAACTCCTCCGAGGCCGGCTGACCGCCGCCGGCCTGGGCGTCACCTTCCAGGTGGCCTCACCTCGGGACCAGCTGCGCAGACTGCTGCACCTGACGGAGACGAGCGCCCTCCTGGGGGTGCGGCCCGCCACCGAGTCCACGCCGTCCTGACCGGCCGCTCGCCGCGAACCGGCTCCCGGCCGCCCGCAGTCATCGTCGGCCGGTACGGTCCCCGTGGAGCGTGAGCGAGGGCGCCCGGCCGTACGCCCTGCGGTACATGTCGGCGAAGCGGCCCGGGTGGGCGAACCCCCAGCGCATGGCGATCTCCGTGACGGTCGCGCCGTCGCACGGGTCCGCTGCCGCGAGGTCCGCGTGCGCCCGCTCCAGGCGGACCCGGCGCAGATGGCCGAGGGGTGTGGTCCCGGCGTGGCGACGGAACGCGTACTGCAGTGCGCGCGGGGTGACCCTGGCGGCGGTCGCGATGTCGGCGAGCGTGAGGTCGCGGTGGGCGTTGTCGTCGATGAACGCGACCGCCCGTCGGAGCGTGCCGCTGCCGGCGTCGCGGGTGTCGACGCGAGCGGGCGCGGTCCTGGCGGTGTGGGGCAGCGCGGACAGCACGGCTGCGGCCAGGTGGTGCGCCGCGGTGGAGACGACCAGAGCGCCCGGGGAGGACCCCGCATCGTTCAGCACGGCGTCCCGCAGGTAGAGGACCGCGGCGGTGAGCCGGTCGTTCCCGTCAGCGGTGGTCGCCCTGGGGGCCGTCAGCCTCACCGGCCCCGGCCCGGCCGTCCCGCCGGCGACGGCCATCCGGTCCAGCAGGACGGTGTCGAACATCGCGATGGTGTAGCGCGCCGCCCGCACCTCTCCCCGGTACGGAAGGTCGGGCTGGGCGAGGAGAAACGTCTCCCCCGGGCCGAACACCGTCTCGCGGCCACCGGTCCGGTCCACGAGCGTACCGGCGTGCATGCTGATCAGGCAGACCTTTCCGAGGCTGCCGGCGTCGTACCGCATGTCGTAGCCGAGCACGAGGCGGTCCACGCTCAGCGACCCCATCGCTCGTCGGCTGATCCGCACCCGGGCGTCGCTCACCGGCCCCCCGATCCGCATCGGCGTGTACGCGGATGAGAGGAAGGCTTCCGTAGCGTCCAGGTTGCCACTGCGAAAGTCCAAGCTGTCCATGTGCCCACTCTCTCGCACCCACCGCGTCCGGGTGAAGTGCGCGCTACGCCCGCTCCGGCAGGGTACGGCCCGAGCCCGGCGGGTACCTCCGGGGCCCGGCGGAAGCTACGGGGCGGACGCGCAGATCAGCGCCCTCGTCAGCGGCGACGGCGCACCCGGGCGGGCAGTCGGGCGGTCGGGCGGTCCGGCGGCGGCAGAACTCCCCCCCGCACGATTGGTTCGCATACATTCGGGTAGACGTGCCGGGTGACGTGGACGGCGCAGCCCGCCCACGGGACGGGAGGCCGATCATGGCGACAGCAGGTTCGCAGACGCCCCGGGGTTCACGGACGCCCGGGAGCCTGGAGCGACCCGATCTGCACGCGAGGGCCGCGGCCCTGGGATGGTCGGTGGAGGACGCCGATCCACGACCACGGAGGACCCTCCGGTTCGCGCGGTCCGGCCTCGCCGTGGAGTCGTTCTTCTCGGACGACGGCAGATTCCTCTTCACCCGTGTCCACGGGCCTGCCGGGCCGGGCGAGGAACTCGACCTCCTGTCGACACTCGACTTCCTGGAGCGCCACGGGACCGGGGCCGACGGCGGGCGGGTCCGGGGCGGAGCCGCTTCCGCCACGGCCGCCGCACGGTCGGGCGACGACACCGCCCGACCGGCCGCCGGCCCGACTCCCCAGGAGACGCCGCCCGCGGAGAGCAGCACCACCGCCGGCATCTCCACCCCGGAGTCTCCGGAGTTGCGCCGGGCGTGGGGCCCGTGGCCGATCATGGTGGTCGCGGTCTTCGTGGTTTGCGTCGTGCTCTTCTTCGTCGCCCGGATCGCGGGTTGGTGAGGAGGGCGTGTGGCGCCGGTCGCGCACCGCCCGGGGCACCGGAGCAGCCTGACGCGGCGTCAGCCCCGAACCGTGTACGAGGTCTTCTCCGCCAGGGTGCCGTTGCGGAAGCAGAACCGGAAGACGATCACGTCGTCGTTCCGCTCTGCGGATTCCGTGGAGAGCAGGCGCAGGCACCCGGAACCCTCGGGCACGGCCGGTTCGCCCCTGCTCAGGTCCTCGGCGAGGATCCTGGTGAAAAAGCTTTCGCCGTCCGGCAGTTCGCGGCGGACGTCCGCCTCCGGGGTGCCGACCTGGACGGCGTCGTACTCCTTCCCCTCGATGAAACCGTCGCGGTAGTTGCTGTAGAGCAGCCAGCCTCCGAGGGCGAGGAGAACGAGGAGGAGCACCCCGATCACCCCACAGCCGATCAGGCAGCCGTTGCGTCGCTTGGTCGTCGTTTCGTGCATGGGGACCACTGTCGCGAGGGGCCGTGGCGAGGGGCTGTCTCCGAAAGTCTCGCGTGTGATCGACTTCCGGTGCGATTTTCCGACCTCCGCCGACCGGCCGGCCGGCGCCTGCGGGCGCGGAGCATCCGGACCGGGGGTGGCCGCCGGACATCACGAAACCGGAGGTGACGCCCCGCCCTCCACGGCAGACTGGACACCCTGGCGTCGGAGCCTCTCGGCGGCCCCTGGGATGTCCCGGCACCGGGTTCCACCGACCGACTTCGACTCCGCCGATACCGATGCCGATGCCGAGGAGTCGTGATCGTGGAGAAGTTCGTTCCGAGGTTCCAGGGCGCGCCGTGGCCCGACGGCGCCCGCGTCCTGCACGTCTACGCCGTCCCGGACGTGAGGAGCAACGGCCCGCTGGCCCGCCTGGTCGGCGCGTGCCGAAGCGCGATGAGGTCCTACCCGATCACCCCGATCGGTGACGACACGCTGCACTGCACCGTCGAGATGATCGCCGACACCACCGCGGACAGGATCACGGCCGACGAGCGCGACGACCTCGTCGCCGCCCTGCGCAAGCACGTGGCCGCCACGGGCCCGCTGGAGGTCACGGCCGGCTCCCCGATCGCCAACCGCTTCGGCGCGTTCCTGGACCTGTCCCCCGACGACGGACTCGTCGAGCTGCGCGAGCGGGTCCGCGACGCGATCCGCGAGGTCCGCGGGCCCGGCGCACTGCTCCACAACGGCGGCCGACACCACATCTCGCTCGGCTACGCCTGGGCCGAGGCGTCCTCCGACGCGTTGCAGACGGCGCTGCGGAGCCTGGCGCCGAGCCACGCGCGCCTCCGCTTCACCGGCCTCCGCCTGCTCGACGTGCAGTTCCGCCTGTCCCCCCGGCCGGACGGCGAGTCGGCCTGGGAACTCTCCTGGGAACCGGTCGCGGACATCCCCCTCGCAGGTGGTTCCGGGGACACCCCGCCCTCGCGGACCGCCGGCTGACTCCCGCTCACCGGCCCGCCCCCGTGTCGACGGCTCCCCCTCCGCCACGGCGACGGCGAACCGTCGGGCGCGGATGCTGCCGGGAACCCTCGCAGCGCCGGCCCGACGACGCGCGGGGCGGTCACGGCTGGCCGACGGACCGACGGACCAGCGGGCCGACGGTCGCGGCACGCCGACCGGTCAGCGGTCCCCGGTCGGCCGGGGCGCACGCAGGTGCACGCGCTTCTCCAGCTCGTCCTGGTCGACCAGTTCGAGCATGGGCTTGCCCGGCGCGCACATCATCGTCACCACGAACCGGGTCCGGGCGTCCGTCAGCGCGTTGCCGTCCTGGTAGTGGATCACGTCACCGCCCGGCTCCCAGAACGTGCCGCCTGCCTCGACCACCCGCTCGGGCTCGCCTTCGAGTTCGAAGCGGACGGCGCCTTCGACGACGTACCCGAAGGCCGGACCCGAATGGCGGTGCGGCGGAGTGCCGGGGTCGCCGGGTGCCCACTCGATGTGGACGGTCATCGCCGAGGCCCCCTCGGGGACCGTGGTCGGCGAGGCGTCCTGCAGCATCGTCGCCGCCCTCATCCAACCCTCCGACGCGCCACCGTGGTCGGCTCCGTGCCCGTGCCCGTGCCCGTGCGCCGTGTCCTTGACCGTCATCGCCTCGTACCCCTCCGTCGGTTCACCGTTCCGGGGGGCGGCGCACCGTCCGGCGGAGGCCCGGCCGCCGCGCTCCCCCGGCCGTTCGACGATAATGACCGGACACTCCCCGGCGTTGTGACACGGACGTCCGCAGGTCGCGAACGACCGCTGCCCACAGGGGGTTTCGGCTCGGATCGGCCCTCAGGACGATCTCTCCCGACCGCGTGCGCACCGTACTCGAACGGCTTGTACCATGAGGCCCTCACGGCTGGAAGGGACGATCATGGACGCCGGCGCCGACGCCAATTCGCTCGACCGGGCGGCGAAGGACTTCCTCGCGATACGCCCGCGACTCTTCGGCATCGTCTACCGGGTGCTCGGCAGCACGGTGGAGGCCGAGGACATCGTCCAGGAAGCATGGGTGCGGTGGCAGAACACCGACCGCGCGGACATCCTCGAACCCGCCGCGTTCCTGGCCACCGTCACCACCCGTCTGGCCATCAACTTCGCCCAGTCCGCCCGGGTCCGGCGCGAGTCGTACGTCGGTCCGTGGCTGCCCGAGCCGGTCAACACCGGCGCGGATCCCCAGGTGGGGGCCGAGCGGGCCGAGGCGCTCGAACTGGCCGTCCTCCGGCTCCTGGAGAGGCTGAACCCGGTCGAGCGGGCGGCCTACGTCCTCCGGGAGGCCTTCGACTACCCCTACCGGCAGATCGCGGACATCCTGGAGACCAGTGAGGCCAACACCCGTCAGCTGGTGAGCCGGGCGCGCAAGCACCTGGCCGCCGCACGCCGGGAGCGTGTCAGCTCCGCCGAGCACCGGCGCCTCCTGGAGGTGTTCCTCAGCGCCGCGCAGACGGGCGACCTCGCGGTGCTGGAGAAGGTGCTGGCCGCGGACGTCGTCAGCTACTCCGACGGCGGAGGAACGCGCGGCGCGTCCAGGATCCCGGTCGTCGGGCGTCTCCCCGTGGCCAGGTACCTGGTGGCCTTCGCCCCGCGGTTCTGGCCCGGAACGGAACTCCGGTGGGTCGAGGCCAACGGCCGGCCTGCCGTTCTCATATCGTCGGCCGGGGCCACCACGGCCCTCCTCTGCGTGGACGTGTCCACCGAGGGGATCGAGACGATCATGTGGTTGATGAACCCGGCCAAGGTGTCGCCCTTCGTGGCGTCCCTGGACGGCTGAGGCCCCCCGGGGCGCGCAGCGCGGTCGCGTGACCGGCCGCGCTGCGCTCCCCGGGGGATTCCGGAGATTCACCCGGGTGCCGCGTCACAGATCAGCCGGCCGTCCGGTCTACCCGTGTGGGGCGGGACCGACCGGTGCGCGGCGAGCGGCCGATCGGACCGCCCCGGACAGGTCAGAAGGATCTCCGCGAGAGGATCACCCCCATGAAGGTCGTAGTGATCGGTGGCACCGGACTCATCGGCTCGAAGCTGGTCGCCAGGCTCGGCGAACACGGCCACGAGGCGGTGGCGGCCGCGCCCAACACCGGCGTCGACACACTGACGGGCGAGGGCCTCGCCGAGGTCCTGGAGGGCGCCTCGGTCGTGGTCGACGTGTCGAACTCCCCCTCGTTCGAGGACGAGGCCGTCCTGAGGTTCTTCCGCACTTCGACCGCCAACCTCCTGAAGGCCGAGGCGAACGCCGGCGTGACCCACCACGTCGCACTGTCCGTGGTCGGCACCCGGCTGCTCCAGGAGAGCGGCTACTTCCGTGCCAAGCAGGCGCAGGAGGAGCTGATCACAGCCGGTGGGATCCCGTACTCCATCGTCCACGCGACGCAGTTCTTCGAGTTCTTGAAGGGCATCGCGGATGCGGCGACCGACGGCGACACCGTGCGCCTGGCCCCCGTGAGGATCCAGCCCGTCCACTCCGACGACGTGGCCGCCGCCGTGGGCCGCACGGCCGTCGGCAGCCCCGTCAACGGCATCGTGGAGGTGGCCGGACCCGAGGCGTTCCGGCTGGACGAGCTCATCCGCAAGGGGCTCGCGGACAAGGGTGACCCGCGCACGGTCGTGGCGGACCCGGCCGCCCCCTACTTCGGGGCCCGGCTTCAGGAGGCCACCCTCCTCCCGGGCCCCGACGCCCGCCTCGCGGAGACCCGCTACACCGACTGGCTCGCGCAGCAGGGCTGAGTCCGCTCGGGGTGGCCCTGTCGCGAGGGCCACCCCGGTCCGGCCACCCCGGCCCGGCCACGCCGACCGCCGGACGGACTCCGGGCGGACTCCGGGCGGACGCCGCCTACCGGTCGGAGCCCAGGGGCTGCCGGTCTCGGGCCGCCGTGCGGCCGGCTCCTCGCTCGGCGCACCCGATGCGCCCCGCGAGGAGGAGCAGCACGACCGGAATCAGGCCGCGCGGGAAGCCGGACGGTTCGAGGACCCAGGCCCCGCCGAGCACCCACGCGCCCAGGGCCCGGCCCCGGTGGGGCGGTACCTGCCGGTTCTCGACCCCGGCTCCGACCGAGGTCGACGCGTCGGCCCCTGGTAACTGCGCGGGGGCGGGGGCGGGGCGGGAGAGCCGTCGCGGTCCGCCTCCCCGTGGTTCCGATTCGGCCATCCCCGCGCACATCGCTCGCGGTCTTGCCGCAACTCCCCATGGTCATGGGAAAGTTGCCGGGCAACCGGGAAACCGGACAACGGGGGAAGGTGGTCGGAGCATGGGTACCGAGGTGCGTACGGTCGAAGTCCCGCTGGGGGACGGTACCGACGGGGTGCTGCGGGTGCAGATCCGCGAGGTGGACGAGTCGCTGGCGAGGGTCGGGCGCGGCGGTGGCGCCGTCGCGCGGGCGTCGCGCTCCTTCGGGGAGATGCTGGACGGCATCCGGCCGGTCGCGGACAGCTTCGTGAGCCGGCTGGGCGGTCTCGTCCACCGGCCGGACGAGATCACGCTGGAGTTCGGGGTCTCCCTGTCGGCCGAGGCGGACATCGTGATCGCGAGCACCGCCACCGAGGCCAACTTCTCGGTGACCCTGACCTGGAACTCCCCGGCGCCGCTCGACACTCCGTAAGGGGCCGGAATGACCATCGCGAGCGGGTCCGCGAACGCGGACGCCGCGCTGGGCTCCGCCATCGTCCGCGTCACGGGCCCCGACGGAACGGTCGGCGGCGTCGGGTTCCTCGTGGCCCCGGACCTGGCCGTGACCTGTGCCCATGTCGTCGCCGACGCCCTGGGCCTGCCGCGCACGCAGGTCCGGGAGCCGCAGGGCACCCTGACCCTGGACCGGCCCCTGTCCGGCGCTGCCGGCCGGGCCGCGGCGGGAGTGACGTACTGGGTCCCGTTGCGGGCCGACGGCACCGGGGACATCGCCGTCCTGCGACTGGCGGCACCGATCCCCGGCGCGACCCCGCTGGCCATGGCCTCGCCTGCGAGCGTGTGGCAGCACCCCGTACGGGTGGCGGGATTCCCCGCCGTCTCCCCCGGCGGCGTGTGGCACGCCGGGCGGCTGCGCGGCGCGACCGCCGAGGGGTGGGTGCAGCTCTCGGGCGCCGACCAGCAGGGCGTCAGCGTGGACAAGGGATTCAGCGGCAGCCCCGTCTGGGACGAGCAGGCCGGGGCCGTCGTCGGGATGGTCGTGGCCGCCCAGCTCTCCGGAGCCCGGCAGAGCTTCATGATCCCCACGCAGACCCTGATCGCGGAGGTCCCGCCGCTCGCTCCCGTCCTCACCCCCGCCTCGCCCTTCCGGGGCCTGGGCACCTATCAGGAGGCGGACGCCGAGGTGTACTTCGGCCGCGACGGCGAGGTGGCGGACGTGACCGCCCTCCTCGACTCCGGCCCGCGGACCTGCGTGGCCGTCGTCGGCCCCTCGGGCTGCGGGAAGTCCTCCCTGGCCCTGGCCGGAGTGGCGCCGCGGATGCGTGCGCGGGGCTACGAAGTACTCGTGGTGCGCGCCGCCGACGGGATCCCCGTACGCACCGCCCTCGCGGCGGAACTCGCCCGGCTGGCCCGGCCGGAGCTGCGCGCCGGACCGGCGGGGCCGCGGTACCTGGAGGAGTCCCTGATCCGCCACGGCCTGCCGGTCACCGCCCGGCTCGCGCTGGGCGAGCGCGCCCAACGCCTTCTCGTCGTCCTCGACCAGGCCGAGGCGGTCCTGCCCGACCCCCGGCGCGCGGACGACCTCACCGTGGGACTCCTCTTCCCCGAGCCGCGCCCCCCGGGGCTGCGCGTACTCGTCACCCTCCGGGCCGACTTCATGGAGGCGGCGCTCTCGCACCCCGTGCTGGGACCGGCCCTGGACCGGGCCGCCGTCCGGCCGCTGCTGCCGATGACCCGTGCCCAGATGTCCGAGGTGATCCTGCGGCCACTGGCCCGCATCCCCGCCTTCTCGTACGACCCCGGGCTGGTCGCCCGGATGCTCGACGACGCCGGCACCGGGCCCGGTGTCCTGCCCCTGCTGGGCTTCGTCCTGGCGCGACTGTGGGACGAACGGGCCCTGGGCCGCCTGAGGTTCACCGCGTACGAGGAGATCGGCGGGGTTCGCGGCGCCCTGGGCCGCCACGCGGAGGCCGCCTGGCGGGACGGCATCGCGGAGGTCGACCGGGAGGAGGCCCTGCGGCTGCTCACGGCGCTGGTCAGGCTGATGCCGGGAGGCGAGGCGCCGCTGCGCGGGGTGCTGAGCCGGGCCGAGGCCGGGGAGGGGCGGTGGCGGATCGCCAGCCGGCTCGCGGAGCGGCGGATCCTGGTCGTCGGCGGGGATCCGGAGCGCGGCCAGACCGTCGAACTGGCCCACGAGGCGCTCATCGGCGCCTGGCCCACCCTGGCCCACCAGGTGGCGCAGGACCGGGAGTTCCTCACCTGGCGCGCCGGCTTCCGCCACGACCTCGACCGCTGGCGCGAGCTGGACCAGGCCCGGGACCAGCTCCTGACGGGCGCACCGCTCGACACCGCCGTCGCCCAGGTCCGGGCCCGCATGAGCGAACTCTCGATTCCCGAGAGGGAGTTCTACGAGGCAAGCTTGGCCCGGCGCACCGAGGAGGCCTCCCAGGCCCGCTGGGCCAAGCGGCGCAGGAAGGCGGTGATCTGCCTGCTGAGCGCCCTGCTGGTCGTCGCCGGCACCTTCTCCTGGATGTTCTACGGGGCCAACGGCAAGCTCGGCGAGGACCTGCGGCGGGCCGCCTCCCCGCAGCTCGCGCAACTCGCGGGCCGGCTCGACGACGTGTCGCTCACCACCTCGGCCCTGGTGAGCGCCGCCGCGTACCGCACGGACCCGGCCCCCGAGGCACAGACGGCCCTGTTCGAGCAGTACGTCCGCATGCGGCACGTCGAACAGATCGTGCTGGAGGGCAAGGGCGAGGTCCGGGACACGTTCATCAGCGAGGACGGCAAGCACGTCACCGTCGGCCTCCACTCCGGCGACCTCCTGGGGGTGGACCTCACCACCGGATCGCCGCACCTCTCACAGATCCGAACGGGGGTCGTCCGGCTGGTCACGGCCTCGGCCGACGGCCGCACCGTCGCGACCTCCACCCCCTACGGCCTCGTCACGGCGGGCACCCGTCAGACCGACGGCAGCTGGCGGACGGTGAAGCTGCGGGACACCGCGCAGGCCCGCGACAACGCGCGGGCGGCCTCGGACATCCGCTTCGACGCCCCGGGGCAGCGGCTGCTCGCAGCCGTCCCCGGTGAAGGGGTCTCGGTGTGGGAGACGGCCACGGGATCGCGGGTCGGCGACACCCTCGTACCCCCGGCCGGCTGGAACGCCTCGCACGCCTGGTTCGGCCCGGACGGTGCCACCGTCATCGGCCGGATCGTCCCGGAGGGCGCAGCCGCCGGCGCGAACGGCAAGCTGGTGCGCTGGCAGCTGTCCGGCGGCCTCCGGGACGAGGAGACCTGGGGCAGCCAGGAAGTCGGGCAGGTCACGGTCAGCGCGGACGGCTCCACCCTCGTGCGGTGCACCGCCAACGGAGTCCTCCAGGCCTGGGACCTGACCGGGCAGCCGAGGGTGAAGAAGCAGTACAGCACCAGCCAACTGGGCCTGGTCTGCCCGCTGTACGTGCCCCGGCTCGACCGGACGGGACGCTTCCTGCTCAACCCCGCGCAGCGGTTCGGGGCCGGCCTGGGCCGGTACCGGTTCCTGGTGCTGGACCTCCAGGAGGGACTGCCCGCCACGCTCGATCTGCCCGCCCCCGCACAGCAGGACGAGTTCGTCGCGGGCTCGACCGCGCTGCCGGCCGTGAGCCTCGCCGGTCCCCCCGACGCGATGAAGGTCGCGGTCAGCGCGGGCGGCACGGTCGTCGTCGCCCGGGTGCCCGCGCCCACCGGCTTCGACAGTGCCATGCTCACGAGCCTGATCCGCACCGTGGACGTGGACCACGACCGTGTCGCCAGTGTCGACGCGGACGGCAGGACCCTGCGCCTGTGGGACCTGAAGACGCGCCGCCAGCTCGCGGCCCTGCACCCCTCCGCCCCACTCGCGCGCAGCTACCCGATGTTCAGCCCCGACGGCAGGCGGCTGCTGACCGTCACGACCGACGGCCTCGGTGTCCTCGTCTGGGACCTGAGGCCGCCCGGCACCGGCACCGACCCCGGCACCGAACTCGCCGAGGTGCGCCGCCTGGTGCTGCCCGCTCCCCCGGGGATCGATCCGGCGGGCGTCGATCCCCGCACGGGCCGGACCCCGGCCTGGGTCAACGTCTGGTTCGACGGCGACGACCACGCCGTGGTCTCGGCCGTCTCCTACGTGTCCCGTTGGGACCTCCGGTCCGGCGCGCAGGCCGGGAAGCCGTACCGGCCGTCGGTCCAGGAGCCGGTCGACCTGTCGGCCGCGGCCTCCACCGTCTTCGGTGTGGCCCGCGCCGGTCACAACCAGGCGGCCGTCCGCTCGGGGGGAGACGAGATCCAGATCTGGGACTTCAAGGAGGGCAAGGTCGTCGAGAGCTTCGACTCCGAGAAGGGCACGCCCCGGCAGATGACCTTCGACCAGACGGGACGGCTGCTGGCCGTGGTCACCACCGACGAGGTCCTCAGGATCCGCGACATGGACAAGCACACGTGGCGGACACTGGCCTACCAAGGCGTTCAGTGGCTCAACGGCTTCCCCACCCCGTCCCGGCTGAGCACCGTGGCCACGGCCAACTCCTTCACCTTCTGGGACGTGGGCAAGGGCACGGAGCTGTACCACTTCTCCCCCGGCTACGGGGCGACGGGCGACTGGTCGGCGGACGGCAGCCGGCTCGCCTGGTCCGAGGGCTCGTCCGTGGAGGTACTGCCACTGGACCCGGAGACCTGGCGCCGACGCGCGTGCGACCTCGCCGCCCGCGAACTGTCCGAGGCCGAACGCGGACTCCTCCCGCCGGGCAGCCGCCCCGACGCCTGCACGGCGCCGGAGAAGTAACCCCCGCGTCCCGTCGGGACACCGGCCGGGCCCGGGGGATCCGTGACGCTCCCCACACGGGCGCTACGCGGCCGGCCAGGCGCGGTCGTCCACCGTCAGGAACGGCTCGCCCAGCACGGCGGCCGGGGTCGTGCCGGTGAACGCCATGACGTCCCGATGGAGGTGGGACTGGTCGTATTCGGCCGCCAGGTGGTCGACCCGGACGAGGCCCCGGCCGGCGACGATCCGGTCCCAGGCCCACACCACCGCCGGGTCCACCGGCGAGCTCCACGCCGACCCGACACCCAGGGCCGTCTGACCGCCGGGGCGCACGGCGAGCCGCCGCAGTCGTCCGGCGTTCGGTGACGCTCGACGGGGGCGCCACCGAAGGCCGGGATCAGCCCCCGCGGTCGGAGCGGAGTTCCCGGTAGTCGAGGTCGGGCAATCGGATCCAGGTGTCGGCGGGGCCGGTGACGGCGCGGGCATCGGCGGGCCGCAGTCCCGCGAAGGCGCAGGCCTGGGCGACGGCGTGGCCGCGGTAGAGGTATCCGGTGAGGACGTCCTCGCGGCTGTCGTCGAGGTGGGGGCCGCCACCGGGGTGGAGGCCGTGGGCCCCGCTAGTGCCGTTGCGGGCGATGCGGCCCTGGTTGCCACTCTTGGCGTTGGCGTAGAGGCCGTAGCCGATGGTGCCCACAGTGAGGCGGGCCATGGCGACCGGGGTGGAGGGGGTGTAGCCCCAGGGCTGGGTGACGACGCATCCGCCGGGCACGGTCGTGACGCCGGCGACGAGCATCCTCTCGCTCGCGTCGACCTCGTACGGGTTGTCGAGGAAGTCCTCCGCGGTCTCCTCGTCCACCGGTGTCGCGTCCAGACGGCGGATCGCCTCGGCCGCGTCGATGCCGGCGACGCAGGCGAGGCCGGTGCCTTCGAAGTGGAAGCGGCCCAGCGCCTCGACGAGGTGCCGACCGTACCGGGCGGTGGCCTGCTCGGCAGCGGTCGGGCCGGGTTGTCCGTCGGGAACGGGGAAGGGGAACAGGTCGGGGACCGGGCCGGCCAGGGCCAGCCCGCCGGGCGACCAACCGCCGAGTTGGGGCAGTCAGGGATCGGCACCGGCCGCGACGAGGACCCGGGCATTGTCCGGCCTGCCGGCCACGACGGCCTCCCACAGTGCCGTCGTCCCGTTCGACAGCGTGTCCACGTCCGAGACGCGGCCCGCCAGTTCGGCCACCACCTCGGGCGAGCCCACCGTCGCCGCCCGGTGCAGGGGCCGGAATTCGCCCCACGTATCCGGGTCGGCTCCCGCATCGAGCCGCGCACGAATGTCACCGAGGTGCCCCCAGCTGTCCCAGGTCGCACCGGTCCAACCCGTCATCCTGCTCACCCGCCCCCTCCGGTACCGAAGCGAGCACCCGCAGCCCGCGTGCGATCGTCCACAGACGATCGCACGCGGGTCCGACAGCCGCCCGGCCTGCCCCGGGCCGGGCGCAGGCCGGAGCCTCCCGCTCCCCTCGTGCCGCCGGCCTCGGTCGGTGCCGGAGGTGGAACCTGGAGGCCGCGCCGGCCACGGAAGACAGCGGGGCACGACAGCGAGCTCCTCGGTCACCCCCCGGCTTGCTCGGTGGGCTGCCCGGACCGACGGGACTGCCCGTCACCACCTCACCGAGAGTGCCCGCCGGTGGTGGGAGGATCTCGACTCCGGTACCCGGATGTTCACTTGGTGGTCCGGCTCCGAAGGAGCACGACAAGCCGCGTGCGCGGAGCTGAAGGTCTGGCTGACCGCTCGGGCTCCCTCCGTTGGACGCTAGATGATATGACCAGCCCCGGGGGCAGGCCGTAATTCGCTTGCCCCGGCGGTGGATAGGCGCTGCACTGTGGCCGGGCACCACGGCTCGTGGTGCCCGGCATCCCGGGGAGGCGGCGGCAGCGATGGAGATTCGTTCCACGAGCGACGAGGACCTTGACGTCTTCGTCGACACGGTCCATGCCGCGTTCGGACGCTTCCCGGAGACCCCGGTCGAGGGCGGCGGGCTCTGGTGGTCGGCGATCGACATGGACCGCTGCCTGCTCGCCCTGGCGAAGGACGGGCGGCCCGTCGGCACGGCCGCCACGCACGCCCTCGAACTCACCCTGCCCGGTTCGCACCTCGTCCCGGTCGCCGGTGTGACCGCGGTCGGCGTCCTGCCCTCGCACCGGCGCCAGGGCGTGCTCGGCGCGATGATGCGGCATCAGCTCGCCGGGTTGCGGGCAGGCGGGGAGATCCTCTCGGTCCTGCTGGCCTCCGAGGCCCCGATCTACGGCCGGTTCGGCTACGGGCCGGCCACCTACACGCAGCGGCTGACGGTGCCGCGCCACCGGGCCGCCCTCGCGCACCCCCGGGCGCACGGACGGGCCGACGCGCCGGCGAACACCGCGGGCACCGGCCCGGACACCGGCACGGTCGAGCTCCTGCGGCGCGCCGAGTGCGGCGGGATCCTGGAGGAGGTCTACGACCGGTACCGCCGCGCCCAGCCCGGCGCGCTGTCCCGGCCGCACCGCTGGTGGGCCCTGCGCGCGGGCCAGCCCCCGGTCTCGGCGGCGCCGCGCCACGTCGCCGTCCACCGGAACGCCGACGGCGTCGCGGACGGGTACGCCAGCTACGCGCTCGGCGAGCCCGACACCTTGACGGTCGACGAGACCGTCGCCACCGATGACGCCGCCCACACGGCCCTGGCCCGGTTCGTGCTCGGGCACGACCTCGTCACCCAGGTCGTGTTCAAGCACTTCCCTCCCGAGCACCCGCTGCGCTGGCAGCTTGCCGACTTCCGCGCCGGCCAGGTGAGCGGCGACACCGACTGGCTCTGGGTGCGGCTGCTGGACGTCCCGCGTGCGCTGGCCGCGCGCGGCTGGTTCGCGGACGGCGAGCTCGTCCTCGACGTCCACGACCCGTTCCTCGGCGAGCACGGCCGCTACCTGCTGACCGCCCGGGACGGCAGGGCCGTCTGCGTCCCGACGGACCGGGAGCCCGACCTGTCCCTGGACGTGCGCGACCTGGGCTCGGTCTACCTCGGCGGCACCGCCCCGAGTACGCTCGTGCGGGCCGGACACGTCCGGGCCCACCGCCCGGACGCGGCTGCCCGTGCCGACGCCCTCTTCCGCGCCGAACGCTCCCCGCACTGCCTGCACTGGTTCTGACCGCGCTCGCCACCCCGCGCGTGACAGCACCGCGCATGGCCGGCGCGCGGCGGTCCGGCGTCAGGCGCTGTCCGGCGTCAGGCGCTGTCCGGCGTCAGGCGCTGTCCGGCGCCGGCCGGGGGCCACCCTCGACGCCGTGATCCTCTATGAACTCCTTGAAGCGACGCAGGTCTCCCCGCACCTGCCGGTCGAGCACACCCAGCTTGTCGGCGGCCTTCTCGGCCAGCCCGTTGGGCTGGAAGACCATGACCATCCTCACCCGCGTCCGGCTCGTGTCGAGCGACTCGAAGTCGACCGTGCCGGAGTGCTTCACGGTTTCGCCGGTGGTACGCCAGGCGACCCGCTCGTCCGGCGCCCGCTCGACGATCTCGGTCTCGAACTCCCGGAGCAGTCCGGCGATCCTCACCCGCCAGTAGGCACGGCGGTCGTCCAGCTGCCTGACCTCCTCCACACCCTCCATGAACTGCGGGAAGTCCTCGAACGACGCCCACTGCTCATAGACGACGCGGACCGGCACGTCCACGTCGATCGACTCCTCCACCCTGCTCATCGCCACACCTCCACACCGCCCCGCCCGGCCGGCCCGCACACGACCGCCGGACGAGGAATCCGCTGACGGCACCACTGTCCATCCTGTCCCTCCGCCGAGCGGCGGCAACCCGCCGACCCGCGGACGAACCGGCCCCGATGCCACGGACGGACCGGGGCCGCGGAGCCGTCACCGGTCAGGGCAGGACGTCATAGGTGCAGACGGCGGAGAAGTCGAGCACGGATCCCGGCGTCGCGTGCGCCCCGAGCGGCGAGACGATCCGGTCGTCGATCCGCTCGCCCTGGAACCTGTTCGCCGGGAAGCTCATGTCCGGGGAGTAGATCCGGCCGTACCGCTTCATCCAGCCCTCCCAGATCCGGTCCACGTTGCAGTGGTGCAGGTAGAACGCGGGGTCGTTGGGGGACGTACCGAACGCCATGTCCCCGCTGATCCACACGTGGACCTGGTTGTGCATGTGGACCGGACGGACGGGATCGCTCGGGATCCAGCCTTCGAGCAGGTTGCGGAAGCCCCGCGAGGACACGTTGAAATCGAGGGTGTCGTAGCGGGCCGCCGGCCCGCTGCCGCTCGGCGGCGCGTAGGCGAGCGTGCTCTTGACCTCGGTGCCGGTCGGCAGGGCGGGCCAGTCCACGGCGAGGAACCGGCTCAGGCCGCGGGGCGGGTCGGCCTGGACGGGCATCCCGCCGGGGTCGCTCTCGATGCGGACGGCGAAGGTCGCCGGATCGGCCGGGTCGAACGCGAACCTCCCGGTGCTGACGGGGTCGCCGTCCCCTCCCAGGTAGTGCTCGGTGAAGACGGTCGCGTCGGTGGGCGAGCCGAGGTCGCCGTCGGCGGCCCAGTCCCAGTAGGGCAGCGCGAAGCCCGGCTTGTCCAGGATCTTCTGGATCTTCGCCTCCAGCAGGCCGAGCATCACCCGGTGCCACGGGAGGAAGATCGGCCCGGCGTGGGCGGCGTTGCGGTCGTCGGGGTTCCCGCCCGGTGGGATCGGGGTCATCATCGTCCAGCAGTGCCAGATCACGAACTGGTCGTAGGTGTGCACGGGGACGGCCGGCCCCGGGACGCCGAGTTGCTGGGTGGTGAAGCCGCTCTCCTCCTGTTTGAGTGCGAGGACGCCCTCGATGTAGTCGTCCCGCGCGGCGGCGTCGGTGAGGATGTTCCTTCGGACGACGGACATGTCACGGGTCCTTCGGGAAGTGCCTGGGGTACTTGCGGATCAGCGTCCGGACCGTCTCCACCGCCGAGGTGAACTGGTAGGCCGGCAGGCCGTGGCAGGACAGCGAGCCGTCGTCGTGCACGTTGAGCCCGACCGCGAGCGGCCGGCCGTCCACGGTGATCTCGTACGAGGTGACGATCTTGATCTTGTGGCCTTCGAACTCCACCTCGCGGACGGAGGACGCGTGGCCGTGGTGGCCCATGTGGTCGTGCGCGGGCTTGATGCTCGCGAGGTGGTTCCCGAACGTTTCCGGGTCGATGGCGGCGGCCAGGTCCGCCGAGGTGATGGTCGGATCCATGTCAGCATCCCGGGAGGTTGCGGTACGGGCGCGCGACCGGAGTGCGAGCGCCCTCTCCCTCTCACCATCCCGCCGGAACGGGAGCCGCGCAGCTCGGTCGCCCGGCGGCCACGCAGCGTGGCGGCCGGGCCGGGGAACCGGGGCGACGGTGGTGCGACCGGTTGCCGTCCGTGCGCGAGCGGCCCTAGCCTCCGCGACAGGTGCGCGGGGTTCAGCGCGCGGAGCCGAGGTCCCGCTCGGCCTCGGGCCCGTCGAGGAGGAGGGTGGTCTCCTCGATGCGCCGGAAGCGCCCGCACGGGCCGTACTCGCCGAAGAGGTAGACCTCCATACGGACCCGGGTGCCGTCGGTCTTGACGACGTCCACGGTGTGGCGGTCGGCGGTGAGGTTGCCGGCGTGGAACTCCTCGTGGACCTCCAGGGTGCCCGAGGCGACGACCCCGCGCAGGTGGCGGATGTGGTCGACGAAGGCGGCCCGGTCGGCCCAACTGCCGTCGGTGCGCTGGCGGTAGTCGGGGGTGAAGTGGCGGTCGACGGCGGTGTCGAGGTCGAGGCCGGGGGTCAGGAGCAGGTCGGTCAGGGCGGCGGTGATGGTGGTGTGCGAGGCGGTGACGGACATGGCGGTTCCTTCCACGGACCAGGAGTGCGTGCGTGCCGCACGCTTATGGAAGGACTGTACCCCAGAACGCGTGCGCCGCGCACGCTAGGATGGGAGGCGTGAAGGACACCCCCTCCCCCAGGCCTGCCACCACCCCCGACGACACCTCCGACACCCCCGACGCCGCAGCCGTCGCCGGTCTCGGTGACGCCGTCGCGGACGCCCTCGCCACCCTCCTGCGGCGCGGCACCCGCACCACCCTCTACCACCGCCTCACCGAGCACCTCGGCGAAGCGGTGGACGAGGTCACCTACCCCGTCCTCAGCGGCCTCGGCCGCACCGGCCCGCGCAGCGCCGCCGACCTGGCCGTCGAGATCGGCCTCGACCGCTCCGGCGTCAGCCGCCGCGCCACCCGCCTGGAGGCAGCGGGCCTGCTCCGCCGCCAGCCCGACCCCCACGACCAGCGCGCCACCCTGCTCGCCCTCACTCCGGACGGCGAGCGCACCGTCGCCGAAATGCGCCGCCGTCTGGCCGACAGTATCGAAGCCACCCTCGCCACCTGGCCCCCCGCCGAGGCCGGGATCTTCGCGCGCGCCCTGCAACGCTTCACCGAACAGGGCCCGTTCAGCTGACCCGGAGGCACGGACGGGACCGCCCGGCACCCGGACCTCCGCGCGTTCGGGGCTCACCCGGAGCAGGCGTCGACGAGAACGACCGGCCCTCCCCGGCCGGTCGATGCCCGGCGCGACGCCGACCGGCTGCGCGCGGGGCCGGCCGGAGGAGCAGCGTTCGTTCCCGGCGCGGCCTCAGGTCCGCTCGCGCCGACGGGAACCGGGCCTCGACGGGAACCGGGCCTCGACGGGCTCCGGGAACTCCCCGCAGACCGGCGGACGAGGTGGCCGGAAGCGGTGATCGTCCGACCGACCTCGTCGTCGTGTCGGTACGGTACTGTGCCGTTCGCGTGCGTCGGGATTCCGGCGCGGGGGACCTGTTTGGGGGGCTGATGGAACGTCGTACTGTCCTGCGCGGACTGGTGGGTGTGCCGGTCGGGGCGATGGCGGTGGTCGCCGCTGCGGGGACCGCCAGGGCCGACTTCACCACCACGGTCAATCCGTCGCACACCTGGGGCACCTGGGAGGGCTGGGGCACGTCGTTGGCCTGGTGGGCCAACCAGCTGGGCCCGCAGGAGGACCTGGCCGACGTGCTGTTCAGCCGGAAGACCGTCCAGTTCCACGGTGAGACGGTGCCCGGCCTGGGCATGAACGTGGTCCGCTACAACGCCGGCGCCTCGGGGACGAACAGCATCGGCGGCAGGACGATGAAGCCCGTCCCGGCGCTGGACGGTTTCAAGAAGATCGAGGGCTACCAGCTCGACTGGTTCTCGGACGACCCGCAGTCGGCGAGCTGGAACTGGAACGCGGACGCGAACCAGCGCGACATGATGTGGCTGGCCCGGGACCGGGGCGCGGACAAGTTCGAACTCTTCACCAACTCGCCCATGTGGTGGATGCTGAAGAACGACGATCCGCGCGGAGCGGTCAGCGGCCACACCTGCAACCTGCAGGACGGCAACTTCGGCCGTCACGCGGCGTACCTGGCAACGGTGGCGCGGTACGCCCACGACCACTGGGGCATCGACTTCACCTCCGTTCAACCCGTCAACGAACCGCTGGCCAAGTGGGAGGCGTCGACGGAGTCGATCGAGGGGCAGGAGGGTTGCCACTACGACCGCCCCCAGATCGCCGAGATCGTCCGGCAGACCCGCGCCCAGCTGGACGTGCGGGGTCTGAACTGGATGATGGTGGCGGGTCTCGACGACTGGGGCGTCGGAAGCGCCGTGTACAACTGGACCAACAACTCCGACTTCGACGCCGCCACCCGCGCGGCCGTGGGCCGGGTCAACGTCCACGGTTACGAGGACAACGGCGACCGCTACGCACTCCACCAGGCCGTGGCGGCGGACAACAAGGACATCTGGATGTCCGAGTACGGCGACGGGGACACCAGCGGCATGCTCCTCGCCCGGAACCTCAACTACGACCTGCGCTGGCTGCACCCCACGGCCTGGGTCATCTGGCAGATCCTCGACTGGAACAACTACGGCGCGATCAGCCTCACCAACGGCGTGATCGGCGCGGTCAACCCCAAGTTCTACGTCCTCGCCCAGTACATGCGGCACATCCGCCCCGGTATGACGATCATCGACGCGGGCCACCCCGACGCCGTCGCGGCCTACGACGGCGTCAACCACAAGCTGGTCATCGTCGCCGTGAACTACGGGGGAGACGGGCAGACGATCGACTTCGACCTGTCCAGGTTCAGCACGCCCGGCCAGGACAACGCCCTGATCGGCCGGTGGGCCACCGGAACGAACCCCGGTGGCGAGCGCTACCGGTACTACGAGGACACCTACCTCCACGGCAACCGGTTCTGGTCCACCTTCAACGCCCGTACCGTGCAGACCTTCGAGGTCTCCGGCGTGTACCTGTAGGCCGCACGCCCGTCACACCCGTCGCGCCCCTCGCGGCCGCCCCGTCCGGCGGCCGCGAGGGGCGTCGGCCCGTCCTGGCGCTCACGCGTGCCGGCGGACGACCGGCGACTGTCGGAGGTCCGCAGTACGCTCCTGCCATGTCAGCCACCATCGATCTGACCCTGGATTGCGCGAACGCACAACTCCTCGCCGACTTCTGGAAGACGGCGCTGGGCTACGTCGACGAGCCGCCACCCGCTCCCTTCGCGACCCGCGAGGAGTGGCTCGCGCAGTTCGACCTGCCGGAGGACGAATCCGTCGACGACGGGGCGTGGCTCTGCGATCCCGACGGCGTCGGCCCCCGCCTCACGATCCTCAAGGTCCCCGAGCCGAAGACGGCGAAGAACCGGCTCCACATCGACGTCCGGGTGCCGGGACACGGCAGCCCCGAGGAGCGGTGGACCCGGATCAGGGCGGAGTCCGATCGGCTGGTGACGGCGGGTGGGTCCGTCCTGGCGGAGTTCGACGGGCATCACGTGGTGATGGCCGACCCCGAGGGCAACGAGTTCTGCGTCGCCGCGGCCTCGGCCTGAAGCCGCCCCGGACGCGGGCACCCTGTGCCCGCTCCGGGCCGGGCCGGTCCGGTCCGGGTGGGGCTGATGCGGTGGGCCGTGATCAGTACGGGAGTCCGATCAGGCCCCAGCCCCGCTCCCCGGCCCTCGTGACCACCTCGCCCCACTCGCGCAGGAGCGCGACGGCCTCGTCGAAGCGGCCGGACCGGGTCGCCCGGCCATCGGCTTCGTTCTCGGCCTGGGCCTGGGCCTGGGCGTCGAACGGTTCGCGGAGCTCCTCCAGCCGCGGCTCGGCCGTCCGCCAGTCACGGACGAGCGCCGGCACCTCGCCCGGCGCACGGAGCAGGAGGACACGAGGACACCACGGTCCGGGATCGTCGGGAAAGCCGCCCGCCGACGGGTACCCGTCGTCCTCGCCCGCTGCGGAGCCGTAGTCCGGACCGTCCCACACCAGGCCTCCCAGGAAGCGGTCGAGAGCCTCCCGCAGGTCGGGCGCGACCGACGCCCTGACGCCCTCCCAGGCGTTGGCGAGGTGGAAGTGCCAGCTGTAGGAGCCGGTGGTCCCGAAGAACCGGTACTCGGCGCACCACGGCGACTGTCGCTGCCACACCCACCCGCCCTGCACCGCGGAGTCGGCGTCCTCGCACGACTCGCAGCAGAAGTACGGGTGCACGGCGTCGGTCAGCACGACCAGGCGCTCCCCCGCCGGTATCCGGGCCAGCCGCTCCCAGTCGGCCATGACCACGGTGATGTCCAGTCCCATCCGTGCAGGCTAGCAACCGGTCGTGGCCACGGTGCCGGGCCCGCCCTCAGCCGCCGGCCGTACGGGCGTGCTCCCACGCCCAGGCGGCGATCCCCACCCGGTTGCGGGCCCCGATCTTGCGCTGGATCGAGGCGAGGTGGTTCTTGACCGTGCCGGAGGTGATGAACAGCGCCGCACCGATCTCCGCGTTGGTGGCCCCGTCCGCCACGAGCACGGCGATCTCGCTCTCGCGGGCGGTCAGCGCCTCCGCACCCTTCGGCGGCGCCGACCCCGCACCGCCCGCCCGGGGGCGCTGCGCCGGAAGGAGCTCCGGCTGCGCGAGCCGCTTCAGCAGCCGGACGGTGATCTGCGGGCTGATCAACGTGTCCCCGGCGACCGCCGCCCGGACCGCCTCCGCCAGCAGGGCCGGGCCCGACCGCTTCAGCAGGAAGCCCGTCGCCCCGGCCCGCAGCGCGGCGTGCACGTACTCGTCCAGGTCGAAGGTGGTCACCACGACCACCCGGAACTCCCCGCCCAGCTGCCTGGTCAGCTCCAGGCCGTCCAGCCGGGGCATCCGGATGTCCGCGAGCACCACGTCCGGGCACAGCCGCCGGGCCAGTTCGAGGGCCTCCACACCGTCGGCCGCGCCGCCGACCACCTCGATGTCCGGCTGTGCTCCGAGGATGATCGCGTACGCGCTGCGGATCGCCTCGTCGTCGTCGGCGAGCAGAACCCTGATGGTCATCGGCCCTCCCAGGGCATGCGTGCGGTGACCAGCCAACCGCCGTCACCCCGACCGGCGGTGAGCGTTCCGCCCAGCGCCTCCACCCTGGCCGCCAGTCCGGCCAGCCCGCTGCCGCCGCCCCGGCGCGGGCCCGGATTGGCCGCGCCGCCGGTGCCGTCGTCGGCCACCGTGACCTCCAGACCGCCCCCGACCCGGAGGACCCGCACCACGACCGCACGCGCCGCGGGCGCGTGGCGCCGGACGTTCGTCAGCGCCTCGACGACGACCCGGTACGCCGTCGCCGCCACCTCGCGCGGTACCCCGGTGTCCTTCTCCGGGGCCTCCAGCTGCACGGAGGTACGGCCGGAGGACGCGAACCGGTCGACCAGGGAGGCGAGTTCCTCCAGGCCGGGCTGCGGTGCGCGCTCGGCTCCCGGCCGATCCTGCGGTGTCCGCAACAGGTCGACCGTCCGGTCCAGGGCACCGAGCGCCTGTTGCCCGGCCTTCTCGATCCGCTCGAAGAGCGCCGCCGCGCCGACCGGGTCGGCGGCCGCCAGGACCGTGCCGGCCTGGGCCAGCGCGACCATGCCGCTGACGTCGTGCGCCACGAAGTCGTGCAGGTCGTGGGCGAGTTCAATCCGCTGGGCCCGGCGGGCGGTCTCCACCGAACGGCGCCGGGTGTCGTCCAGGCCGCGCAGGTACAGCCCGGCGAGCGCCGCCGGGACGACGAGGACCGCGCCGAACCCGGTGAGGGTCAGCGGGTCGGCCGCCGCGTCGGCCCCCTCGAACCGGGACGGCCAGAGTGCCACCGCCAGGCCGACGGCCGCGACCGACACCGATCCGGGCCGGCGCCGGGAGTGGCGCAGCGCGAGGACCACCAGCAGGAGCAGCGCGGCCAGTTCGGCCAGCGCCGCCAGGGCGGGTATCCGGTCCGCTTCCTCCCACCGACCGAGGAGCGCGGTCGCGGCGGTGACCGCCAGCGACACCGCGGCAGCCACCGCCGCGGTCGCCGCCGCAGTCACCGCACTCGCCGCAGTCACCGCACTCGCCGCACCCGCCGCAGTCGCCGCAGTCGCCGGCCCGTGCCGTCGTCGCACCGTCAGAGCGAGCACCGCCACGCCCGGTACGGCGAGAGCCGCCAGCGTTCGTCCGATCATTCTTCCGCCCCCATGCCCCCACCTTACGGATCTTCGGGCCCGGCCACCCCTGCCGATCGGCACATACGGGCCCGGGCCGGACCTCCCGGAACAGCCCGATCGGCATCTGCCGCCCCACCCCGCCCGACCAGCAGTCTTGAGGCATCGCAGCGGCCGACCGGGCCGCCGGGAAGAGGAGCCAGTCCCATGATCGACACCACGCAGTCCTTCCGGTCCGCCGGGTCCACCGAGTCCACCCGGACTCCGACCCTGCAGGCCCGGCCGTCCGGCCACGGCGCCGTCCGGTCCTCGTTCCATCCGGCCGGCGTCCCGGCCGAAGCCCCCGCCGTCGCCCCCGCCCCACGCTGGGCCGAACTCGCCGCCAAGGCGGCCGTCTGGACCACCGTGCCGTCCGGACTCTGGCGGATCGCCTTCGCCTTCGGCGCGACGATGGGCTTCTCCGGTGAGGCGCTCGCCTTCCTCCACCAGAACGTCCCCGGCTGGGGCACCGTCTACATGCTGACCCTGAGTGCGCTCGCCGAGGTCCTGGCCTTCCTCACCCTCGGCCTGGTCCGCCCCTGGGGGCGGGTGGTCCCCCGCTGGATGCCCCTGATCGGCGGGCGCGCGGTCCGCCCCCTCGCCGCGGTCGTCCCGGCCGCCCTGGGCGCACTGGTCCTGACGGCCGCGGGCGTCCTCGGTGTCCTCTGCTGGAACAGCCCCGACAACATGGGCAGCCCCGACGCCCCGCAGGGCCTCGCCGCTCTGGTGATGACCCTCTGCTACCTCCCCCTGGTGGCCTGGGGCCCGCTCCTCGCCGCCGTCACCGTCGACTACGCCCGCCGCACCCGGGGGCGCCGGTGACGCTGCACGGCGAACCGGAGCCGTCGGAGCGCGGGGCCGTCCGAGCGCGGGGTCTTCAGCGCGCGGGGTCTTCAGGGCGCGGGGCCGTCGACCGGCGGGAGGTCCGCCAGCCAGCCGTGTCCCGGATGCACCCGGGTGAGGAGCGCGGCCAGGGTCTGCCGCTGGGCCCCGTCCATCAGGGGGAGCGCGCCGGCGAAGTCGTGCCGGTCCTTGGGGCGGGCGGCCTTGGCCTTGAACAGCAGCGCCAGTTCCGGCGCGAGGTACGGGATGCCGTCCACCGTCCGGCGGACGACGGCGGTGTACGGCAGGCGGATCGAGGGGTCGCGCCGGCAGATCCAGGTCGGTCCGTCGTGCGGCTCGCGGAAGACGTCCACCAGGAAGTCCCCGGTCGCGGGGTCGCGCAGCCAGGTCTGGTGGGACAGTCCCGCCACCTCCGGCGTGAGCTCCCAGAGACGGCCGGACGCGACGACGTCGAAGGCGAACGCGTCGAACCGGGCCCGGATCTCGGGGAACCGCGCGGCCGGGACCGCGATCTCCAGGTCGTCGTGGCGCCGGGTCCGCTCGCCCCTGAACAGGTCGACGGCCCATCCCCCGGCGACGCACCAGGGGGCCGAGACGCCTGCGAGCCGGGCCGCGACCTCGGCGGGCGTCCAGGCGTTCGCCCATCTGGCCCCGGCCTCGGCCTCGGTGATCCCGACGCCGCCGGGAGGAAGTCCATCGGTCATCCGACCAGCCTACCGAGAGGTCGGTCACGGAACGGGTTCCCCGCAGGACGCCGTCCGGTGAGCGAGCACGGCGAGCGGCGCGCCCGCCTGCGGCACCGCTCCCCTCGACGCGGCACGGTGCGTCGTTTCGGTGGTCTGCGCGGCGGCGGCGTGTCCGGACGCGACCCCGGTGGAATGCCTGGCCTCATGGATCCCACCGAAACCGTGCCGACCGCGAGCACGATCACGCTGACCGTCAACGGCCACCCGCACACGCTCACGGTGGACCACCGGAGCACCCTGCTGGACACGCTGCGGGACCGGCTCGGTCTGACCGGCGCGAAGAAGGGGTGCGACCACGGCCAGTGCGGGGCCTGCACGGTGCTGCTGGACGGGCGCCGGTTCAACAGCTGTCTGCTGCTCGCCGTCGCCCAGGACGGCGCAGCCGTCCGGACCGTGGAGGGGCTCGCCGGGCCGGACGGGCCGCACCCGCTGCAACGCGCGTTCGTCGAGGAGGACGCGTTCCAGTGCGGCTTCTGCACACCGGGCCAGCTCTGCTCGGCCGCGGGCCTGCTCGACGAGACGGCCGCCGCGGCGGACCCGCTCGACGAAGCGGCCGTCCGCGAGCTGCTCAGCGGCAACCTCTGCCGTTGCGGCGCCTACCCCGGCATCGTGCGGGCCGTCTGCCGGGTGCTGCGGGACGCCGCCGCGGGCGCGGCCGGCGGGCAGGGCGCCGGCGGGCGGCCGGCCGGGGCCGGCGCGGGATCGCGGGTCGCCGGATGAGGCCGCTCGGATACCACCGCCCGGCCGACGTGGCGTCGGCCGTCGCCCTGCTGGCCGCCCACCCGCAGGCCCGGGCACTGGCCGGCGGAACCAACCTGGTCGACCTGATGAAGCTCGGTGTGGAACGGCCCGCCCTGCTGGTGGACATCGCCCGCCTGCCGCTCGACCGGATCGAGGAGACGGCGGACGGCGGCCTGCGGATCGGTGCCACCGTCCGCAACAGCGACCTCGCCGCGCACCCCCTGGTCCGCGACCGCTACCCGCTCCTCTCCGGGGCCGTCCTGGCGGGGGCGAGCGGCCAGCTGCGCAACGCGGCCACCACCGGCGGCAACCTCCTCCAACGCACCCGCTGCCTCTACTTCCAGGACGTCACCAAACCCTGCAACAAGCGTCTTCCCGGCTCGGGTTGCCCCGCGCTCGACGGCGTCCACCGCGATCTCGCCGTGCTCGGCACCTCCGCGCACTGCGTGGCCTCCCACCCCTCCGACCTCGCGGTCGCCCTGGTCGCGCTGGACGCCGTGGTGCACCTCACCGGACCGGACGGCGACCGCGTGCTCCCGCTCACCGGGTTCCACCGGCTGCCCGGCGACACGCCCGACCGCGACACCGAGCTCGCACCGGCGGAGCTGATCACCGCCGTCGAGCTGCCCGCGCCGCCGGCCGGCGCGACGGGCGGCTACCGCAAGGTCCGCGAACGCGCCTCCTTCGCGTTCGCGACCGTCTCCCTGGCCGTCCTGCTGACGGTGCGCCACGACCGGGTCGCCGGCGTCCGGCTGGCCTTCGGCGGACTGGCGCCCAAGCCCTGGCGGGCCCTCACCGCCGAGGCCGCGCTCGCCGGGGGCCCGGCCACCGAGGAGGCGTTCGCCCGCGCCATGGACGCCGAGCTGACCACCGCCCGCCCGCTGCGCGACAACGCGTTCAAGGTGCCGCTGGCCCACCGGCTGGCCGTCACCGAACTGACCGCGCTGGCGGTGCAGGCCGCAACGCCTGCTCCGAGCGCGCCGACCGACGAAGTCCAGGAGGACAGATGACCACCGACCGGGCGGACCTCGCCCGCCTCGAAGGCTGGGCCAAGGTCACCGGCACCGCCCGCTACGCCGGCGACCACCACCCGGACGGCCTCGCCCACGCCTGGCCGGTGCCCGCCACGATCGCCCGCGGCGACCTCGCCGCCGTACGGACCGAGGCCGCACTGGCCGTCCCCGGCGTGCTCGCGGTACTCACCCACCACGACGCGCCCGCGCTCGCTCTCCCCGACGACGGCGATCCGACGCTCGCCGTCCTGCAGTCCCCGCGGATCGCCCACCGCGGCCAGATCGTCGCCCTGGTCGTCGCCGAGACCCCCGAGGACGCCCGGGCCGGCGCCGCCGCCATCGAGTGCGTCTACCGGCCGGAGCCGTTCGACGTCGTCCTGACCGACGACCACCAGGGCCTCTACACCCCGGCCCAGGCCAACGGCGGCCACCCGGCCGTCCGCGAGCGCGGCGACTTCGACACCGCCCACGGTCAGGCGGCCGTCCGGATCGACCGCACCTACCGGATCGGTCCGCTGCACAACCACCCGATGGAGCCGCACACCGCCACCGCGCAGTGGGACGGCGAACGCCTGACCGTGCACGACTCCAGCCAGGGCACCAACCAGGTCCGGACGACCCTCGCCACGCTGTTCGGCCTGGCCGTCGCCGACGTCCTGGTGATCAGCGAACACGTCGGCGGCGGCTTCGGCTCGAAGGGCACCACCCGGCCGCACGCCGTGCTGGCGACGATGGCCGCCCGCCGGGTCGACCGCCCGGTACGGCTCGCGCTGCCCCGGGACCAGCTGCCCGCCCTCACCGGATACCGCGCGCCCACCGTCCACCGGGTCCGGCTGGGTGCCGACGACGACGGCAGGATCACCGCGCTGGCCCACGAGGTGACGACCCGCTCCTCGACCGTGCGGGAGTTCGTCGAGCAGGCCGCCGTCCCGGCCCGGGTGATGTACCGCTCCCCGAACAGCCGGACCGTCCACCGGGTGGTGCGCCAGGACGTACCCACCCCGTCCTGGATGCGGGCGCCCGGCGAGGCCCCGGGCATGTTCGCGCTGGAGTGCGCGATGGACGAGCTGGCCGAGACCTGCGGGCTGGACCCGGTCGAGCTGCGGATCCGCAACGAACCGGCCGTCGAGCCGGACAGCGACCGCCCGTTCAGCAGCCGCCACCTGGTGGAGTGCCTGCGCGAGGGCGCCCGCCGCTTCGACTGGTCCCGCCGGCACGCGGACGGCCCGTGCCGCGAGGGGCGCCGGCTGCTGGGCAGCGGGGTCGCGTCCGCCACCTACCCGGTGCTGATCGCCCCCTCCACCGCCGAGGTCCTCGCCCGCCCGGACGGCACCTTCCTCGTGCGCGTCAACGCCACCGACATCGGCACGGGTGCCCGCACCGTCCTCGCCGCCGTCGCCGCCGAGACCCTGGCCGTCCCCCCGGACCGGGTGGACGTGGAGATCGGCCGCAGCGACCTGCCGCCCGCCCCGCTCGCGGGCGGCTCGGCCGGCACCGCCTCCTGGGGGTGGGCCGTCCACGACGCCTGCACCGGGCTGCGCCGCGCGCTCACCGACCGGGGCGGTACGCCCCTCCCCTCCGAGGGGCTCCGCCATCGCGCCGACACCACCGACGCGGTCGCGGCGGGCAGTACCTTCGCCCGGCACGCCTTCGGCGCCCAGTTCGCCGAGGTCGAGGTGGACGCCGACACCGGCGAGGTGCGGCTGCGCCGGCTGCTCGGCGTCTTCGCCGCCGGCCGGATCCTGAACACCCGCACCGCCCGCTCCCAGTTCACCGGCGCGATGATCATGGGCGCGTCGATGGCCCTGCTCGAACACAGCACCCTGGACCCGGGGTTCGGTGACCACGCCGAACGGGACCTGGCCTCCTACCACGTCGCCGTCAACGCCGACGTCCCCGTCGTCGAGGCGTTCTGGCTGGACGAGCACGACGAACACCTGAACCCGATGGGGGCCAAGGGCATCGGCGAGCTCGGCATCGTCGGCACGGCCGCCGCCGTCGTCAACGCCGTCCGCCACGCGTGCGGCGTCCGCGTCCGCGAACTGCCGATCCGGCCCGAGGCCCTGCTGCCCCGTCTGCCCCGTCTGCCGCACCTGCCGGGCTGACCCGGGGCACGGGAACCGGCAAGGAAGCCGACACCGAGACCGAAAATTCTTCGGCTCCGGCTGGTGAGCGACCGTCATTTAGGGGGGTCGACGCTGAAGATCTTCTCGTCAGAGCCGGCCGCCGACCCATCGGCGCCCGGGCGCAGCGGGTCTCACTTCTGCGCGGCATCCCTCACCGAGCCTGCGACACGGCAGCCCTGGAGACACGGAGAGACCTGGCCCCGGCGAAGCTCCGCCGGGGCCAGACCCGTGTCCGCCACGTCGTCAGGTGACGATCACGTCGCCCACGGGCAGGAAGAACTCACCGCTCGCCCTCGCCCCGGTCCGCAGACATGCCTCCGCTCCCGCCACCCGGCGACCGGCCGGACACTCCGGGTCACCGTTCGGGTCGGGTGGAGGGCCCCTGCCGCGCGTCGGCCGGCGCCGGGTCAGGTCAGGTCAGGTCAGGTCACGGGTGCAGAGTTCGTTCCGGCCACCGGCAGGAGGTAGAACAGCTCGGGGTCGCCGTCGTCGAGGCCGTGCAGAAGGCCGACCGGGCTCCACCCGGCCCGTCGGAGCAGCCGCTGCATCGGCTGGTTGGAGACGTTCGTCGAGGTGAACAGCTTCGGGGTCGCGCACGCGTGCGCCGCGGCATCGAGCAGGCCACGGCCGACGCCTCCGCCGCGCGCGGCGGAGGACACCATCAGCATCGGGACGAAGCCGTGCCCGAAGAACGTGTACTCGACCACGCAGTAGCCCAGCAGGCCGGACGGCCCCTGCGCCACCACCGCGAGGCCCTCCCGGCACCACCTCCGGATGCTCTCCCGCCGCCCGTCGTCGCCTCCGGCCGCGACCGTGTCGATCCCCGCCAGGGCATCCGCCTCCGACTCCCGCGCACGGCGCACGACGAATCCGCCCAGGTCCACGTCATCCATGCGGTCATCGTGTCAGCCCGCCCCGGGGGCGCGCCCGGAAGGGGCCTCTCCGGGGTGCCCGGCCGGTCAGGTGCCGTGCGGATGTTTGAACAACCCTCAGCGGGAAGGCGACGGACAGCGCCGCCCCGTCCGCGGCGCCCGGCGTCGAGGCCCCGGCTCTCCCCCCGGGGCCTCGACGCGTATCCGGACCCCGATCACGACCGGAGGAGAGACCCACATGCCGATCTGGACCGTCCTTCGCCCGCTGCTGGTGGCGGCCGCAGTGCCGGCCGCCGTCTTCGCCGTGGACCGGGTGCTGCAGCTGGCCGTCGGCCGGTTGTCCGCCGCCCGGCCCGGCGCCCGCCGGTGGCACGTGCTGCGGCGCTGCCGGATACCCGTGCTGGCGACGGCCACGGCGGCGTTGCTGCTCGGCTGCGAGCCGGCCGCCGGACTCGGCCCGGGCATCCGGCCGCCGGTCCGGCACGCGCTCCTGCTGGCGGTGCTGGTCAGTGCGGGCTGGCTGACCGCGCGGACGGTGTCGCTGTTCATCGAGTCCGCGCTGACCACGTACGCCGCCGGACGGCGGGACCCCGGGCGGGTGCGCCGGGTCAGGACCCAGGTCGACCTGGTCGGCCGGATCTCGGACGTGGCGATCGCGGTGCTCACCCTGGCCGCCGCCCTGATGACGTTTCCGGCGGTGCGCGCGGTCGGCGCCAGCCTGCTCGCCTCGGCGGGTCTGCTCGGCCTCGTGGCGGGCGTCGCGGCGCAGTCCTCGCTGGCCAACCTGTTCGCCGGGATCCAGCTGGCCTTCGGCGACATGGTGCGGATCGGCGACGTCGTGGTGGTGGCCGGCGAGTGGGGCACGGTCGAGGAGATCACCCTCACCGCCGTGGTGATCGCCACCTGGGACCAGCGGCGGATCGTGATGCCGGTCTCGTACTTCGCCGGCAAGCCGTTCGAGAACTGGTCCCGGCGGGACCCGGGGATCACCGGCACCGTCCTGCTGCACCTCGACCACCGCACGCCGGTCGAGGAGCTGCGCGCCGAGTTCGAGAAGCTGCTGGCGGGCGACGAACGGTGGGACGGCACCGGCCGGGCGCTCCAGGTGGTCGACACCACCCCCAGCACCATCGTGGTCCGGGCCCTGATGACCGCGGCCGACGCCGACCGCGCCTTCGAGCTGCGCTGCGCGGTCCGCGAGCACCTGGTCGCGTTCCTGCGCGACCGGCACCCCTACGCGCTTCCGCGGGTCACCGTCGCCCGGACCGAGGCGGTGGCCGGGTCCTTCCCGGACGAGACGGCCCCGTTCCCTCCCGATGCGGTCCCGGCCCGCGGCCACGCCGAGGTGCCCACGCAGCGGCCGAACCCGTCCGAGCCGGCGGGCGGCGATCAGGACCGGAACCGGAACCGGGATCAGGAGCGGGAGCGGCCGGGGCGGAGTTAGACCGCGTCCCGCCCGGCGGCGGGCCCGGCCACGGCGGCCTTGGACACGGCTGCCCTGGACACGGCGGGCCCGGACGCCGCGGCCGTCCGCCGGCGGGCGAGCCCGGCGTCGAGTTCCAGGCCCAGCAGGACCGCCAGGTTGGTGAGCCAGAGCCAGACCAGGAACACCATCACCCCGGCCAGGGCCCCGTACATCCGCCCGAACGTGTCGACGTACGCGGCGAAGAGCGCGAAGCCGCCCGAGGCGGCCAGCCAGAGCGCGACCGCCAGCGCGCTGCCCGGGGAGATCAGGCGCGGTTCGCGGGAGGGGAGGTCGGGGGCCGCCCGGTAGAGCACCGCGACCGTCAGGGTGACCAGCAGCACCAGCCCCGGCCACTTGGCGAACGACCAGACGGTGAGGCCGAAGTCCCCGACCCCGAGCGCCCGGCCGGCCTGCTCGGCGATCGGTCCGGTGAGGACCACGATCGTCACCCCCGCCGCCAGCAGCACCACCAGCACCGCGGTCAGCGCCAGCCGTACCGGTGCCAGCCGCCACAGCGGGCGGCGCTCGCGGACCCCGTGGACGGCGTTGGCCGAACGGATGAACGCGCCGACGTAGCCGGAGGCCGACCAGAGGGCCCCGACCGCCCCCAGTACCGCGAACGCCCCGCCCGCACCGGAGTTCTGCTGCACCTGCCCGACGCCGTCCCGCAGGACGTCGCCGGCCGGGCCGGGCGCCAGCCGGCGCAGGCCGTCCATCACCTGCCCTCCGGGCGAGGGCCCGGCGAGGCCGAGCAGGCCGGTCAGCAGCAGCAGACCGGGGAAGAGCGCCAGCACCCCGTAGTAGGTGAGGGCCGCCGCCCGGTCGAACAGTTCGTCGCCGAGCAGCAACCGGCCGGCGTGCCGTAGCACCCCGTGCCCGGGCTGCGGGACGTGCCGATCGGATCCGTGGCGGGGCGCCCGTCGGGCGCCGGGCGCCGGGTGGCGGCGACGCAACCCGAACGGGCCCCGGTCGCCGCGGTGTCGGTGGGTCAAGGCCGGCATGGTCCCTCCTTCCTCGTACGGCTGCTCTCCTCAAGTCCCGTCCCGCGCACCGCGCGGACGGCCCGGGCGCCCCGCCACCGCGTGCTGCCGGCGCGGGTGGATGCGCCTCGCTCGTCTGCCCGCCGCGGACCGCCGCACACGGGCCCGCCGCGCCGTCAGGCGGTCGCACACCTGCGAACCGACGCGGGTGGCTCGTGCGGCCTCGACCCCGACGGCCGGCGTGCTCATCGGTGCCCGATGGGCCGGAGGTGCCTCTGGGGCCGGACGGGTTCCGGCGGACCGCTCCCGTCCGAGGCAGCCAGGACATGCAGAAACGAATTTTCCGAATCCTAGAAATACTGTCGAAATAGAACTGAAATGCGGAACGGATGATTCTGTTCGGCATTTCGACAGAATCCGAACTCCCTTCCCGGGTGGTCCACGGACGCCGAAACCCTGCCCTCCGCCGGGCGTGCGCCGGAGCCGGCAGCCGCGAGGCGCGCGTGCCCACGCCGGTCGGCGGAGCCCCGGAGGGGCCGTCCCTCCAGGTGGTCGGCCATACAGTCGACGGGACGGGCGGACCCCCGCGCCCCGCTCCGGCCGACCCCGAGGCCGCCACCGGCGGCGAACGACGCCGAACGGCAGCAGCCGGCGCGTGGCCGCGCGCCCCGCTCTCGGAATGTCACCGGCGCAATCCGGGTGCGCAGAACCGGCCGTCCGGGCAGAACGTGCGCCGTTGCGGAGATTCCCCGGCGGACCCACTATTCGGATGGCCGTATCGCCATACAAGATTTCGATACCCGAGGCATTCGGCCGGCACCTCGACGCCCGGGGCGGGCACGGATTCACCGTCGTCCCGCACCACGTCCTCGCTCCACGCCCCCGCTCCACCACCCCCGGCTCCGCCGCGCGCTCTTCCCGCCTGCACCGAACCCTGCACCGAACCCTGCACCGACCAGACCCCCGCCACGAGGAGGGTTCCGTTGGACAACCGGTACGAGGCCTACGCCTACGCCGACCCGCTCTTCTACGACTCGCCCCGGCGCTGGGGAGCGCACGAGGAGTTCGCCGCCGTCACCCGGCCGCTGCCCGACGGCTGGGAGCACGGCGAGCTGGAGATGTGGGCCGTCGTGCGTCCCGTCGGTGTCCGGATCCCCGACCAGGGCTGGAAGATCCACGTCTCCTCGTGCATCGAGACCGCGGAGGAGGTGCTGGAGACCGTCTTCTCCTACTGCCTCCGGGAGGGCGTGACCTTCAAGTTCCTGCGCGGGCTGCCGATCCTCCAGGTGCAGAACTCCAAGTACGCGCCGCGCGGTTCCAGCGGCAAGTTCTGCACGCTGTACCCGGTGGACGACGCGGAGCTGGAGCGATGTCTCGACGGTCTCGGCGAGCTGCTGGCCGGCCGCAAGGGCCCGTACATCCTCAGCGACCTGCGCTGGAAGGACGGCCCGCTCTACCTGAGGTACGGCGGGTTCGCCGAACGCCACTGCCGCAACGAGGCCGGCGAGCGGGTGCTGGCCCTCGTCGGACCGGACGGCCGGCTCGTCCCCGACGTCCGCGGCGCCGGTTTCTCCGTCCCCTCCTGGGCGCCCGTCCCGGCGTGCATCGCCCCGGCCGTCGCCGAGCGCGCCGCGCCGCAGGACACCGGACTGCCGTACGCGGTGGAACGCGTCCTGCACTTCTCCAACGCCGGCGGCGTCTACCTGGCCCGCGACGGGAAGGACGGGCCGCCCGTCGTACTGAAGGAGGCGCGCCCGTTCGCCGGCCTCGACCAACGCGGCGTCGACGCGGTGACCCGGCTGCGCAACGAGCACGCCGTCCTCCGCCGTCTGTCGGGAGTCCCCGGAGTCCCGGCCGAACACGGCCTCCTCACCGCCTGGGAGCACGAGTTCCTGGTCCAGGAGTACGTGGCCGGGCAGTCGCTCAGCGAATGGCTCACGGCCCGCTACCCGCTCATCCACCCGGACGCCGACGAGAGCGCCGTCGCCGAGTACACCCGGGACGCCGTCGCGGTCGTCGGGCAGGTGGAACGGGCCCTGGCGGGGATCCACGCCCGCGGCGTCGTCTTCGGGGACCTCCACCCGCACAACCTGATCGTCCGTCCGGACGGCGAGCTCTGCTTCATCGACTTCGAACTCGCCAGCACCGTCGACGACTTCCTCCGGCCCGCACTCGGGGCAGCAGGGTTCACCGCCCCGCCCGGCCGCACCGGGACGGACATCGACCGGTACGGGCTGGCGGCGATCCGCCTCTGGCTCTTCTACCCCCTGGTCCAGCTCACCGCCCTCGACCCTGGCAAGGCCGGCCAGCTCGCGGACGCCGTCGAGCGCCGCTTCCCGGTGCCTCCCGGCTACACCGACGACATCCGCCGCTACCTCGGATCCTCACCGGACGACGGCCGCACGCCCCGCCCCGAACTGAGCCACGGGCACGCCGAGACCCGCGCGCTGCTGGAGCAGCCGGTCGCCGACTGGCCCGCGATCAGGGACTCGCTGGCCGCCGGCATCGCCGCGACGGCCACCCCCGAACGGACCGACCGGCTCTTCCCGGGCGACATCGCCCAGTTCACGCACGGCGGACTCGGCCTGGCCCACGGCGCGGCCGGCGTCCTCTACGCCCTGCACACGACCGGCGCCGTCGTCGACCCCGGACACGTCGACTGGCTGGCGGACGCCGCCCGCAGCCGAAGCCTCCCGGCCGGCCTCTACCACGGCGGCCACGGCGTGGCCTACGTCCTGGACCTGCTCGGCGAGCACCAGCAGGCACTGGGTCTGCTGCGCCGCCTCCCCGGGGCCGTGGACGGCGAACCGTCACCGGGCCTGGCCACCGGTGGCCCCGGCATCGCGCTCACCCTGCTCCACTTCGCGCTCGCCACCGGCGACGACCGGATGCTGGACGAGGCACTCGACGTCGCCCGGTCCGCCGCCGGGGCGTGGGAGAAGGCGGGGAACGGCGACGCCAAGCGCCGCTCCGGGCTCCTGGCCGGTGCCTCGGGAGCCGCGCTCGCCCTCGTCCGGCTACACGAACACACCGGGGACCACTCGCTGCTCGACCAGGCCGAGACGCTCCTGGGGCTGGACCTCGAACGGTGCGTCGAGGTGAGTGACGGGACGCTCCAGGTGGTCGACGGCCGCCGGGTCCTGCCCTACATCGAGACCGGCAGCGCCGGGATCGGCCTCGTGCTGGACGCACTGCTCGCCCACCGGCCGGACTGCGTCCTGGCGGAGCGGGAGGCGGCGATCCTGCGGGCCGCCGAGCCCGAGTTCGTCATCCAGGCCGGTCTGTTCAACGGGCGGGCCGGGCTGCTCGGCTACCTCGCCCGCACCGGCGGGCGAGCGGGCGGCGGGAACGGCGCGGCCGGTGCGACGGGTGACGCCGGTACGGCGGGCGCCCCCGACGCCGCCGGTGCCACCGATTCGGCGGACCGCACCGCGCTGCTGGACCGCCAACGTGCCCTGCTGGCCCTCCACCGGATCCCCTACCGAGGGCGGCTCGCCTTCCCCGGCGACCAGTTGCTGCGCCTCTCGACGGACCTCGCGACCGGCTCCGCCGGCGTGCTGCTGGCCCTCGGCACGGCCCTGGCGGGCACCCCGTTCCTCCCGTTCACCGGGGCACCCGGCACCGCGCCCCCGCGCCGGCGCCCTGCCGCCCCCCGCTGACCCCACCCCCGTGGGGGGGGGGCGCCCCCCCCCCCCCCCCCCCCGCGCCCCCCCCCCCCCCCCCCCCCCCCCCCCCCCGGGGGGGGGGGGGGGCCCCCCCCCGGCCGCG
>NZ_JBHXDN010000032.1:4213-103506 GCF_042726075.1 Kitasatospora sp. NPDC127035 | reverse complement strand
CCGAGGCCGGGGATGTCAACATATCTGGCGTTGACTTTTGGCACGCTGTTGAGTTCTCAAGGAACGGACACTTCCTTCAGGCGGCTTTCACACCGACCCTCCGGGCGCTTCGTTCTTTCGTGTTTCCAGCTTACCAGACGTTTTCCGCTCCGTTTCCCGGAGTTTCATTCATCCGATTTCCCGAACTGGCCGGGTCCGCTTTTTGCGGCGACCTCCACATTAGCGCATTCCGAGTGTTGCTCGAAATTCACTCCCGCCTCGGCCGGCGGAAAAGCCGACCGACCCAATCGAAATGAGATTCGAGTGGGAGTGGGACTTGCTGAGTGGGGTGGCCGCTCCAGCGACTCGTTCAACACTAGGCCACCTGGAGGACATCGTCAAACATCGAGGGCGGGATCCGGCTGGATCCCGCCCTCGATGGTCGAAGCCGCAGCTCAGCGGCGTCGAGATTCAGTCACGAAGCGGTCAGCTCCGCCGCCGCCAGGTTCCGCTTGCCCCGACGCAGGACCAGCCACCGACCGTGCAGCAGATCGGCCTCGGTCGGGACCGCCTCCTCGTCCGTCACCTTGACGTTGTTGAGGTAGGCGCCGCCTTCCTTGATCGTCCGACGGGCCGCCGACCTGCTGGGCGCCAGACCGACGGCGACCAGCAGGTCGACGATCTGCTGAAGCTCACCGACCTGGGCCTTCGGGACCTCGGCCAGTGCCGCCGCCAGGGTCGGGGCCTCCAGGTCGGCAAGGTCGCCCTGGCCGAACAGCGCCTTGGACGCGGCCACCGCGCGCTCGTACTGCTCGGCACCGTGGACGAGGGTGGTCAGCTCCTCGGCGAGCGCGCGCTGGGCGAGGCGGGCGGCGGGGCGCTCGCCGGTCTCGCGCTCCAGTTCCTCGACCTCCTCCTTCGAGCGGAAGCTGAAGATCCGCAGGAAGTTGGAGACGTCCCGGTCGTCCGCGTTCAGCCAGAACTGGTAGAAGGCGTACGGAGTGGTCAGCTCCGGGTCGAGCCAGACCGTGCCGGACTCCGTCTTGCCGAACTTGGTGCCGTCCGCCTTGACGATCAGCGGCGTGGCCAGCGCGTGCACCGACTTGCCGTCGGCCTTGCGGACCAGGTCCGTGCCGGCGGTGAGGTTGCCCCACTGGTCGCTGCCGCCGGTCTGCAGCGCACAGCCGTAGCGGCGGTTCAGCTCCAGGTAGTCCATGCCCTGGAGGATCTGGTAGCTGAACTCGGTGTAGCTGATACCCGCGTCGGAGTTGAGCCGCCGGGAGACGGCCTCCTTGGCGATCATGTTGTTGACCCGGAAGTACTTGCCCACGTCGCGCAGCAGGCTGATCGCGGACATCCCGGAGGTCCAGTCGAGGTTGTTGACCATGCGCGCCGCGTACGGGCCCTCGAAGTCGAGGAAGCGCGAGATCTGGCCACGCAGGCGCTCCACCCAGCCGGCCACCGTCTCGGGGTCGTTGAGCACGCGCTCGGCGGTGGGCTTCGGGTCGCCGATCAGGCCGGTGGCACCGCCGACCAGGCCCAGCGGGAGGTTCCCCGCCTGCTGGATGCGGCGCATGGTGAGGATCTGCACCAGGTTGCCGAGGTGCAGGCTGGGGGCCGTCGGGTCGAAGCCGCAATAGAACGTGACCGGGCCGTCCGCGAACGCCTTGCGCAGTGCGTCCTCGTCGGTGGACAGGGCGATCAGCCCACGCCACCGCAGCTCGTCGACGATGTCCGTCACGGTCACGCTTCTCCTTCGGTCGGGCGTCCGCCCGGTGTGGGCCCGGTCCGGTCGGGCCCCGGTGCAGGACGGCTCCAGCGTGGTAGAGCCTACGCGGTCGGGGCCAGCGAGTTTCGCCCGGACCGACATGAACACGCTCCCGCCTCGGGCTTCGCGGGAACGGCCCCGGAAGGGCCCGGCCCCTCACCGCCACCGGAAATTCCGTTGTTCGACTGCCTTGAGCCCCTTCACAGTGGTCCCACCGCCGTGCGGCGGCAGTGACGTGTGTAGAGACGGTCGTGCCGCCGTGGCACGCCCGTTGAGAAGGGTGGCCGAGGTGCGCAGCACGCTGGTTCTGAACGCAAGCTACGAGCCGCTGACGACGGTGTCGCTCCAGCGCGCCGTGGTCCTGGTACTCCAGGACAAGGCCGTGGTGGAACAGGCGCATCCCCTGCGCACCATCCGCGGGACGGGGGTCTCCGTGCCGGTACCCCGGGTGATCAGACTCCAGCGGTACGTCCGGGTGCCGTTCCGACAACAGGCTCCGTGGTCACGGCGTGGGGTGCTCGTCCGGGACCAGTACCTGTGCGCCTACTGCGGGCGGCGGGCCACCACCGTGGACCACCTGCACCCCAAGTCGCGGGGTGGTGAGGACAGTTGGCTGAACACCGTGGCCGCCTGCGCCGAGGACAACCAGCGGAAGGCCGCCCGGACGCCCGAGCAGGCGGGGATGAAGCTGCTGCGCAAGCCGTTCGTGCCGACGCCGCAGGCCACCCTGATGATGGCGCTGGGGCTGCGTGGCTCGGACGTCCGGGAGCTGGCCGACTGGCTGCCCGCCCAGGTCGTCCCGGCCACCGTGCACTCCGCGGCCTGAGTCCGGAGCCCGGCCCGACCGCGCCACGCACGAGCGGTCGGGCCGGGCGGGTGAGCTGGCCGGGCGGGCGAACCGACCGGCCCGGTCAGCCCTTGGCCTGGTATCCGGTCGCGGTGCCGAAGTTGGTGGAGTGCTCGGGGACGGCGACGACCCGGCCGCCGCCGATCAGCACCCGGCCGGAGACCAGCAGGGAGCCCGTCCCCGGCGGGAAGTTGCCGCCGACCGTCTCCCGGCCGCCGTCCAGGGCGAAGCGGCTGAGGTGCGCGGGCTGGTCCAGGCGTTCGTCGAAGGCGAGCACCAGCGCGCCGCCGTCGATGCCGACCGCCCTGGCCGCGCCCTTGCCGGAGGCGACCGTCCTCCAGCGCTGCTTGCCGCTGTCCAGGTCGTAGCCGACCACCGCGGCCTGACCGCCGCCGTTCGGCACCGGTGTGACGGTGGTGACCATGGTGCGGTCCCGGAAGTACACCCCCGGGGTGGCCGAGAACGCGCCGTGGGCGACCTCCAACCGGCCCCCGGCGTCGGCGACCGGGATCTCGACCGCCGGGTCGCCGGCCTGGCCCCAGGCGAACACCCGGTCGTCCTCGGGCTTCTCCCCGGTGGTGAGGACGACAGCCGGCTCGGCGGAGAGCACCGTCGCCGTCCTCGGCCGGTTGTTCAGGCCGCGCCACCAGGCGACCGTGCCGTCGACGGTGTTCAGCGCGACGGCCTGGTCGACGGGAGTGGAGTCGGCGCAGGAGCTGGCCACCAGGACGGTCCGGCCGGCCACGCCACCGGACAGCGTGCAGAACTTGCCCTGCCCGGTGTACTGCCAGACGTCCTTGCCGTCGGCCGACTCCCACGCGACGACGTGGTCGTCGCCGACGGCTATCACCTTGTCCTCGGTGACGCCGATCCGGGAGTTGTAGGGGCCCTTGGCCTCGGAGAGCGTCTTGGTCCAGGCGGTCTTCCCGGCCTTGGTGTCGACGGCGGTCACCAGGGCGCAGGGGCTCTTCGGGTCGGCCTGGGCCCGGAACAGCACCGCTCCCACGCCCGCCGCGTTGACGTCCGGGGAGAGCCCGCAGGGCACCGCACCCGCGGCGGGCGGCTCGACCGACCAGACGGGCGTGCCGGCCTCCAGGTCGTACGCGTGCACGCCGGTCGCGTCGGCGCGCACCACCGAGTCGGCGAGCAGCCAGCTGCCGACCAGGGTGTCGTCACCGACCGGCCGGTCGGACCCGGACCGGGCGGACCACGTCTTGGCATGGGCGACGGTGAACCCCGGCTCCCCGCCGGCGGCGGCGCCGGCGGACGCGCGGCCGCCGCCCTCCGAGCCGACCGTCAGTCCGGCCGCGACCAGGACGCCGAGCGCGGCGACCCCGGCTCCGGTCCGGACGGCCAGGGCCCGCCTGCTCGGCGCGTGCTCGGCTGAGACGACGGCGCCGGTGGCGGCCCGGGCCCTGGCCGCGAGGCCGGTCCGGGTGGGCGACGCGGCGGCGGGACCGGCGGCCGGTACCGGCCGCTCCGCCTCCGGGTCGGCGTGGGGGGCCGGCTCGGGATCCGGCTCCGGTTCCGGTTCCGGTTCCCGATCGGGTTCCACGTGCACGTAGCCGTCGGCGGAGTACTCGGCACCGACGGGCGCGTACAGCTCCTCCCCCGCCGGCTGCGGCTGCTGCGGGACGGCGTACGGGGCGTACTGCTGCTGCTCGTGGTCGGTGTACTGGTAGTACGGCTGGTACTGCTGATAGGGCTGGTACGGCCGGTTCTGGTCGTACTGGCTCTGGCCGTACTGGCCGTAGGGCCCCTCGACGTACCCGCCCTGCCCGTAGGCGGCCTCGCCGTACCCCTGTTCCGGGTGCTGCGTGCCGGGACCGTACGCGTACCCGGGCTCGCCAGGCCGGCTCTGGTCGGCGTACTCGCCGTACCCGGCGGGCCACTCCTGCGGCGCGTGCTGCGTCTGCCACTGGTCCTGGTACTGCTGCGGCCGACCGTCACCGAGGGGGTCCTGAGCCATCCGTTCCGTCCCTCCCGACCGCCTGTACTACGGCAGTCAGCATCTCACGGCCCCGGAGCGGACGGTTCCGGTGTGCCCACAGGGGCATCGGACCGCCGGCCGGGGCAGCGGCAGGGGCAGGACCGGGCAGGACGGGACCGGGCTTCGCGCGCGCTAGCGGGCGGACTCCGTCCGCAGGATGGTGTCGATCCGGGCCGCGAGGGCGAGGTCGAGGGCGGTGAGCCCGCCGGCGCTGTGGGTGGAGAGGGCGAAGCGCAGCGTGCGCCAGCGGATGTCGATGTCGGGGTGGTGGTCCATCGCCTCGGCGGCCTCGGCGACGGCGGTCACGGCCCGGATCCCGGCCGGGAAGTCGGGCGCCTCGGCGGTGCGGACCAGGGAGTCCCCGTCGCGCGACCAGTCGGGCAGGCCGGCCAGTCCGGCCTCGATCTCGTCCTCGGTCAGCCGTGCTCGGCTCATCGGCCCGCTCCCATCACCAGAACCAGAAGGAGAAAAGGGGTGTCAGCTCCGCCGGCGCGGACGGGGCACCAGTTCGCCGCCGCAGTTGGGGCAGCCGGCGGCCGTCGCCTCGGTGCACGCCGGACAGAAGGTGCACTCGTAGGAACATATAGAGGCCGGGCCGTCCGGCGTCAGCGACACCTCGCAGCGCTCGCAGATCTCCCGCATCTCCAGGGCCATCGGGGTCCTTCCCGGCTCTAGGTCGCGAGCAGTTTGACGACCGCCACGAGGCCGACGACGACGATCACGGCGCGCAGGGCCTGCGGCGGCAGCTTCCGGCCGACCTTGGCGCCGACCAGGCCGCCGACGAGCGAGCCGACCGCGATCAGTCCGGCGGCCGCCCAGTTCACGGTCGACGTGAAGAGGAAGAACAGGGCGGCGACGCCGTTGACGATCATCGCGAGGGCGTTCTTCACCCCGTTGATCCGCTGCAGGTCATCCTGGAGCATCATCCCCATCAGGGCCAGCAGCAGGACGCCCTGGGCGGCGCCGAAGTAGCCGCCGTAGATGCCGGTGAGGAAGATACCGACGAGCAGCAGCGGGCCGCCGTGCGGGTCGCCGTCGGGCCGGCGGCGCGCGGCGACGGCCTTGGCCACCCTGGGCTGGACGATCACCAGGACCAGGGCGAGCAGGATCAGGACCGGGACGATCGCGTCGAAGGCGCTGCTGGGCAGCTCGATCAGCAGGTAGGCGCCGAGTACGCCGCCGAGCAGGGAGGCCGTGCCGAAGCGGGCGAGCCGGCGGCCCTGGCCCGCCAGCTCCCGGCGGTAGCCGATCACGCCGCTGAGCGAGCCGGGGACCAGACCGAAGGAGTTGGAGACGTTGGCGGTGACCGGGGGGAGCCCGACGGCGAGCAGGACGGGGAAGGTGATCAGGGTGCCCGAACCGACGATCACATTGATCATTCCGGCACCGACACCTGCCACCAGGACGGCGATCGCCTCCCAGGTCGTCATGAGCCACCTCCCGCGCTGGTCCTGTCCCGTCCGCGGCGATCATGCCGGACCACGGGGTGGGCGATCCAGCCTCGCCCACGATTCGGGATGTTCGACACACCCTCGCGGAAAGCGCCCGAGGGCCCGCCCCGTGCGGTACGGGAGGCGGGCCCTCGGGCCTCGGGCGGTCCCCCGGCCACCGGGGCCGGGGGGCGGGGGATCACTCCGGGTCGCTCTTGCGGTACTCGCGGAGCGGGTCGATCCGGGGCCGGGCGGAGCCCTTGGTGTCGGTGTCCAGCGGGCGCGGACCGGCCGCCGGGTCGAGCGGCACCTGGGTGGCGGCCGGCGGCGCGGCCGGGGCACTCGGGGCGGCGACCGCGGCGCCGTTGGCGCCGCCGCCGAGGCCGGACGCACCGGTGAACGCGCCGCCGATGCCCTTGAGCGCGTCGCCGATCTCGCTCGGGATGATCCAGAGCTTGTTGGCGTCGCCCTTGGCCAGCTCGGGCAGCGTCTGCAGGTACTGGTAGGCGAGCAGCTTCTGGTCGGCGTCGCCCTCGTGGATCGCCTCGAAGACGGTCCGGATGGCGGCAGCCTCACCGTCGGCGCGCAGCACCGCGGCCTGGGCCTCACCCTCGGCCTTGAGCACCTCGGCCTGCTTCTCACCCTCGGCGCGCAGGATCTGGGACTGCCGGTTGCCCTCGGCGGTGAGGATCGCGGCGCGCTTGTCACGCTCGGCGCGCATCTGCTTCTCCATCGAGTCCTGGATGGAGGTCGGCGGCTCGATCGCCTTCAGCTCGACGCGGTTGACGCGGATGCCCCACTTGCCGGTGGCCTCGTCCAGCACCCCGCGCAGGCCGGCGTTGATGACCTCGCGCGAGGTGAGGGTGGACTCCAGGTCCATGGAGCCGATGATGTTGCGCAGCGTGGTGACGGTGAGCTGCTCGATGGCCTGGATGTAGCTGGCGACCTCGTAGGTGGCCGCGCGGGCGTCGGTGACCTGGTAATAGATCACCGTGTCGATGTTGACCACCAGGTTGTCCTGGGTGATCACCGGCTGCGGCGGGAACGGCACGACCTGCTCACGCAGGTCGATCCGGTTGCGGACGCGGTCGATGAACGGGACGACAATGTTCAGCCCCGCGTTGAGCGTCCGGGTGTAGCGGCCGAAGCGCTCCACGATCGCGGCGCTGGCCTGCGGGATGACCTGAATCGTCTTGATCAGCGCGATGAAGGCCACCACGACCAGGACGACCAGGACGATAAGGACGGGTTCCACGGACTCTCCCCTAGACGACCAGGGCGGTCGCGCCCTGGATTTCGACGACGTCGACCTGCTGCCCCGGCTGGTAGACCTGCTCGGGGTGGAGCGCGCGGGCCGACCAGATCTCACCGTTGAGCTTGATCCGTCCGCCCTCCCCGTCGACCCTTTCCGCGACGACCGCGGTGGCGCCCTTCAGCGCCTCGATGCCCATTCTGATCTGCGGGCCCTTCCGCAGCGCCCGGTACGCGATGGGGCGGACGACGACCAGCTGCGCGACCGTGGCCGCGACGAAGGCCAGTACCTGCCAGACCGGGTCGGCGCCCAGACCGGCCACGCCGGCCGCGACGAGCGCGCCGACGGCGAACATGGCGAACTCCGGCATCACCGTGATCACCAGCGGTATACCGAGGCCGACGGCGACCAGAAGCCACCAGATCCAGCTGTCCACGTGTCCATCCTAGGGAGGGAAGGGCCTACCAGGCGGTCAGTTCCCGCAGGTGGAGGGGCGGAAACCGGTCGCACGTGCGACCGGTTCCAGTTCAGTGGAGTTCAGTGGGTCCGGTGCCTCCCCGGGGCTGCCCCGGCCCGGCCCCGGGAAACCGCCGTTCGCCGGCCCTTCCCGGACGCCGCCGACCGCCGCCGACCGCCGCCGGTCAGCCGAGCGGCAGGCCCTGGGCGGACCAGCGGTCGCCGTGCCGCTCCAGCATGAGCGGCAGGCCGAAGCACCTGGACAGGTTGCGCGCGGTCAGCTCGGTGTCGATCGGCCCGGCGGTGAGCACCTTGCCCTGGCGGATCATCAGCACGTGGGTGAAGCCCGGGGCGATCTCCTCGACGTGGTGGGTGACCATGGCCATGGCCGGCGCGAACTCGTCCTGGGCCAGGGCGCCGAGGCGGCGGACGAGGTCCTCCCGGCCGCCGAGGTCGAGGCCGGCGGCGGGCTCGTCCAGCAGCAGCAGCTCGGGGTCGGTCATCAGGGCGCGGGCGATCAGGGTGCGCTTGCGCTCGCCCTCGGAGAGGGTGCCGAACTTGCGGCCGGTCAGGGCGGACATGCCGAGGCGGTCGAGCAGCGCCAGCGCCCGGGACTCGTCGGACTGCTCGTAGGTCTCCCGCCAGCTGACCGTCATGCCGTAGGCGGCGGTGAGGACGGTCTGCAGCACGGTCTGCTCGGCGGGCAGCTTGTCGAACATGGCGGCGCCGGCCAGGCCGACCCGGGAGCGCAGCTCGAAGACGTCGACCTCGCCGAGCTTCTCGCCGAGCACGGTGACCTTGCCGGAGGTCGGGAAGAGGTACGTGGAGGCGATCTGCAACAGGGTGGTCTTGCCGGCGCCGTTCGGGCCGAGGATGACCCAGCGCTCGCCCTCGGAGATGGACCACGAGACCTGGTCGACCAGCGCGCGCTCCTCCCGGACCACGGATACGTCCACCAGCTCCAGCACGTCGCTCATGACCTACGCCTTCCCCAAAACAGAAATACGGCCGTCGGTGCGGGCGGGCAGCCTACTCCGGCGGCCGGTGGGCACGGAGGTGGGTGCGCCGCACGCGCATGGGCAAACCTACGCCACGCGGATGACCGCCGATTCCGTAGGCTGGCCGGATGCTCGCGACTCCTGCCGACAATCCGTACGAAGAGCCCCGTTCGGGACGGCTGGCCGCCTGGGGCAACGCCCTGCTGGCCGGTCTGGTGCCGCCCGACAACGCCGCCGCGGCGGTCCTGGGGGACGACGAGAGCCACCGGGTGGCCGGTCTGCCCGGGGACGGCCCGGGCGAGCGGCACGGGCTCACCTGGGCCCTGGGCCGGCTGCGCGTCCTCGGTGTGAAGGGGCTGCGGCTGGCGCTGCCGTCGGCCGGGCACCCGCTGGGCCTGACCGGACCGGCCCCGTTCAACGCGAGCGCGCTGGCCGCCGGCGAGGCGGTGCTGGCCGTCGGGGTGCCGCTGGGGCTGGTGCCCGAGGTCGAGGTGTTCGGCCCGCCCGGGGACCGCTCGGCGACCGTGCTCTGGCGCTGCCTCGACGTGAACGACGCCCCGCCGGCCGACGTGCCGTCGCTGCACGAGGCCGAGTTCGAGCTGACCGACGGGCTGCGCCAGGCGACGCTGCTGCTGACCCGGCTGGACGTGGCCGGAGCGGGGCCGGAGGCGCTGCGGGCGCTGGAGGCGTACCGCCGGCGCGGGCACGCCGAGCTGCTCGCACCGGGTTACCCGCCGCGCGCCGTCCGGGTGCTGGAGTCCGCGCGCCAGGTCGCGGCGTTGTTGTCGATCGCCTCCGGCAGCCACGGCGCGGCGGTCAGCGCCTCCGAGATCGCGGCCCGGCAGGCGGTACTGGCGCCGCTCTGGCGGACCGCCCGCCGTGCGCAGGTGGCGGCGTACAACGCGCTGGTGGACGAGCGCCCGTAGGAGCGGTGCGGCCCCGGGACCGACCCCGCCGAGATCGGCCGGAATCGGTCGGGTCGGTCGGTCGGCCCGGGCTTCGGCCCGCGGGTCTACGGCCGGGACTCACCGTGCCGGACGGCCCAGAGCGCGGCCTGGGTGCGGTCGGCGAGGTCCAGCTTCATCAGGATGTTGGAGACGTGCGTCTTCACCGTCTTCTCGGACAGGTGCAGGCTGCGCGCGATCTCCCGGTTGGAGCGGCCGTCCGCGATGTGCCCGAGCACCTCGCGCTCGCGCTCGGTGAGGGTGCCGCCGCGGCCCTGCGGGGCACGCGGGCCGTCGTCGGCGAGCAGGGCCTCGGCCAGCTCCGGCTGGAGCAGCACGTGGCCCGCGTGGACCGAGCGGATCGCACCGGCCAGCGCCTCCGGGTCGACGTCCTTGTAGACGTACCCGGCGGCGCCGGCCCGCAGGGCGGGAACCATCGTGCGGTGCTCGGTGAAGCTGGTGACGATCAGGATCCGGGCCCGGCTGCCCTCCTCCTTGAGCGTGCGCAGCGCCTCGATGCCGTCCACGCCCGGCATCTTGAGGTCCATCAGCACGACGTCCGGGTCGAGCGCGCGGGCCCGGTCGACGCCCTCCGCGCCGTCGGCGGCCTCGCCGACCACCTCGATGTCGTCCTGCACCTCCAGGAAGGTGCGCAGGCCCCGGCGGACCACCTGGTGGTCGTCGACCAGCAGGACCCGGATCGCGGACACGGTGTCAGGCACCGGGGACCTCCATCTCGACGACCGTTCCCCTGCCGGGGGCCGAGTCCAGGGTGAGCCGGCCGCCGACGGCGGCGGCGCGGTCGCGCATCGAGGCCAGGCCGAGGTGACGGCCGGCCCGGCGCACGGAGTCGGGGTCGAAGCCCCGGCCGTTGTCGCTGACCCGCAGCACGGCGCCGCGACCGGGCGTGCCGGCCAGGGTGACGGTGACGCGGCGGGCCTCGGAGTGGCGCAGCGCGTTGTGCAGGGCCTCCTGGGCGACCCGCAGCATGGCCGCCTCCTGGGCCGCCGGCAGGGCGCGCACGCCGTCGGCGGCGAAGGCGATGTCGGCGCCGTGGGCGCGGTCGAGGACCTGTACCTGGGAGGCGAGGGTGGCGCTGAGGCCGTCCTCCTCCAGGGCCGCGGGGCGCAGCTCGACGACGACGGCGCGCAGTTCGTCGGCGGCCTCGGCGGCGAGCCGGCCGACCTCGGCGAGTTCGGCGCGGGCGCGGACGGGGTCGCGGTCGACGAGCTTGGCGGCGGCCTTGGCGGTGAGGCGCAGCGAGAACAGCTTCTGCGAGACGGCGTCGTGCAGGTCGTGGGCGATCCGGGCGCGTTCGCCGGCGAGGGTGAGCTCGCGGCTGCGCTCGTACAGGCGGGCGTTGTAGAGGGCGAGGGCCGCGTGGGCGGCGAGTATCCGCAGGAGTTCCTCGTCGTGGTCGGTGAAGCCGCCGCCGCCCTGCTTGTTGGCGAGGTAGATGACGCCGAGGACCTCGGGTTCGTCGTCGGCGTGGTCGGTGTCGACGATGGGCATGCCGAGGAAGGCGCCGAGCTCGGGGTGGGCGGAGGGCCAGCCGCCGAAGGAGGGGGCCTGCCGGACGTCGGCGAGCCGGACCGGGCCGCTCTCGTGGAGCATCGCGGCGAGGACGCCGTGCTGGCGGGGCAGCGGGCCGATGGCCTTCCACTGCTCGTCGGTGACGCCGTCGACGACGAACTGGGCGAAGCCGCCGTGGTCGTCGGGGACGCCGAGGGCCGCGTACTCGGCGCCGAGCAGGCGACGGGCGGAGGCGGTGATCCGGCGCAGGACCTCGCGGACCTCCAGGTGGCGGCTCATCCCGAGGAGGGCCTGGCTGACGGCCTCGATGCCGGCGAGGCACGGTTCACAGGCGGGCAGGGAGCCGTCCGGCGGCGGGCCGACCGGGATGCGGTCGACGGGCAGCAGGCCGGCGTGCCGGTGGTTGCTGGGCACGGGGGGCATACGGCCAACCTACCGCCGCCCGCGCGGCGGTCGCGTCGGTCCCCGGCAGGGCGGGGCCCGGGTCCGGAGACCTAGGTCGCACGGCGCGGTCGTGCCCGGGCACTGCCCTGAAACGGCCCGGGCACTGCCCTGAAACGGCCCGGGAACGCCGAGGGGCGGCCCACCCCGGTCGGGGGGGCCGCCCCTCGGCGGAACGTGAAGGGGTCAGCCCTTCTGCATGACCTCGGGCTCGTGCCGGCGCTGGAGGCGGGTCACGATGACGCCGATGACGACCGACATCGCGATCAGCACGCCGGCGTCGAACCAGAACTGGCCCGAGTTGTGGCCCCAGAGCGCGTCGTACTCGGGGTTCTGGAAGTCCTTGTTCCAGGGGCCGAGCAGGTGCGAGAGGTCGAGCGTGGTGGCGACCATGCCGGTGCCCCAGCGGGCGGGCATCAGCCAGGCGAACTGCTCCAGGCCGGGCTTGGAGAAGATCTGGAAGAGGCAGCCGGTGAAGACGACCTGGATGATCGCGAACATGACCAGCAGCGGCATGGTCTTCTCGGCGGTCTTGACCAGGGCCGAGATCGCCAGGCCGAACATCATCGAGGCGAAGCTCAGCAGGATGAGGCCGAAGCTCATCTCGATGATGGGCAGGTCCTTGAAGACCAGGCCGTGCGCGGGCAGCTTGCGCGGCAGGAAGCCGACGGCGGAGATGATCGCGCCCTGGATCACGCTGAAGAACCCCAGCACGATGATCTTGGACATCATGTACGCCGAGCGGGAGAGCCCGGTGGCCCGTTCCCGTTCGTAGATCGCCCGTTCCTTGATCAGCTCGCGGACCGAGTTGGCCGCCCCGGAGAAGCACGCCCCGATCGCCAGGATCAGCATGATCGTCGCCGCGCCGCTGTTGAGGCCGAGCTGCGACTTCGGGTTCGGGGCGAGGCCGGGTTCGTTCGGGATCAGCACGCTGACCGCGCCGAGCACCGCGGGCAGCAGCACCGACAGGGCCAGGAAGCCGCGGTCGGAGGCGAGCACCGAGGCGTAGCGGCGGATCAGCGTCCACAGCTGCGAGCCCCAGCTCTGCGGCTTCGGCGGGCGGACCGCCTCCTGCACGATCTGGGCGGACTGCACGGCACCGGATTCCACGTCGGCCGAGTACTGCTGGTAGTGCACCGAACCGCGGTAGCGGCCGGCCCAGTCGTGGTCCGGGTAGTTCTCGAAGGCCTGGAAGACGTCGGCCCAGGTCTCGTACCCGAAGAAGTGCAGCGCCTCGTCCGGCGGGCCGAAGTAGGCCACCGAACCACCCGGTGCCATCACCAGCAGCCGGTCGCAGAGCGCGAGTTCGGCCACCGAGTGGGTGACGACCAGGATGGTGCGGCCGTCGTCGGCGAGGCCGCGCAGCATCTGCATGACCTCGCGGTCCATGCCCGGGTCGAGGCCCGAGGTGGGCTCGTCCAGGAAGATCAGCGACGGCTTGGTGAGCAGCTCCAGGGCGACCGAGACGCGCTTCTGCTGACCGCCGGAGAGCGCCGTGATCCGGTTGTCCGCGCGCTTGTCCAGGCGCAGCTCGTAGAGCACCTCGTCGATCCGCGCCTCGCGCTCGCGCGCCTCGGTGTCACCGGGGAAGCGCAGCCGGGCCGCGTACTTGAGGCCGTTGCGGACGGTCAGTTCCTTGTGCAGGATCTCCGACTGCGGCACCAGGCCGATGCGCGAACGCAGCTCGGCGAACTGCTTGTAGAGGTTGCGGCCGTCGTAGAGGACGTCGCCGCGGTCGGCCGGGCGGTAACCGGTGAGGGCGCGCAGCAGGGTCGACTTGCCGGAGCCGGACGGGCCGATGACGGCGACCAGGGACTTCTCCGGGACGCCGAAGCTGACGTCGTTGAGCAGGACCTTCTTGCCGCCCTTGAAGTCGACCTCGACGGTCAGGTGGCGGGCGGAGAAGGAGACCGCGCCGGTGTCGACGAACTCCTGGAGCTGGTCCCCGACCAGGACGAAGCTGGAGTGGCCGACGGTCAGGCGGTCCTGCGGGCCGATGAGCTGGCGCTCGACCCGCTGGCCGTTGAGGAAGATGCCGTTGTGGCTGCCGAGGTCGACGATCTCGTACCGGCCGTCGGGCAGCTGGCGCAGTTCGGCGTGGTGGCGGGAGACCTGGAGGTCGGAGACGACGATGTCGTTGTCGAGCGCGCGGCCGATCCGGATGGTGTTCATGCCGGCGGTCAGGTTGCGGATGACCGTCGGCTGCGGGCCGCCGGGGCCCTCGTGCGGCGCGGCGCCCTGCTGCGGGAACCCCTGCTGGTGCGGGAAGCCCTGCTGCGGCGGGTACGGCTGCCGCGCCTGCTGCTGCGGGAACGGCTGCTGCTGACCCGGCCACTGGGGCTGGGCCTGCTGGGCCTGCTGCGGGTACGGCTGCTGGGCCGCCGGGGGCTGCTGGGCCCACGGCTGCTGCGCCTGCTGCTGGGCGGCGTGGGCCTCCGGTGCGGCGCTGCGGCTGGTGGCGGCCTCGTGCCAGGCCGGGGCCTGGGCGGCGGCCTGCGCCGGCGCGGAGAAGGAGAGCCGGGGGCCGTTCTCGGCGTTGCCGAGGTTGACCACGGCTCCCGGGAAGAGCTGGGCCTGCATGGTGCGGGCGCCGGCGGTGTAGGTCCCGTTGGTGCTCCCGTGGTCGTCCAGCTGCCAGCCGGCCCCGTTGAAGGAGATGGTGGCGTGGTGCCACGACACCCGCGCGTCGTCGAACGGGAAGTCCGACTGCGGGTTGCGACCGATGGTGTAGGACCGCCCGGGCTCCAGAGTCCGCTGCTGTCCGTTGATCTCGATGACGAGTTGCGGCACTGCTCGCCTGCCCCGCTCTCTCGGTTCCCCCGATGGTGCGCCCCGTCCCGGGGCGAAATGATCGTCAATCTGACGGGGGAATCATTCCAGCCCCCCGGTCGTCCGTGAAAGTCACCCCCGGTGACTGTGACCAGGCGGCAACGATTCGCGGACGGCCCCCGAACCGTGCGTCCACGGCGCGTACGCGGCACGTCCACCGCATGTCCACGGGCGCGCGCCCGGCGTCGCCCGGTGCGTCCCGGTGCGTCCACGACGCGGACGGGTGCCGTGGCCCCGTCGGGCGGCGGGTAGCGTGGGAGGCACCATGAACGCATCGCCCTTGGCCGCAGAGCCGTTCCCCGCCCCGCAGCCCCGGACCGAGGACGAGCGCACCCTGCTCGTCAAGGTGTTCGGCAAGGACCGCCCCGGCATCACCGCCGGTCTCTTCGCCACCCTGGCCGGGTTCGGCGTCGACGTCATCGACATCGAGCAGGTGGTGACCCGTGGCCGGATAACGCTCTGCGCCCTGGTCACTCCTCCCGGCGCACCCGGCGCCGAGGGCGGGCTGCGGTCCGTCGTGCACCGCTGGGCCGAGGAGCAGAAGCTCCAGGCCGAGATCCTGTCCGGCATCGGCGACAACCGGCCGCGCCGCGAGGGCCGCTCGCACGTCACCGTCCTCGGCCACCCGCTGACCGCCTCCGCCGTCGCCGCGCTCACCTCCCGGATCACCGCCGCCGACGGCAACATCGACCGTGTCTTCCGGCTCGCCAAGTACCCGGTTACCGCCGTCGAGCTGACCGTCTCGGGCGTGGCCACCGACCGGCTGCGCGCCGAGCTGGCGCAGGAGGCGGCCACCCAGCGGGTGGACGTCGCGGTGGTGGCGTCCGGGCTGGAGCGGCGGGCCAAGCGGCTGGTGGTCATGGACGTCGACTCGACCCTGATCCAGGACGAGGTGATCGAGCTGTTCGCCGCCCACGCGGGCTGCGAGCAGGAGGTCGCCGAGGTGACCGCGGCGGCGATGCGCGGCGAGCTGGACTTCGCGGAGTCGCTGCGCGCCCGCGTGGCGCTCCTGGCCGGCCTGGACGCCGGGGTGACGGAGAAGGTGCGCGCGGAGGTCCGGTTCACGCCGGGGGCGCGCACGCTGATCCGGACGCTTCAGCGGCTGGGCTACCAGGTCGCGGTGGTCTCCGGCGGGTTCACCCAGGTCACCGACCACCTGGTGGAGCAGCTGGGGCTGGACTACGCGGCGGCCAACACCCTGGAGGAGAAGGACGGCAAGTTCACCGGCCGGGTGGTGGGCGACATCGTCGACCGGGCGGGCAAGGCGCGCTGGCTGGCCCGGTTCGCCGAGCAGGCCAAGGTGCCGCTGGAGCAGACGGTGGCGATCGGCGACGGCGCCAACGACCTGGACATGCTGAACGCGGCCGGGCTGGGCGTGGCGTTCAACGCCAAGCCGGTGGTGCGGGAGGCCGCGGACACCGCGGTGAACGTGCCGTTCCTGGACACCGTGCTGTACCTGCTCGGGATCACCCGCGAGGAGGTCGAGGCGGCCGACGTGCTGGACGGCCAGCCGGCCGAGTAGCCCGTACCCGGCACGGAAGACGACGAGGGGCGCGCGGACCAGATCCGCGCGCCCCCTTGTGCGTCGGCCGTACGTCAGCGACGCATCAGCTGTTCGTCCGCCGTGCGCGTCCGCCGCGTGTCCGCCGCGCGTCCGCACCGGCGTCCCGGCTCACTCCTGCGGCGTGAAGTACGAGACCAGTGCGGCGACGCCCGGCTCGACGTTCTTCCACGAGCCGCTGAAGCTGAGCACCGCGACGCCCGCGGTGGGGAAGCCCCCGAGCCGCAGCCGCTCCAGCGCTTCGCGGTCCCCCTCGTCGCCGGCCAGGACCTGGGTCAGGCCGAGCACACCCGGGTTGTGGCCGACCAGGACGAGGTCGGCGTGGTCGTCCGGGGTCTCCTGGAGGACGGCGATGATCTCGCCGGGGCTGGCCTCGTACACCCGGTCCTCGTACACCGTCTTGCGGGAGCGCTTGGGCAGCTCGTGGGCGGCGAGCTTCCACGTCTCACGGGTGCGCAGGGCGGTGGAGCAGAGCACGTAGTCGGGGTTGAGGGCGGAGTCGGCGAGCCAGCGTCCGGCCTCCGGTGCCTGGTGTCGGCCCCGATCGGCCAGCGGCCGCTCGTGGTCGTCGACGCCGTTCGGCCAGTCGGCCTTGGCGTGGCGGAGAACGATGATCCTGCGGGGCGTGTCGGCGCTCATACCCAGCAAGCTTGGCAGAAAAGCCGCCCGGGAGCGCGGTGCTGCCCGATGCCACCACTCTCCGGAGTGGGAGCGCCGTCCTGCGTGTTCACCCGGACGTGGGTGCGGGGTTCAGCCCAGGTTCCGGGCGATGATCGCCACGATCACCAGGAGCACGACGATGCCGCCGATCGCGGCGGCGAGCTGGCCCAGCTTCTTGTGGCCGTCGGTGGGGTTCGGGTCGAGTACGGGCATGACCGGATTCTCCCACCCCGGTCGTCCCCGCCCGTCACCGGCCCCGGGCCGGTGACGGGGCCGGACCGGGATCGGACCGGGGCCCGCGCCCGTCCCGTCCCGGCCGCGCGGCGCGGCCTCAGGCCCCCGCCGCCGCCACCGGCAGGACCGCCTCGTCCTCGATGTACCGGGCCCGCGCCGCCCGCAGGCCGAACAGCATCTGCGGCACCAGCAGCACCGCCAGGAAGCCCAGCGGCAGGTACCACTCGCCGGTGGCCTCGTAGAGGCGGCCGATCAGGATCGGCCCCGGGATCGAGATCAGGTAGCCGACGCCCTGGGCGAAGGCCGAGAGCTGGGCCACGCCGCCGGCCGTCCGGGCGCGCAGGCCGATCATGGTCAGCACCAGCGGGAACGCGCAGTTGGAGAGGCCCACCAGGATCGCCCACGCCCACGGCGCGGTGGACGGGGCCAGTGCGAGCCCGGAGTACCCGGCGATGCCGCAGGAGGCCAGGACCACCACGAAGAGCCGCTGGTCGCCCCGGCGGGCGGCCAGGTTGGGCAGGACGAAGGAGACCGGCACGCCGATCACCATGGTCAGCGCCAGCAGCACGCCCGACGTGCCCTCGGAGACGCCGGCGTCCTGGAAGATCTTCGGCAGCCAGCCCATCACCACGTACGCGCCGGTGGCCTGGAAGCCGAAGAAGCAGGCCAGCGCCCACGCGGTCCGGCTGCGGGTGATCGGCAGCTTCCCGGCCCCCCGGCCGTTGGCCTGCCCACCGCTCTCGCGCCGCCGGGACAGCAGGACGGGCAGCCAGAGCAGCAGGGCGACCGCACCGAGCGCGGCCCAGACACCCAGGCCGAACCGCCAGTCCCCGCCGAGCGCGCCGGTCAGCGGCACGGTGACGGCGGCGGCGAGCGCGGTGCCGGCCGACAGTGCCATCGAGTACAGGCCGATCATCGGCCCGACCTTCTCCGGGAAGTACCGCTTGATCACCACCGGGATCAGCACGTTGGCGACCGCGACACCGGCCAGCGCCAGCGCGGTGAGCAGCAGGAAGACGGCCGTGCCACCGGCGAAGGAACGGGCCAGCACGCCCGCGGTGATCGCCCCGAGCCCGGCCGTGACCACCGCGATCGGGCCGAGCCGGCGCGCGAGGCCGGGCGCGGCGAAACCGAAGAGGGCGAAGCAGAGCGAGGGCACGGCGGTGAGCAGCCCGGCCACGGTGGGATTCATCCCGAGGTCGGCCCGGACCTGGTCGAGCAGCGGCCCGAGGCTGGTGACCACCGGGCGGAGGTTGAAGGCCGCGGCGGCGATCGCGACGGCGAACAGCCAGCCGAGGTGGCTGCGGCGGGGCGGGGCGGGCCGCTCGGTCTGCGGTCGGGTCCCGGTACCGGCACCAGTGTCGGTATCGGTATCGGGCGAGGCTGCGGTGTCTGCTGCGGACGACATGCCGGCCATCATAGAATGATGGGATGAATTAGCGCATCCTTGAGTTGGCATGATGGCCCGACCCACTCGACCCCAAGGAGTCCCCCGTGGCGCTGTCCTCGCCGAGGCGCACCCCGCTGTCCGACCAGGTGATCGCCCAGCTGCGCGCCCAGATCACCTCCGGCGAGTGGCCCGTCGGCTCCCGCATCCCCACGGAGGCCGCCCTCGTCGAGCAGCTGGGTGTGGCGCGGAACACCGTCCGCGAGGCCGTCCGCGCCCTCGCCCACAACGGGTTGCTCGACATCCGCCAGGGCTCCGGCACCTACGTCCTCGCCACCAGCGAACTGGCCGGCGTCATGCACCGCCGCTTCGCCGACGCCGACCAGGCCCACGTCGCGGAACTGCGCGTCACCCTGGAGACCTCCGCCGCCGGCCTCGCCGCCGACCGCCGCACCGACCGCGACCTCGCCCTCCTCGACGCCGCCCTGGCGCGCCGCGAGGACGCCTGGCGCTCCGGCGACGCCGAGGACTTCATCCAGGCCGACGCCGCCTTCCACCAGGCCGTCGTCGCCGCCGCGCACAACGACGTCCTCGCCGCCGTCTACGCCGACCTCGGCGAGGTCACCCGCGCCCACCTGCGCCACGACGTCGGCCCCGAGCTCATCGCCGAGCGCTACCTCGGCCACGACAAGATCGTCGACGCCATCCGCGCCCGCGACCCCCGGCGTGCCTCCCACGAGGCCGGCCGCGCCATCGGCACCTGCACCGACGGCCGGCCCTGACCCGCACGGACCCGGCCGGTCCGGACCCCGGCCGGAACGCCCCCGGAACGGCCCGCGAACCCGGCGGGAGGGGGGTTTCGGCGTGCTAACGTCCCGTCACACTTCGTAGACGGCCGGGTTGCGACCCGGGTGCGGGCACGACGGGGAGCAGCGATGGCGGATCCGGACCTGAAGTCGGGCCAGGGCCAGGGCCCGGGCGGCGGAACGCCGACGAAGGTGTCCACGGCGGCGATCGACCGGGCGGCCACCGCGCTCGACGGCATCGCCGGCGACAGCACCGCGGCCGGGAGGACCGCCGACGAGGCGACCGGAGCGGCCGCGGCGGGGCTGAGCGGATGGGACACCGCCGCCGCGTTGCGCGGAGCACTCCGGGAGTGGCACGAGCAGGTGTCCCAGCTGAACGGCCGGCTCAACCAGGAGGCCGGGATGATGCGCCAGACCCACACCAACTACCTGGACGTCGAGCACGGCATCGCCACCTCGTTCACCGGAAAGGCTTGACCGTGCTCGGCTTCGAGGACGTCGTGGAGGCGGACCTCTCCGCCATGGCCAAGGCCGCCGCCGACTGGACCGAGATGGCCCGCAGGTACCGGCTCGTCCAGCACCGGCTGGAGAACGAGGTGCTCTCCGTCACCGGCAACCAGGGCCTCTGGCTCGGCTACACCGCGCTCACCGCCCACCGGCACGTCGGCCACACCCGGCAGCAGACCCTCGACGCGCAGACCGAGGCCGCGGCCGTCGCCTCGATCATCGGCGACGCGCACGACGACTTCGGGTCGGCGCAGCAGAAACTCAGGCGGACCGTCGCGGACGCCCAGGCCGACGGCATGAAGGTGACCGGCACCGGCGCCGTCGTGTTCGACGTCACCACGCTCGACGAGGGGGGCAGGTCCGCCTACCGCCACGAGCCCGACTACCGGCGCGAGCGTGACCGAGCAGCCGCCGCCTGGGCGCAGAAGATCAGGACCTACCTGGAGGAGGCGACGGCCGCCGACTCCCGGGCCGCCCGCGGACTCCGGCGCGCCGCCAAGGTCGGCGACCTGGTGAACGAGTTCAACGGCCGGGCGGTCGGCGGCGGGGACGAGGCCGACGGCCGGCGTGCCGCCTCGCTCGCCCGGAAGCTCAAGGACGGCAGGACCCTCGGCCCGGAGGAGCTCGCCGAGCTCGACAACCTGATGAAGGCCGGCTCCGGCAACCCCGTGTACGGCCGGACCCTGCTCGGCGCGCTCGGCGCCGAGGGCACCCTGCTGCTCGCCGACGAGCTGGACGTGCGGATCAACGACCGGAGCGGCAGGCTCAAGGGCGAGTACGGCGGGTTGCGGGCCAACCTGGCCGACACCGTCGCCGGCGCCACCCGCGACACCGGGTCCACGTTCTACCGGGAGTTCCGCGAGGGCCTGCGGGAAGCGGGCGTCAGGAACATCGACGACCGCCACCTCGGCGGCGGTCCGGCGCCGGTCCACGGCTACCAGGCTCTCGTCACCCTGCTCCGGAACGGCACCGCCGGGTACGGCGCGCAGTTCCTCGACGACCTCGGCACCGACGTCCTCGCGGCCGACCGCAGGGGCAACCACTGGAGGGTCCACCAGTTCAACGGCCCCCGCCCCGACCTGGTGCACGACCCGGTGGACGGCGTGCTCGGGCTGATGGGCCGGAGCCCCGAGGCCGCCACCCGGTTCCTCGACCCGAGGGCGCCCGGGGCCGAGGACCGCCTCAGGTACCTGCTGCGCGAGCGCGACTGGCCCACCTCCTGCACCACCGCCCTCGTCGGCCCGCCGATCCAGGACAGGGGCACCCACCAGGCCGGCCTCGCCGCCGCCCTGGAGGCCGCCGCCACCGGCGACGTCCCCGGCGGGGGCAGCCACCGCGGAGGCCCGCACACCCCGGCGCAGGCACGGGTCATGCAGGGCGTCGTCGACGCGCTGGACGCGGACGGCAGGGGCGCCGAGGTCCACGAGGACCTTCGCGTGCCGCTGGCCAACGCCCTGTCCGACTACGTGGCCGACACCCACCCGGTCCTCGGTCAGCACCACGCCGGCGCGCACCGCACCGGCGCGTGGGAACAGGACGGCGAGGGCCACCTCGGCGGCAGCGCCGACCACCTCGTCCGGGTCATGCGCGGTGCCTCCGAGGAGCCGGAGGCGTACGCCACGCTCTACAACGCCGAACGGGCCGAGGCCGCCGTGGCCCTGGCCGCCGTCCCGCCCGATCCGCAGGCCGGACCGGCGGAGCGGCAGGGGCCGGCACGCAACATCGGGACGGCGCTCGGGGCGTTCGACGCCATCCGGTCGGACATCGTCCTGGACGAGAAGGACGACCGGATGGAGTGGGCCGAGAAGGCCGGCGGGTTCGCCTCCTCGGTGAGCGGCACCGTGACCGGGTTCGTCCCCGAGGTCGGGGGCGTCGCCGGCGCCTTCGTCGACGCGGGGATCAGCGGCTGGGTGGAGGACGTCAGGAAGGACGCCCAGGACGCGGGCAACACCGCGAACTCCCGGGCTCACTTCGCCTCGCTGACCGAGAGCCAGGAGATGGCCGGCGCCTGGGGCAGGGCCAACCACCTGAACGAGGACGAGACCGAGCTGATCTCGACCGAGCTGGGGACCGGCCACACGAGCGGCAACACCAACGCGCTGATCGCCCTCGGACGGAACGTCCAGCAGTGAGGCTGCCCCGACGCACCCGGACGGTCCGCGCCGGCCCCCTCCCGGGCCTGCGCCGCGGCCGCCCGGCGCGGGAGCGAACCGACCGCCCCGCAGTCGTGCCGTGCCGCGGACAGCACACCGCCCGGCCCCTTCCTCGACGGAAGGAGAGCCGGGCGGTGGCGCGGGACGCGGGTGGTCAGGCGCCGATGGCGTGCAGGCCGCCGTCCACGTGGACGATCTCGCCGGTGGTCTTCGGGAACCAGTCCGAGAGCAGGGCGACGACGCCGCGGCCGGCCGGCTCCGGGTCGCTCACGTCCCACTTCAGCGGCGAGCGGTTGTCCCAGGTGGCGGCCAGGTCGCCGAAGCCCGGGATGGACTTGGCGGCCATCGAGCCGATCGGACCGGCCGAGACCAGGTTGACGCGGATGTCGCGCGGGCCGAGGTCACGGGCCAGGTAGCGGGAGGTGGCCTCCAGCGCGGCCTTGGCCGGGCCCATCCAGTCGTACTTCGGCCAGGCGAACTGGGCGTCGAAGGTCAGACCGACGACCGAGCCGCCGTCCTGCATCAGCGGCAGCAGCGCCATGGTCAGCGACTTCAGCGAGAACGCCGAGACCTGCATGGCGGTCGCCACGGACTCCCACGGGGTGTTGAGGAAGTTCCCGCCGAGGGCGTCCTGCGGGGCGAACCCGATCGAGTGGACGATGCCGTCCAGGCTCGGCAGGTGCTCGCGGACCTGGTCGGCGATGCCGGCCAGCTGCTCCTCGCTGGAGACGTCCAGTTCGAGGACCTTCACCGGGTGGGGCAGCTTCTTGGCGATGCGCTCGGTGAGGCTCGGCCGCGGGAAGGCGGTGAGGATGATCTCCGCGCCCTGCTCCTGGGCCAGCCGGGCCGTGTGGAACGCGATGGAGGACTCCATCAGCACACCGGTGACGAGGATCCGCTTGCCCTCAAGGATTCCGCTCATGTCAGTGACCCATGCCCAATCCGCCGTCGACGGGAATGACGGCTCCGGTGATGTACGCGGCCTCGTCCGAACCGAGGAACCGCACGGTGGAAGCGACCTCGGCGGGCGCCGCGTAGCGGCCCAGGGGCACGCCGGCGACGATCTCCGCGCGGCGCTCGTCACTGAGCACCGCGGTCATGTCGGTGTCCACGAAGCCGGGGGCGACCACGTTGACGGTGATGTTGCGCGGGCCGAGCTCGCGCGCCAGCGAGCGGGCGAAGCCGACCAGACCGGCCTTGGAGGCGGCGTAGTTGGACTGGCCCGGCGAACCGGAGAGGCCGACCACCGAGGAGATCAGCACGATGCGGCCCTTGCGGGCGCGCATCATCAGCCGGGAGGCGCGCTTGATGACGCGGAACGTACCGGTGAGGTTGGTGTCCAGGACGGAGGTGAAGTCCTCCTCCGACATGCGCAGCAGCAGCGTGTCGTGGGTGATCCCGGCGTTGGCGACCAGCACCTCGACCGCGCCGTGCGCGCCCTCGACCTCGGTCAGTGCCGCGTCGACCTGGGCGCTGTCGGTGATGTCGCAGCGAACCGCGAGCACGTCGTACTTGGCCAGCTGCTCGGGCACCTCGCCCGACCGGCTGGTGATGGCGACCTTGTCGCCCGCCTCGGCGAAGGCCAGGGCGATCGCGAGGCCGATGCCCCGGTTACCTCCGGTGACGAGAACCGAGCGGCTCAACGATCCACCTCTCTCCGTAGTGTGCGTACGCCGTGATGTCCGCGTACGTCGCAATCATGTACGCGGTGTGACGCTATCGGTCGGCCCGGCGCGGCGGCGAATCGAGCTCCCACAGCGCCGCACCAAAGGAACTGTCGGTATCCGACAATCCGTGCCCATGCCATTTTCGCCCGATCCGCCGGACCGCCGGCGCGGCGTTGTGGTGTCCGCTGCGTGCCGGATCGGGAACCCGGCGGCGGGGTGCACCCGTTGCCCCCGTGGTGCGGTACGAGTCGGGGCCGCCGCACAGCAACGCCGGACCAGGCCCCGGCGACGAGCGGAGGCAGAGCGCGGATGAGCGAGGCACAGCCGGGGACCACCCACCGGCGCGGACGACTGCTGGCCCTGGCCGCGCTGGCGGCCGGTGCGGGAACGGTCGCCTGGGCGCTGCGCGACCTGCCGGCGGCGTTCGGTCGGCGGCCGGACGGGGAGCGGGAGGAGCGGCTGCGCAACTCGCCGCAGTACCGCGACGGCGTCTTCCACAACGCGCCCTCCGAGCTGGCCCGGCCGGCCGGCGCTCCGTCCTTCGACGGGGACACGGTGCGCCGGATGCTGTTCCAGCGCGAGGGCCGGACGCCGCGCCTCCCGGTGCCGACCGTCCGGCCGGCCGGCGGGGCGGGCCCGGCCGCCGAGGGTGTCGCGATCACCTGGTACGGGCACGCCTCGGCGCTGGTCGAGATCGAGGGCTCCCGCGTGCTGCTCGACCCGATCTGGAGCGAGCGCTGCTCCCCCGCCACGCAGGTCGGCCCGCGCCGGCTGCACCCGGTACCGGTGGAGCTGGAAGAGCTGCCGCAGGTCGACGCGGTGCTGATCTCGCACGACCACTACGACCACCTGGACATGGCGACCGTCCGCCGGCTGGTGCGCAGCCAGTCGGCACCGTTCGCGGTGCCGCTCGGCATCGGCGCCCACCTGCGCCGCTGGGGGGTGCCGGAGCACCGGATCATCGAGCTGGACTGGGACGAGACCTGCACGCTCGGCGAGCTGGCGCTCACGCTGACCGCCGCCCACCACTTCTCCGGCCGCGGTCTGACCCGCAACACGACGCTCTGGGGTTCGTGGGTGGTCGCGGGGGCGACCCGCAAGGTCTTCTACACCGGCGACTCCGGCTACTTCGAGGGCTACGGGCGGATCGGCGCCGAGCACGGCCCGTTCGACGCCGCGCTGGTCCAGGTCGGCGCCTACGACCCGGCCTGGGCGGACATCCACATGACGCCGGAGGACGCCGTGCTCGCCCACCGCGAGCTGGGCGCGGACCTGCTGGTGCCGGTCCACTGGTGCACCTTCAACCTCGGCCTGCACCCGTGGGCCGAGCCGGTCGAGCGGCTGCTGGTCGAGGCCAAGGAGCAGGGCGTACGGCTGGCGGTGCCGCGCCCCGGTGAGCGCGTGGACGTCGACAACCCGCCGGAGCTGGACGGCTGGTGGGAGGCGGTCGGGTAGCGGAACCGCGGAGCTGCGCGTGTCACCGGGGAAATGCGCTGGCCCAAAGCCCTTTGACGGGAAATGATGCCGTGCGGGTACCCCTGCATCCCGGGTGCCCGCACCGCCATTCCGCCCGACCAGGGAGCCCGATTGCCTCCGCTGCCCCCGACCAGCAGCGCCGGCGCCCCGCGCGCCGTCGACCCGCTCTTCCTCGGCTTTCCGCTGCGCGCCCTCGCCGACGCCGCCCTGGACCGCGCGCGCCGGCTCGGCGCCGAGCACGCCGACTTCCGCCTGGAGCGGGTCCGCAGCGCCTCGTGGCGGCTGCGCGACGCCCGGCCGTCCGGCACCTCCGACAGCCTCCAGCTCGGTTTCGCCGTCCGGGTGCTGCTGGACGGCGCCTGGGGCTTCGCCGCCGGGGTCGACCTCACCCCGGAGGCGGCGGCGGGCGTCGCCGAGCAGGCCGTCGCGGTGGCCCGGCTCTCCGGCGGGATCAGCCGTGCGGCCGGGTCGACCGACCGGGTGGAGCTGGCCGACGAGCCGGTCTACCCGGACGCCACCTGGGTCTCCGCCTACGACGTGAACCCGTTCGAGGTGCCGGACGCCGAGAAGACGGCGCTGCTGGCCGACTGGAGCTCGCGGCTGCTGGCCGCCGGGGGCGTCTCGCACGTCCAGGCCACCCTGCTGACCGTCCAGGAGAACAAGTTCTACGCGGACACCGCCGGCACCGTCACCACCCAGCAGCGGATCCGGCTGCACCCGGTGCTGGAGGCCACCTCGGTGGACGAGCGCACCGGCGCCTTCGACTCGATGCGGACGCTGGCCCCGCCGGTCGGGCGCGGATTCGAGTACCTGACGGGCACCGGCTGGGACTGGGACGCCGAGCTGGCCGAGCTGCCGGTCCTGCTGGCCGAGAAGATGAAGGCGCCGGGCGTCCGGCCGGGCCGCTACGACCTGGTCATCGACCCGTCCAACCTCTGGCTGACCATCCACGAGTCGATCGGCCACGCCACCGAACTGGACCGCGCGCTCGGCTACGAGGCGGCCTACGCCGGGACGTCCTTCGCCACCTTCGACAAGCTCGGCTCGCTGAAGTACGGCTCCGAGCTGATGCACGTCACCGGCGACCGCACCGCCGAGCACGGCCTGTCCACCATCGGCTTCGACGACGAGGGTGTCGCCACCCGGTCGTGGGACCTCGTGAAGGACGGCGTCCTGACCGGTTACCAGCTCGACCGCGGCATGGCGAAGCTGAAGGGTTTCGAGCGTTCCAACGGCTGCGCCTTCGCCGACTCGCCGGCGCACGTCCCGGTCCAGCGGATGGCCAACGTCTCGCTCCGGCCGGCCGCCGACGGCCCGTCCACCGAGGGCCTGTTCGAGGGCGTCGAGAACGGCCTGTACATCGTCGGGGACCGCTCCTGGTCGATCGACATGCAGCGGTACAACTTCCAGTTCACCGGGCAGCGCGCCTACGCCATCCGGAACGGCGAACTCGCCGGCCAGGTCAAGGACTTCGCCTACCAGGCCACCACCACCGACTTCTGGGGCTCGATGACGGCCGTCGGCGGGCCGCAGACCTACGTGCTGGGCGGCGCCTTCAACTGCGGCAAGGCGCAGCCCGGCCAGGTCGCGGCGGTCAGCCACGGCTGCCCCTCGGCGCTGTTCCGCAACGTCAACGTGCTCAACACCCAGCAGGAGGCGGGTCACTGATGACCGCGATGCAGCCCCACGAACTCGTCGAGCTGGCACTCGGCCTCTCCCGCGCCGACGGCTGCGTGGTGATCGCCGACGAGGAGTCGACCGCCAACCTCCGCTGGGCGGGCAACGCGCTGACCACCAACGGCGTCACCCGGGGCCGCCGGCTCACCGTGATCGCCACGGTGGCCGGCGCCGAGGGCACCGCCTCCGGCGTGGTCTCCCGCGAGGCCGTCACGTCCGACGACGTGGCGGACCTGGTCCGGGCCGCCGAGGAGGCCGCCCGCGCGGCCGGGCCGGCCGAGGACGCCCAGCCCCTGGTCACGGTCGCCGACCAGCCGGCCTCTCCGCACTTCACCGAGCCCCCGGCGGAGACGTCGGTCGCGGTCTTCGAGGAGTTCGCGCCGGCCCTCGGCACCGCCTTCGCCCGGGCCGCCGCCCAGGGCGAACTGCTGTACGGCTTCGCCCGGCACGAGCTGGTCTCCAGCTACCTGGGCACCTCCACCGGCCTGCGGCTGCGCCACGACCAGCCGACCGGCACGGTCGAGCTGAACGCCAAGACCGCCGACCTGTCCGGCTCGGCCTGGGCCGGCGCCGCCACCCGGGACTTCTCCGACGTGGACGTCACCGCCCTGCACGCCGGGCTGACCACCCGGCTCGGCTGGGGCTCCCGGCGGATCGACCTGCCGGCCGGCCGGTACGAGACGCTGCTGCCGCCCTCCGCCGTCGCCGACCTCATGGTCTACCTGAACTGGTCCGCCGGCGGCCGGGACGCCTTCGAGGGCCGGACGGTCTTCTCCCGGCCCGGCGGCGGCACCCGGATCGGCGACAAGCTCAGCGGGCTGCCGCTGACGCTGCGCTCCGACCCGGACGAGCCCGGCCTGGAGGCGGCGCCGTTCGTGCTGGCGCACGCCACCGAGGGCGACGCCTCGGTCTTCGACAACGGCCTGCCGCTGTCGAGGACCGACTGGATCCGGGACGGCGAGCTGGCCGGGCTGGTCACCAGCCGCCACTCGGCCGGCCTGACGTCGCTCGCCCTGCGCCCGGCGGTCGACAACCTGGTCCTGGAGACGGCCGACCAGGCGGCGGCGCCGACCCTGGAGGAGATGATCGCCCGGACCGAGCGGGGGCTGCTGCTCACCTGCCTCTGGTACATCCGCGAGGTGGACCCGGCGACGCTGCTGCTCACCGGTCTGACCCGGGACGGCGTCTACCTGGTGGAGAACGGCCGGGTGGTCGGTGCGGTGAACAACTTCCGGTTCAACGAGTCGCCGGTGGAGCTGCTCGGCCGGATCACCGAGGTGGGCCGCACCGAGCGCTGCCTGCCGCGCGAGTGGAGCGACTGGTTCACCCGGACCGCGATGCCGCCGGTGCGGGTCGAGGGCTTCAACATGAGTTCGGTCAGCCAGGCGTCGTAGCCGGGCCGGCCGGGGGGAGGGAACGAGGAACGTGGACGAGAAGCGCACGGTCAGGACCAGCAAGATGCTGTCCCGCATCCTGCGGCACGAGCCCGAGCGGGTGGGGGTGACGCTGGACGGGGCCGGCTGGGTCCGGGTGGACGTCCTGCTGGCCGCCCTGGCGGCCCGGGGCACCCGGCTCACCCGGGTCGAGCTGGACCACGTGGTGGCGACCAACAACAAACGCCGCTTCGCCTACTCGGAGGACGGCCTCTCGATCCGGGCCAGCCAGGGGCACACGGTGGCGGTCGACCTCGGTCTGGCCGCCGCCGCGCCCCCGGCGGTGCTGTTCCACGGCACCGCCGCCCGGAGCCTGGACGCGATATTCCGCGAGGGCCTGCGGCCGATGGCCCGGCAGGACGTCCACCTGTCCGCCGACACCGGGACGGCCACCCGGGTGGGCGCCCGGCACGGCCGTCCGGTGGTGCTGGAGGTCGACGCCGCCGCGATGGCGGCGGCCGGCCACGAGTTCCGGATCAGCGCCAACGGCGTCTGGCTGACCGACGCGGTGCCGCCGGAGTACCTCTCCCAGCCGTAGGGGCGCGTGTCCGTCCGCCCCGGTCTCGTCGCCGGTCACCCTGCGGCGTACCGTGGGAAGGCCGCGCGGCGAGGCGCGCGGGTGCGCGGACGAGGGCGGTTGGACATGGGAAAGAGCGCCGGCGACGACGAGGTCTTCCGGATCACGGGGGCCCGCAGCAGCCTGACCGAGGACGTCCGCGGGCGGCAGCGCCGCTACGTGGCCTCGATGCTGCTGCGCACGGTCTGCGTGCTGCTCGCGGTGGTGCTGTGGGACGTCCAGCGCTGGGTGGCGGTCGCGGCGCTGGCGGGCGGGGTGCTGCTGCCGTACTTCGCGGTGCTGATCGCCAACGCGGGCCGGGAACGGGCGCCGGGTCTGCCCTCCACCTTCGACGTGCCGCCGACCACTCCGCTGATGCTCGGCCCCGGCGGGAGGGGCGGGTCCGGTGTGACGCACGGTACCGATGTGGCCGAGCGCATGCCCACCGATTCTTCACAGACGTCGAACTGACTGCCCGTTTTGAGCTGTTTTCCGCCGTTGCATTCCACAGAAAGCTCAGAAGAAGCTCAGATTAATCATGCAAGACCTCCCCATGCCCGGGTCGGACCGTGACATACTGCGTACGCGCTCCGCATCCCCCGTCGGAGCGACGGACCGACGCCGGGCGGCTCCCCCCGTGGCTGCCCGGCGTCGCCATGCCCGCGCGCACCGCGGGGCCGCAGGCCCGCCGGACGGCGGACGGACCCCCTCCGGGCGCGTGACAGACTGGCGGTGACGACCCACCCGCCGACCGCCTGAGGACGACGCCATGCTGTTCCCGGACACCCAGCCGCAGACCCCGATCTGCTCCGCCAAGGGCTGCCGGTCCGACGCCGCGTGGGTCCTGGTCTGGAACAACCCCAAGCTGCACACCCCGGACCGCCGCAAGACCTGGCTCGCCTGCCCGGAGCACCGCGAGCACCTCTCCGAGTTCCTGGGCGTGCGCGGCTTCCTCAAGGAGGTCGTCGCCTTCACCGACCGGAGCGCCGAAGAGGGCGCCCCCACGGACGGCACCCCCGCAGAGGGCTGAGCCCGGGCCCGGCACGGTCCGGCCGGCGACCAGGGCCGGACCCTAGCCGCCGATCGCCGACATCGGGCGGTCGGGCTGGTGGAACTCCGGGTCGTCGATCCCGGCACCGGCCTTCTTGCCCCACATCGCCTGGCGCCAGAGCGCCCCCAGCTCGGCGTCGTCGGCCCCCGAGCGCAGCGCCGTCCGCAGGTCGGTCTCGCCACTCGCGAAGAGGCAGTTGCGCACCTGCCCGTCGGCGGTCAGCCGGGTCCGGTCGCAGGCGCGGCAGAACGGGCGGGTCACCGAGGCGATCACCCCGACCCGGGCCGGACCCCCGTCCACGACCCAGCGCTCCGCGGGAGCGGCGCCCCGGCCGGCGGACGACTCGGGGGTGAGCGTGAACCTGGTGGTCAGCCGGTCCAGGATCTCCTCCGCGGTGACCATGGCCGAGCGGTCCCAGCCGTGCTGGGCGTCCAGCGGCATCTGCTCGATGAACCGCAGCTCGTAGCCGCGCTCCAGGCACCAGGCGAGCAGCTCGGGCGCCTCGTGGTCGTTGACCCCGCGCATCAGCACCGCGTTGAGCTTGACCGGCGTCAGCCCGGCGTCCTCGGCGGCGGCCAGTCCGTCCAGCACGTCCTGGTGGCGGCGGCGCCGGGTGAGGGTGTGGAAGGTGTCCGGGTCCAGCGTGTCGAGCGAGACGTTGACCCGGTCGAGGCCGGCGGCGCGCAGCGCCCCCGCGGTCCGCGCCAGGCCGATGCCGTTGGTGGTGAGCGAGAGCTCGGGGCGCGGCGTCAGCTCGGCGCAGGCGGCGACGACGGCCACCAGGCCGGGCCGCAGCAGCGGCTCCCCGCCGGTGAAGCGGACCTCCTGGACGCCGAGGTCGCGGACGGCGACGGTCACCAGCCGGACGATCTCCTCGTCGGTGAGCAGCTCCGGCTTGGCCAACCACTGCAGGCCCTCCTCCGGCATGCAGTAGGTGCAGCGCAGGTTGCACCGGTCGGTGAGGGAGACCCGCAGGTCGACGGCGCGGCGGCCGAAGGTGTCGAGCAGCACGGCGATCCCTTCCCGAGAGTGGCGGCCCTGGACAGCGACCGGCCCGGCCCGCCGTCGCGGCGGGCCGGGCCAGCTTAGCCATCGGCCGTTCGTCAGTGGGCGCCCAGTCCGGTCAGCGAGCGGACCTCCAGTTCAGCGTACTTCGCCGGGTCGGCCGGCTCGCGCGAGAGCACGGTGCCGATCCAGCCCGCCAGGAAGCCGACCGGGATGGAGACCAGGCCGGGGTTCTCCAGGGGGAACCACTGGAAGTCGGAGTGCGGGAAGAGCGAGTTCTTGCCACCCGAGACCACCGGGGAGAACGCCACCAGCACCACCGAGCTGATCAGACCGGCGTAGACCGAGCTGACCGCGCCCGCGGTGTTGAAGCGCTTCCAGAACAGCGAGAAGAGCAGCGTGGGCAGGTTGGCCGAGGCGGCCACCGCGAAGGCCAGTGCGACCAGGGCGGCGGTGTTGAGCTTGTCCGCGAAGAGGCTCAGCACGATCGCCACCGCGCCGATCGCGGCGGCGGCCCACTTGGCCGCGTTGACCTCCTCCCGCTCGGTGACCTTGCCCCGCCGGATGACGTTGGCGTAGAGGTCGTGCGCGAAGGAGGCCGAGGAGGCCAGGGTGAGGCCGGCCACCACGGCGAGGATGGTGGCGAAGGCGACCGCGGAGATCACCGCCAGCAGGACGGCCCCGCCGGTGGTGCCCGAGCCGCCGCCGAGCGTCTCGGCGAGCTGCGGGGCCGCGGTGTTGCCGGCCGCGTTGGCCGCCTTGATCGCCTTGGGTCCGACCAGGGCCGCCGCGCCGAAGCCGAGCGCCAGGGTCATCAGGTAGAAGCCGCCGATGATCCCGATGGCCCAGAGCACCGACTTCCGGGCCGCCTTGGCGGTGGGCACGGTGTAGAAGCGGACCAGGATGTGCGGCAGGCCCGCGGTGCCCAGCACGAGCGCCAGGCCGAGGCTGATGAAGTCGAGTTTGCTGGTCCCGGTGGCGCCGTACTTCAGCCCGGGTTCGAGGAAGGCGTTGGCCTTGCCGCTGGCGTCGGCGGCGGCGCCGAGCAGTGCGGAGATGTTGAAGTTGTACTTGGCCAGCACCAGGACGGTCATCAGGGCGGTGCCGGCGATCAGCAGCACGGCCTTGACGATCTGCACCCAGGTGGTGCCCTTCATGCCCCCTATGGCGACGTAGACGACCATCAGGGCGCCGACGGCGACGATCGTCCACCGCTTGGCGCTGTCCCCGCTGACGCCGAGCAGCAGGGCGACCAGGGTGCCCGCGCCGACCATCTGGGCGAGCAGGTAGAAGATCGACACCACGATGGTGGAGATGCCCGCGGCGGTGCGGACGGGCCGCTGGCGCATCCGGAAGGCCAGCACGTCGGCCATGGTGTAGCGGCCGGCGTTGCGCAGCGGCTCGGCGACCAGCAGCAGCGCGACCAGCCAGGCGACCAGGAAGCCGATCGAGTAGAGGAAGCCGTCGTAGCCGAAGAGCGCGATGGCTCCGGCGATACCGAGGAAGGACGCGGCCGACATGTAGTCGCCGGAGATGGCCAGACCGTTCTGGAAGCCGGAGAAGCTGCGGCCGCCGGCGTAGAAGTCGGCGGCGTCCTTGGTCTGCCGCCCGGCCCAGACGGTGATGCCGAGGGTGGCGAGCACGAAGAGGCCGAACAGGGTCATCGTCAGACCGCGGTGCTCGGTGGCGCCCGCGGCGAGGGTGAGGGGGTCGGCGAGGGTGAGGGGGTCGGCGAGCGCGACGGCGCTCGCGGTATGGCTGGCGAGCAGGGTCATTCGGCGGCCTCCCGGGGGGCGTGGACCACCGCGCCGCGCGCCTCGCGGATGGCGGCGGCAGGTGGGTCGAGCCTCCGGTCCGCGTAGCGCGCGTACCAGGCCGCGATGGCGAAAGTGGTGACGAACTGCAGCAGTCCGAGGACCAGGGCGATGTTGATGTGCCCGACGACCTTGGTGCCCATCAGGCCGGGGGCGTAACTGGAGAGCAGCACGTAGAGCAGGTACCAGAGGACGAAGCCGATGGTGACCGGGAACGCGAAGTTCCGGAACGAGCGCCGGAGGGCGCGGAACTCCGCGCCCTCCTCGATGAGTTGGGTTTCCTTGGCGGTGGTGGTGATCGGCGGCGATTCCACTCTGACTCCTCACTCCTTCGGCGTAGTGGTCGCACCAGTGGAACGATCGGACGTGAGCGGCGTCACAGTCCGGATGCGCGCCGCGCAATGCTAGGAGGGTGGCGCGCGGGCCGAAAGAGGTTGACCGTGATCAGCCAGACGTTCACTCCGTTGCACTAGCCGATTGGCCGAAAACAGACGTATCCGGACATGCCGAAGGGCGGCACCGGACTGCGGTGCCGCCCTTCGAAAAGCGTCAACTTGGAGGCGTCAGAACGTGATCCGCACCTTCAGCGCCGAGCGGTCGTCCATCGCCCGGTAGCCGTCCGGCACGCCCTCCAGGTCCACCGTGCGGTCGAACACGAGGCCCGGCTCGATGGCCCCGGAGAGGACGTCCGGCAGCAGCTCGGGGATGTAGGCGCGGGCCGGCGCGACCCCGCCGTTCAGCGAAACGTTTCGGCCGAACATCTGCCCGATGTCGACGCCGGCGCTGCCGCCGTGCGGCACCCCGACGTAACCGACCGCGCCGCCGTCCCGGGCGATCGAGACGGCGGTGCGCATCGACTCCTCGGTGCCGACCGCCTCCAGCACGGAGTGCGCGCCCTGGCCGCCGGTCAGCTCCCGGACCGCCTCGATCGCCGCGTCGCCGCGCTCCGCGACCACGTCGGTGGCCCCGAACCGCCGGGCCAGGTCGGTCCGGGCGGTGTGCCGGCCGAGCGCGATGATCCGCCCGGCGCCGAGCCGGTGCGCGGCCAGCACGCCGCACAGGCCCACCGCGCCGTCACCGACCACCGCCACGGTGGATCCCGGCCGGACCCGCGCGGAGACCGCGGCGTGGTGCCCGGTCGCCATCACGTCCGAGAGCGCCAGCAGGCCCGGCAGCAGCTTCTCGTCGCCCTGGGCCTCCTTGGGCAGCTTCACCAGCGTGCCGTCCGCCCACGGGACGCGCACCGCCTCGCCCTGCCCGCCGTCCGAGCCGACCTGACCCCAGAAGCCGCCGTGCGGGCAGGAGGTCTGCAGCCCCTCGCGACAGAAGTCACACCTGCCGTCCGACCAGACGAACGGCGCGACCACCAGATCGCCGACCTCGAAGTCACGCACCTCGGCGCCCGTCTCCTCGATCACACCGAGAAATTCGTGCCCGATCCGTTGCCCGGCGACCCGGGCCGCGACACCGCGGTACGCCCACAGGTCGCTGCCGCAGATGCAGGCGTTCACCACCCGCACCACCGCGTCGGTCGGCTGCTGCACGACCGGGTCCGGCACCTGCTCGATCCGGATGTCACTGGGGCCGTGGATCACGGTGGCGCGCATGAGGGTTCGTCCTTCGGAGAGGCGCCCGCGGGGTGCGGCGGGCGGCCGGCAGATATTCGACCAGGTGTACGACGAATACTCCGCCCACTCTATTCCGGCCCGCCCCGTCCAACATTCCGAGCGGCACCGGTCCCACCCGTATCGCGGCGGCGCACCGCCCGCGGGCCTTATTCTGTTGGACCATGTACGCGATCCAGCCCGAGACGCCCGGCGCGGTACCGCGGACGGCTCCCGTCCCGGCCCAGCGCTCCGCCGCCCCCGCCGAGGGCTTCGCGGTGGTGGACGTCGAGACCACCGGCCTCGGCCGCTCGGACCGCGTCATCTCGGCGGGCGTCTACCAACTGGACGAGGACGGCACCGTCACCGACCACTGGTACACGCTGGTGAACCCCGAGCGCGACCCCGGACCGGTCTGGATCCACGGCCTCACCAGCGACCTGCTGGTGGGCGCGCCCACCTTCCCGGAGATCGCCGGCGAGTTCGCCGAGCGGCTGCGCGGCCGGGTGATGGTCGCCCACAACGCGCTCTTCGACTGGAACATGATCTCCCGCGAGTTCTCCCGGGCCGGCCTGCGCGCCCCGGTCGACCAGCGGATCTGCACCATGGTGCTGGCCCGCGACCTCCGGCTGCCGCTGCCCAACGGCAAGCTCTCGTCGCTCGCCCGGCACTTCGGCGTCCACCAGCAGCAGGCGCACAACGCGCTGGACGACGCCCGGGTGCTCGCCGAGGCGTTCCGGCCCAGCCTGCACCTGGCCCGCCAGGGGGGCGTCCCGCTGCCGCTGCAGACCTGCGTGGCCGTCACCGACCTCGGCGACGACCAGCCGGCCTCGCCCGCCCGGGGCAACTGGACCGGTGCCGCCTACCGCCAGGCCCGCAAGCGCCCCGCCTGCCCGTACCCGAACCCCGGGCGCTGGGAGGACGGCGAGCCGCTGGTCCAGGGCATGCGCGTGGCGTTCACCGGCGACACCTCCACCGACCGCGAGCTGTTGGAGGACCGCGCCGTCGAGGCGGGCCTGCACATCGCCTCGTCGGTGAGCCGGCTCACCAGCCTGCTGGTCACCAACGAACCGGGCAGCTGGAGCGGCAAGGCCCGCAAGGCCCGCGAGGTCGGCACCCCGGTGATCGGCGAGGACGCCTTCCTCCAGCTGCTGCGCGAGGTCGCCCCGCACCCCGGTGCGTGAGCCGGTTGTGAGGTGGGCGTACCGTGCCCATGTGTACCGTTTTCTGCTCTCCCGGCGCTGGCTGATCACCCTGTTGGTCGCCGTGCTGCTGATCCCCACCACCATCCGGCTGGGGTTCTGGCAACTGCACCGCCACGAGGCGCGGGTGGACCGCAACGAGCTGATCGCCCGGGCCCTCACCGACCGGCCCGTCCCGTACGAGACCCTTTCGGCGGAACCCGGCTTCGCCGTCCCCAAGGGGCTCACCTGGCGCGCGGTGACCACCACCGGGCAGTACGACCCGGAGCACGAGTTCGTGGTCCGCAAGCGGACCGACTCCAGCGGTGACAAGATCGGCTACTTCGTGATCACCCCGCTGGTGCTCGACGGCGGCAGGGGCACCGTCCTGGTCAACCGCGGCTGGGTGGCCTCCGGCACCTCCGCCGTCACCTACCCGGACGTCCCGGCCGCGCCGTCCGGCCAGGTCACCCTGACCGGACGGCTGCGCGCCGACGAGGCCGCCGGCAACGGCCTCAAGGACCGCGCCGGCCTGCCGGACCGGCAGTTCAACCTGATCAGCTCCACCCAGCAGGCCAGGGAGACCGGTGCCGCCCTCCTCGGCGGCTACCTGGAGCTCACCGCGACCGTGCCGGCACCGGCCGACGAGCCCGAGCTGCTGCCCGAGCCCAACCACTCCGACATCGGCCCGCACATGGCGTACGCGATCCAGTGGTGGCTGTTCACCGCGATGATCCCGGTCGGGTTCTGGGTGATGGCGCGGCGCGAGGCCAAGGACCGGCGCAAGGAGGCCGGCGAGGCCGAGGTCGCCCCGGTCGCCGTCCCCGCCTGAGCCCGCCCGCTCCCGTTACAGGACGTCCGCGAGGTCGCGGAGCAGCCGGGCCTTGGCCCGGGCACCGACCACCGACTTCACCGGCTCCCCGCCCCTGAACACCATGAGCGTCGGCATCGAGAGCACCCCGTACGCGGCCTGGGTCTCCGGATTGCGGTCGACGTCCAGGCTGACCACGGTCAGCCGGTGCGCCTCCTCCCTCGCGATGTCCGCCAGCACCGGCACCATCTGCCGGCAGGGCGGGCACCAGTCCGCCGTGAAGTCCACCAGCACCGGCCCCTCGGCCGCCAGGACCTCCGCGGCGAAGGTCTCGTCCGTGACCTCCGCGACCCCTGCGATCTGCACCATGGTCTACTTCTCCTCCCACTCGACTGCCGGCTGCGCGGCCCATTCGCACTGCGGCGGCTCTCCGGCGGTGCCGACCGCCAGCTCGTCCCGCTCCCGCTCGGCCCGGGCGAACTGCCCGGCCACCTGGGTACGGACCTCCTGGAGCCGGTCGATGCACTCGTCCAGTTCGGCCAGCTTCCTCCGGTAGACCTCCAGCGAGGCCGGGCAGGAGTCCCCGTGCGGGTGACCGGCCTGCAGGCACTCCACGAACGGCCTGGTCTCCTCCAGGCCGAACCCGAAGTCCTGCAGCGTGCGGATCTGCCGGAGCAGCCGCAGGTCCTCCTCGCCGTACGCGCGGTAGCCGTTGCCGGCCCGCCGGGCCGGGAGCAGCCCGAGCTGCTCGTAGTACCGCAGTGCCCGGGTGGTCGTCCCCGCCCGCCTCGCCAGTTCACCGATCCGCATGACCGCATCCTCGCCCTTCCGGCCGCTGTCCGAAGGTCGCTGTCCGAAGGCCGCCGGGAACGACGGTAGACCTTGACGCCGACGTCAACGCCAGGGGCGGCGCGGGCCCGGGCCCCGCCGCGTCCGCACTACCTTCCGCCCGCCCTCACCCGGCAGGATGGCCCCATGGATCTTGGACTGCAGGACAAGGTGTACGTGGTCACCGGCGCCACCCGGGGCCTGGGCCTCGCGACCGCCCGCGAGCTGGCCGCCGACGGTGCGCGGGTGCTGGTGAGCGGCCGGAGCCGGGAGTCGGTGGACGCGGCGGTCGCCGAACTCGCCGGACTCGGCGGCGGAGCGGACGCGGTGCACGGGCTGGTGGCCGACAACGCCGCCCCGGAGACCGCCGAGCGGCTGGTCCGCGAGGCCGTCGAGCGGTTCGGCCGGCTGGACGGCGTGCTGATCAGCGTCGGCGGTCCGCAGGCGGGCCCGGTGGGCACCGTCCCCGAGGAGGCCTGGCGCGACGCGTTCGAGTCGGTGTTCCTCGGCGCGCTGCGGATCGCCCGGACCGCCGCGGGGACGCTCGGCGAGGGCGGGGTGATCGGGTTCGTGCTCTCCGGCTCGGTCCGCCAGCCCATCCCGGGTCTCGGCATCTCGAACGGTCTGCGCCCCGGCCTGGCGATGGCCGCCAAGTCGCTGGCCGCCGAGCTCGGTCCGCGCGGCATCCGGGTGGTCGGCCTGCTCCCGGCCCGGATCGACACCGACCGGGTGCGCGAGCTCGACGCGCTCGGCGGCGACGCGGAGGCCTCCCGCGTCCACCACAGCGCCGCCATCCCGCTCGGCCGCTACGGCACCCCGGAGGAGTTCGGGAAGGTCGCCGCGTTCCTGCTCTCCCCCGCCGCGTCCTACCTCACCGGTGTGATGATCCCGGTCGACGGCGGCGCACTGCCCGGACTGTAGGACGGCGTTCGCCGGCCGCGCGTGGAGGCATCCGCCCGGCGCGCGGCAGGCGGATGCGCCGGGCGGTCAGAGCACGCGCGGGTGCTTGTCGCGCCGTCCGCCGCGCCGCGCGGCGGTCTCGTGCCTCGCCGGCACCACCCGGATCCGCAGGTCGGCCGGAAGGTCCGACAGCCCGAGACTGACCAGCGCGTCGGTGCGCGGGCCGGTCTCGAAGTGCTCGGCGAGCGCCGCCGGATCGCCGCCGGACGTCATCCGGACGGCCGCCCGCAACCGGGGGTGCCGGGCTCCGCGCAGCAGCCGGACACCCACCCGCTCGACCTCGGGGAGCGCCACGGTGCCGGTCTCCAGAGCGTCCTCCAGCGCCCCGGTGCGCAGCCGCAGCCGCAGCCCCGGTGTGCCGGGGGTCGGCACCGGCACGGTCGCCGGCCCGCTCCGCCGCAGCTGGGCGAGCAGCCACCAGGCGGTCCCGACGACCACCACGGCCAGCCCGGCGATCACCGCAGGCCACCACCAGGCCTCGGCCACCCAGCGGGTCCGCGCCCGCCCACCGATCACCGGCCGGTCCGGCGAGGCCTGCGGCCACCGGTCCGGCAGATCCACGCCCAGCCTCCGGTACAGGTCGAGGCCCCCGGCCAGGACCAGCAGCCCGGCCACCAGCAGGACCACCCCGACCGCACCCACCAGCACCCGGTTGACGGTGCTCCGGCTCACCCGCTCCCACCACCCTCCACGACGGCGCCCTGCACTCCCCCGCCGGACCCGCGCCGGCGCCCGCGCCGGGTCCTGACGTCCAGCCGCAGCGGTCTCGCCAACCCGACGACCGCCAGCTCGTCCCGCAGCTGCCGCTGCACCGAGGCCGGATCGGCCGGGCCGGTGAGGGTGATCCGGACCCGGCGGCGGCCGGTCCGCACGCGCAGGTGCTCGACGCCCGGCAGGTCGGCGGCCCGGTGGACCAGCAGCGCGGTCACGCCGGACCGGTCGATGGCCGCGGAGGTGCCGCCGACCGGGCGGAGCGGGAGCCAGCGGCTCAGGCCGGGGGCGAGGGCGAGCCAGAGCAGCCAGCCGCCGAGCAGGGTGGCCGCGCCCGCTCCGAGCAGCACCCAGGTGTCGTCGAGGTGCCGGGTGGCCAGTTCGTCGGCGATCTCGGCACGCCAGCGCCGGGCGGCGTGCCCGGTGCGGACGGCGACCACGTCGTAGAGCAGCGCCACCGCGGCCACCAGGACCACCGTCGCGACCACCACGGCGGCCGTGGTCCGCGGTGCCCGCAGCCGCGGCACCCGGACCGCGGCGGGCCCGGGCTCCGGAGCCGGTTCCCCGGCCGCACCGACCGCACCGGCCGCACCGACCTCCGCCGGCACGGTGGGCCCCGCAGGCCCCTCAGGACCCCCAAGCCCCTCATGCGCTCCGGACTCCGCCGCCCCGGCAGCCTCCGCCGGTACGGCGGGCTCCACGGGCGGCGTCCCCGGCTCCCCCTCCGCCGGCCCGGTCATCCCGTGCCCTCGGTGACGAGCCGTTCCACCACGACCACCACCTCGGCCACCCGGGTCCCGGTCAGCGCACCGACCTGGGCGGCCACCCGGTCGCGGACGGCCCGGGCGAGGGCGGCGAGGTCGGCGGGGAACGGCAGGTCGACGGCGACCCTGACGGTGACGGCGGCGGAGGGCGAAGCGGGGCCGGTGACGGAGACCTTCGGCGGCCCGCCCGGTCCGCTCCGGCCCGGCCGGACCTCGGCGAGCGCCTCACCGGCCGCCCGGGCGGCGATCCGCGCGTAGACGCGGTCGGCGATGCGCAGCCGGCCGCGCGCGCCGGGTTCGCGGGTGGCGGGCGCCGGGACGAGGGCCGCCATCAGCGGCGCCGGTCGCGGCCGCGCAGGAGGTCGCCGAGGTCACCGAGTTCGAGGTCGCCCTCCAGTAGGCGGCCGACCACGAAGCCGACCACCCCGAGGGCCGCCACCAGCAGGAACGCCGCGAACCCGCCGAAGTAGCCGGCGAAGCCGAGGGCCATTCCCACCACCAGGCCGATGAGGGCCAGGTTCATCCGTTCCACCTCGTCTTCCGCCGCCCGCCGCTCCGGGCGTGCTGCCGCACAGGGACTACTTCAGCTTGGGCCGCTGGCCGGAGGAGGGGAGCTCCTCTTCCTCCTCCTCGATGTCCGGCTCGTCGGGCAGGTGGACGTCGTTGACGGCGATGTTGACCTCGACGACTTCCAGCCCGGTCATCCGCTCGACCGCGTCGACGATGTTCTCCCGTACCTGCCGGGCGAGTTCGGGGATGACGACGCCGTACTCGACGACCAGCGCGATGTCGATGGCGGTCTGCTTCTCCCCCACCTCCGCCTTGATGCCGCGCCCGATGTTGCCGCGCCCGCCGGGGACCCGGTCGCGCATCGCGGCGAAGGTGCGGGCGAGCCCGGAGCCGAGGGAGTGGATGCCGGTCACCTCGCGGGCCGCCATCCCGGCGATCTTCTCGACCACGCCGACGGCGAGCGCGGTGCGACCGCGTTCACCGGCGGCCCCGCCGAGGCCGGCGGTCGAGGAGCCACCGGTGGAGGCACCGGTGGAGAGGTTCTTGTGCAGGGTGGCGGGCGTCGGAGTGTCAGGCATGGGCTCATCTCCCGTCGTACGGCTCCAGCTATATCGCAAATCGCTCCAACTCTGGCATTTCGCCACGAATCCCGCCCCCGGAACCGGCCGGTACGGCGAAGGCCCTGCCCCCGAGGTCACCTCGGGGGCAGGGCCTTCGCCGGCCGGGGAGGCCGGTCAGTCCCCGATGCCGGCCAGGTCGCGCAGACGGCGGGCCTGGGCCGCCCGTTCGGCCGAGCGCTGCTCGTCGTAGGAGCGGCCACCGGCGCCCTGGAGCAGGGCCTTGGTCTCGATCACGGCGTTGCGCGGTGCGGCCAGCAGAGCGGCGGCGAGGTCGCGGGCGGCGGCGTCCAGCTCGCCCGCGGGGACGGCCAGGTTGGCCAGGCCGATCGCCGCGGCCTCCTCGGCGCCGACCCAGCGCCCGGTCGCGCAGATCTCCAGCGCCCGGGCGTAACCGACGAGTTCGGTGAGCGGCTTGGTGCCGGCGAGGTCGGGGACGAGGCCCAGTGAGGTCTCCTTCATGGAGAACTGCACGTCGTCGGCGACCACCCGCAGGTCACAGCCGAGGGCGAGCTGGAAGCCGGCGCCGACCGCGTGGCCCTGGACGACGGCGATGGTGACCAGGTCGGGGCGGCGCCACCAGCTGAAGGCCTCCTGGTAACCGGCGATGATCCCGTCGAGCTCCTCGGGCTCGGCGGCGGCGAGCTGGAGGAAGCTGGGCTCGCCGGGGATGCCCTCGGGGGTGAACATCGCACGGTCGAGGCCCGCCGAGAAGGAGACGCCCTCGGCGCGGAGCAGCACCACCCGGACGGTGCCGGGCAGGTCGCGGCCGACGGCGGACAGGGCGCGCCACAGGGCGGGCGACTGGGCGTTGCGCCGCTCGGGCTGACAGAGGGTGACGACGGCGAGTGCGCCGTCGATCTCCAGGCGGACGCCGTCCCGCTCCCGGCTCTGGGTCTGCGGATCGGTGGCGGGAGCGGTCATGAGGGGACCTCCGGTGGCGAGGATGCTTGGCTACCGGAGAGTAACAAAACTGGTGGAGCGACGGCAGGGGGCAGCACGGAGCGGCGGACGGCCCGCCCGCGCGCCGGTCGCGGATATGACGATCGGCGGCCGGTTCACTCGGACCGGGGAGTGGACGACGCTCGGTCGCCTCCCCGGCCGGCGCCCTGCCGCCGAGTCATCCGCCCGTTGACCGACGGAGCGTCAGGAACCTGCCCCGGCAGTAGCTTTGTTCTTGCCCCGCGTGGCACCGCCGCGGCCCCGGAGAATCACTCCGGACTCGCTCAGCATCCGGTGCACGAAGCCGTACGAGCGGCCGGTCTCCTCCGCGAGAGCGCGAATGCTCGCCCCGGAGTCGTACTTCTTCTTGAGATCGGCCGCGAGCTTCTCACGCGCGGCACCGGTTACCCGGCTGCCCTTTTTCAGAGTCTCGGCCACCCGTGCCTCCTCGTAGCGTTGCTCGGTCAGATTCCCATGATCACCCATCCACCGCGTCCTGGCCACCCATTCGACAAGGTCCATGTCGGGAATGCGCGGTCCTTCGGTAGTGATCCGAGCGCACAAGGGCGCTCACGCAGAGTGCACGCCCCCGGACGAATACCGCCGTCCGGCGAGAAAGGGCTGATCAGCAGCGTCGGCCCGGCCCCGATCGAGTGGCGGGCCGACGGAAGCTCCTTAAACGGAATGCGGGACCTCTTCATTCCCGGACACGCCGAAGGGACTAGTTTTTCTGGTCCAAAATGTGGAGGGAATGTCTAGTTCCGGCCAGACGGACAGCCGAATGCCCGGCCGTCCGTACGGGCGACCGGGCATCGGGAGGTCGGCGGGATCAGGCCAGCGTGACCAGGTCGTTGTAGGCGGGGCTCCAGAGGTCCTCCACGCCGTCCGGCAGCAGGATGATCCGCTCCGGCTGGAGCGCGTCGACCGCGCCCTCGTCGTGGGTGACCAGCACGACCGCGCCGCTGAACTCGCGCAGCGCGCCGAGGATCTCCTCGCGGCTGGCCGGGTCCAGGTTGTTGGTGGGCTCGTCGAGCAGCAGCACGTTGGCACTGGAGACCACCAGCGCGGCCAGCGCGAGACGGGTCTTCTCACCGCCGGAGAGCACCCCGGCCGGCTTGTCGACGTCGTCGCCGGAGAAGAGGAACGAGCCGAGGATCTTCCGGATCTGCACCAGGTCGGTGTCGGGCGCGGAGGAGCGCATGTTCTCCAGCACCGTCCGCTGCGGGTCCAGGGTCTCGTGCTCCTGGGCGTAGTAACCGACCTTCAGGCCGTGGCCCGGGATCACCTCGCCGGTGTCCGGCTTCTCCACCCCGGCCAGCATCCGCAGCAGCGTGGTCTTGCCCGCACCGTTGAGCCCGAGCACCACGACGCGCGAACCGCGGTCGATGGCCAGGTCCACGCCGGCGAAGATCTCCAGCGAGCCGTAGGACTTCGACAGGTCGCGCGCCGTCATCGGGGTCTTGCCGCAGGGCGCCGGGTCCGGGAACCGCAGCTTGGCGACCTTGTCGCTCTGCCGGACCTGGTCCAGGCCGGAGAGCAGCTTCTCGGCGCGGCGGGCCATGTTCTGCGCGGCCACCGTCTTGGTCGCCTTGGCGCGCATCTTGTCCGCCTGCGCGTTCAGCGTCGCGGCCTTCTTCTCGGCGTTGGTCCGCTCGCGCCTGCGGCGCTTCTCGTCATCCTCGCGCTGCTGCTGGTACTGCTTCCAGCCCATGTTGTAGACGTCGATCGCGGAGCGGTTGGCGTCCAGGTAGAAGACCTTGTTGACGACCGTCTCGACCAGCTCGACATCGTGCGAGATGACGATGAAGCCGCCCTTGTAGGTCTTCAGGAAGTCCCGCAGCCAGACGATCGAGTCCGCGTCGAGGTGGTTGGTGGGCTCGTCGAGCAGCAGCACGTCGGAGTCGGAGAACAGGATCCGGGCCAGCTCGACGCGGCGGCGCTGACCGCCGGAGAGCGTGTGCAGCTCCTGGTTGAGGATGCGGTCCGGCAGGCCCAGCGCGGCGGCGATGGTGGCGGCCTCGGCCTCGGCCGCGTACCCGCCCTTGGTCAGGAACTCCGTCTCCAGGCGCGCGTACTTCTTCATCGCGTTCTCCTGGGTGGCGCCCTTGCCGTTCGCCATCCGGTCCTCGTTCTCGCGCATCTTCTTCAGCACGGTGTCGAGGCCGCGGGCGGAGAGGATGCGGTCCTTGGCGAGGACGTCGAGGTCGCCGGTGCGGGGGTCCTGCGGCAGGTAGCCGACCTCGCCCGAGCGGGTCACCGTGCCGGAGGCGGGGATGCCCTCGCCGGCCAGCACCTTGGTGAGCGTGGTCTTGCCGGCGCCGTTGCGACCGACCAGGCCGATCCGGTCGCCGGGGGCGACCTTGAAGCTCGCCGACTCGATCAGGATCCGGGCACCGGCACGCAGCTCAAGGGCGTTGGCGGAAATCATGGCTGGGGACTACTCCTGGGGCGTGGGCGGGCGCCCGGACGGGGCACGGGCCGGGACGGCGGGTGAAGGGCGTCGGCGGAGGCTCGGCGGACCGCACGGCGCGGCGCCGCTCGCCCGCTAGTGCACGGAGAGAACAGCCATGACGGCAAGTCTACCGGGCCGCGCGAGCGAACCCCGAGGGATTACCGGCCGGGGGTACCCGGAGGGCCGGCTACCGCGGCTGCTGCCCGTCCGCCGGCGCCGCGCAGCTGCCCTCCGGGCGGACGGCGGCGAACGGCTCGGCCGGGCTGCCGCAGGCGGCCTCGGGCGCGGCCGCGCGGGTGTCGAAGACCTTGGGAGCGACGATCGGGCCGTCCGAGATCAGCACCCGGCGGCCGTCCAGCGCCTTCATCGAGACGCCCGGGCCGGCGTTGAGCTGCCAGCCGCTGCTGTCCAGCCGGTAGCCGGAGATCCCGCCGGAGACCGACTGGCCGCTGCTGTTGGAGCAGCTGCGCGGAACCAGCACCGCGAAGTCGCTGGCCACCGTACGGGTCGGGTCGTAGACGCAGTTGCCGGCCGGCTTGGAGTTGTAGCGCAGGTCCCCGTCGGCGTCGCGGAAGCCCATCGTCAGATTGGGTGTGACCACCGCCACCCAGGGCGCGGACTGCTGGACCGTCCGCAGCGAGGCCGCCGCCCGCTCGGTCGCGAGCTGCTTGCGCTGCTCCTCGGTGCGCTTGTCGGCGCCGGGCTCGCCGTCGGCGCGCAGCCAGTCGGCCAGGCCGGGCACCGCGCGGTGCCAGCGCACCTCGTGGTCGCCGGGCCGCACGGAGGTGACCAGGCCGTCGTCCCAGACCACCACGGCGTTCTCGCCCGCCATCGACAGGTAGAGCGCGGTGGCGCCCTCCCGCTGGTACGACCAGGCGTGCTCCCCGGTGGCCTTGTGGTACGCCTCCAGGCCCGGTCCGACCCTCAGGTCGAGGTCGGCCGCGTCCAGGGACTTCACGGCGTCCGGGCTCGCGTCCGAGGCCCCCGGTGCGGCCACCCGGTCACCGAACGGAACCGGCTTGTTGGCGTGCGCGGCCGCGCCCGCCACAAGGACCAGCAGCACCGCCAGGGCAGGCAGGATCGATCGGGGGCTGAGGGCGCGCGACTTCCAGGACACGGGCGGAGCGTACCTTTCACCGCCCGCGCGAGTCAGCCGGACCTCTCCGTACGGCCGGACGGCGGAACCTCGCCGGCCGGTTTCGCACGGGCCGGCCGACGCCGCCCACCGACCTGCGCCGTCGGGCCCGGCGGCGCCCCGGGCCCCGCCCGGGCCCGGGGCGCGGGTAGGGCTCCCCGGGCCTCCGGGACTGTTACAGAGGTGATACACGGCACACCGCCGGACGGCGTTCGAATAGCGCCCACTTTAGGGTGACATTCGGCTTTTCCTCCGCCCGGCGGGCCTACTGTCGGCAATCGGGGCGTCACGTTGCGTCGCCCTCCGCCCTGCCCCACCGAGGCCCCCGCCCGAGGAGAGACCATGCGATTCGGCCGCCTGGCGCTGGCCGCCGCCGCCCTGCTGCTGCTCACCACCGCCAGCGTCCCCGCCGGCACCCCGCTGAGCCAGACCGAACGGCACACGCTCTCCTCCGACGCCATCTCGCCGCGCGGCGCCGCACCGCGCCCTGTCGTCCAGCGGCCCAAGCACGAGCCCCCGTTCGGGGCGTTCGTCGGCTCCTGGGACCGGTACATCCCGCAGATCGGCCGCTACGCGCAGTGGCTCAACAACGCCAACCTCCAGGTCGGCCACACCTATCTGGCGGGCAACGGCTGGGCCGACGTCGAGGGCGAGGCGATGGTGCTCGGCATGTGGTCGCAGTGGCGCCAGGCGGACCCGTCCCGGACGCTCGTCCTCGGCGTGCCGATGCTCGTCCCCAACGAGGCGAACGTGCCGGACGGCGAGGTCGCGAAGCTGCTCGCCCAGGGCGCGCGGGGGGACTTCGACCGGCACTTCCTCAAGCTGGCCCGCCGGCTGGTGGCGCTCGGCGGCGCGGACACCGTCCTCACCCTCGGCTGGGAGATGAACGGGGTCACCTACACCCACCGCTGCAAGCCCGACCCCGCGGCCTGGAAGACGTACTGGCGACGGATCGTCACCGTGATGCGGTCGGTGCCCGGGCAGCGGTTCCGTTTCGACTTCACGCCCAACCGCGGGCTGGACGCGATCCCGTGGACCAAGTGCTACCCGGGCGACGACGTGGTGGACATCATCGGCATGGACAGCTACGACCAGCCGGCCGGCGCGACCTTCGACGACTACGTGCACGAGCCGTACGGGCTGCTGGACCAGGTGGAGTTCGCCGCCAAGCGCGGCAAGCCGGTCTCGTACCCGGAGTGGGGGCTGTTCCGGAACGGCGACAACCCGGAGTTCGTGCAGCGGATGGTGGAGTGGATCCGCACCCACGACACCGCCTACCAGACGGTCACCGACTACTGCCCGCACGGCTTCTGGCAGTGCGACCGCAACCCGCGGTCCAGCGCCCGGTTCCGGCAGCTGATGGGCGGCTCCCCGGGGGCACCGGCCGCGGCCGCGCCGACGGCGCCCCCGGCACCGGCGGCGCCCACGATGCCGTCCGCACCGCCGGCGCCGGCCGGCGCACCGACCGGTCCCCCGGCCTCGCCCACCACCCCGGCCCCGGCCTCGGCCTCGGCGGCGGCCTCCGCGCCGCCGTCCGCCACGGCGAGCCCGTCGGCCAGCCCCTCACCGAGCCCGTCGGCCGGTCCCTCGCCGAGCGCCTCGCCGACCGCCGCCCCCGCGCGGCGCTAGGACGTGTCCGGCAGACGCCCCCGGAGTGCCCGTTCAGCTCCGGCGGCGGGCGAGCAGGGACTCCTTCAGCTTCGGCAGCCGGCTGCTGAGCACGCGCACCGCGGCCTGCCGGGAGCGGACGGCGCCGCACCGGACCGCGGCGGCCGGGGCCGGGCCGCGCGGGCCGAACAGCAGCCGCTGGTTCGGCAGCCGGTCCGGCCGCCAGCGCTGCTTGTACGGCTCCTGGCCGCGCAGCAGGCCCAGCACCGGGATGCCCGCGCCGACCGTCTCGTCCAGCGCGGCGCCGAACAGCAGGCCCGCGATGTCCAGCCGCTCGCGCAGCCTCGGGTGCGCGCCGTACATGTAGAGGCCGCCGAAGGACGGGCAGAGCAGCAGCAGGTTGACCGCGACCAGCTCGCCGTCCAGCCAGTACTGGTGGACGGCGGCCCGGCCGGTGGCCACCAGGCCGGTGGTCGACTCGTCCAGGTGACGGGCGAACCGCTCGGTGCGGTGCTCCGGGGTGACCCCGCGGTCGGCCCACTGGAGGAAGTGCAGCCGCAGCAGCCCGGCCAGGGCCTCCGGCACCTCCGCCGGGGGCGTCGAGCGCACCTCCACGCCCGATTCGGCGATCTTGCGCAGCTTGACCCGGCTGCGCTGGGCGGTCTTGCCCGGCACCCGCTTGAGCAGCTGCTCCATCGGGACGGCCGGCAGGTACTGGCAGAGCGAGTCGGTGAACCGCCGGCGCCGGCCGCGCCAGTGCGCGAAGACCCGCTGGACGGCGGCCTCCGGGTGGACCTCGCGCAGGTCCAGACTGTGCCAGGGGCGGGTGAGCGGGAGCGCGGCGGCGAACTCGGCGGCGGCGCGGTCGGCGCAGGAGTCGTCGAGCAGGATGTCCGTGAAGTCGATCAGCCCGTCACCGAGGCCGGCCAGGCCGCCCAGCGGGCCGCCGCGGCGCTGGAACGCGCCCGCGCCGACCAGCCGGCCGTCACGGCGGACCAGGACCACCAGCAGGGCGCCGGGGCGTCCGTAGTTGCGCCACCAGGAACGCTGCCAGACGGCGGCCTGGAAGAAGGTGGCGGTCCGGCAGCGGGTGACGAGGTCGTCCCACTCCTCGGCGAGGGTGTCGAGCGCGTCGTCCTCGCGGCGCAGCTCGGTGGTCCAGCGCGGTGCGCACGCCTGGGCGGGGAGTCCCGTGGTCGGGGCGGCTGCCTCGGTGCTCATCGTCCGCTCCCGGCCACGGTCTTGGTCCTGTTCTCCGACTCGGCCGGAGCCGCGTCCGCGGCGGGCCCGGCCTTTCCGGCCCGGGCCGCCGTGTCGCCGGCCCCGGACGCGGCCGTGACCTCGGCCGTGACCTCGGTCCCGGCCGCGGGCCGGGGCTCCGGGCCGGGGTCGGCCACGGGTTCCGCCCCGGGCTCGGCGGTGCGCGGGCGCGGAGCGGTCGGGACGGGCGCCGCCCCGGCCGCGGGGCCGGCGGCGCTGTCGCTCCGGCGGCGGGTCATCATCACCAGCGCGCCGATCAGCACGCCCGCCGCACCGCCGACCGCCACGTCCAGCCGCCCGGAGGGGGTGGTGGGCCGCTCGGGCTCGGCGGCGGCCGCGAGCGGGACCAGCCGGACGCCGGTCTCCTTGGTGCTGCCGTTGGCGAAGGCGACCAGGGAGCGGGCCACCGCGTCGGCCGTCAGGACGGCCTCCTGCGGGTCCGCCCCGGTGCCGGTGATCTCGATCATCGGGGCGTCCGGCGAGGTGGTGCCGTGCACCAGGGCCTCCAGCTCGGACCGGCTGTGCCCGGTCTCCGCGGCGGCTGCCGCGAGCACCTGCGGCCGGCCGGCCAGCCGGCCGTACGCCTGGGCGAAGTTGACGGCCGTGGCGCTCTCCCCCGGGTTCTCCGACACCACGATCACGTAGGAGTCGGCGGCGTACGAGGGGTGGGCGACGACGGCGTACCCGGCGCCGGCGGCGGCACCCAGGGGCACCGCGAGGGCCAGCGGCCACCAGCGGCGGACCAGGAGACGGGCGCTTCGGCGCGGTTCGGTCATCGGGACTCCTTGGATACGGGGGCCGCCCGGCCGGCGGCCCGGCGACTGGGGAGCTGCCGGCTCAGGCGGGGACCAGGCGGTCGTAGAGGGCGCCGAGGTCGGCGGCCACCCGGACGATGTCGTAGTGGCCGACCGCGGGGGGCCGGGGCAGCGGGTCGGTGCTGTGGTCGTTGAGGTGGCGCAGCTCGCCCAGCGCGGTGGCGTACGCGGCGGCGTCCGACGGGATCCGGCGGGCCTGCGGGGCGGCGCTGGGCGGCAGTTCGTCCAGGGCCGGACAGGCGCTGTGGCGGACCGGGAGGCCGGCCGCCAGCCCCTCCAGGACGCCGAGTCCGAAGGTCTCCTCGGTGGAGGGCGCGGCGAGCACGTCCAGAGCGGTGAGCAGGTCGGGGACGTCGTCACGCTCGCCGGTGAGCACCAGCCGGTCGCGGACGCCGAGTTCGGCGGCCCGGCGCTCCAGCGCGGCGCGTTCCGGACCCTCGCCGACCAGCACCAGGCGGGCCGCGCCGTCGAGTTCGGCGAGCGCCTCCAGCAGCACCGGGAAGCGCTTGCCGGGGACCAGGCGGCCGACTCCGCCGACCACCCAACTCCCGGGCGGCAGGCCGAGTTCGGCGCGCAGCCGGGCGCGGGTGGCAGCCCGGTCCGCATCCTGCCGGCGGTAGCGGTCGGCGTCGATGCCGTTGGGGATCAGCTCCACCCGGCCCGGCGGGACGCCCCAGCCGTGCAGGGTCTGGGCGACCTGCCGGGAGACCGCGACGGTGGTGGTGCCGAGCCGTTCGGCGGCCAGGTAGAGGCCCTTGACGCCGCGGGTGACCGGCCGGCCCTCGATCACCCCGGCGTGCAGCGAGTGTTCGGTGGCCACCACGGCCCGGACCCCGGCCAGCCTGGCGGCCAGCCGGCCGTACAGTCCGGCCCGGTAGAGGTGGGTGTGCACCACGTCGTAGCGGCCGGCCCGGATCAGGCGGGCCAGCCGGGGCAGCGCGCCGACGTCCCGGTTGCCGCGCATGCCGAGGTGGTGCACGGTGACGCCCTCGGCGCGCAGGGCGGCGGCGACCGTGCCGGGGTTGGTCAGCGCCAGGACCTCGCAGTGCTGGTGCGCGGGCAGGTACCGGAGCACCAGCTGGAGCTGGCGTTCGGCGCCGCCCGAGGCGAGGCCGGTGACGATGTGCAGCACCTTCATCGGGCGGCCCTGCCGTGGCCCGCCCGCTCTCCGCCGGGGCGCTCGGACCCGCGGGCGGCACCGTCCGCGGATCCGGCGGGCGGGAGGTGCGTCCGGGCCCCGCCGGGTTCGCCGGACCGCCGGACGGGTGCGCCCGGGTCGTTCCCGGGCCGCTGGTCGCCCTCGGCGGCGCGGACCTTCGGCTCGGGGCGGTCCGCACGGTCCGTACGGTCGGCCCGGACCGGGCGCTCGGCCTGGTCCGGACGCTCGGGGCGCTCGGGGCGCTCGGGGCGGGTGCGGGCGGCGAGACGGGTACGGCGCAGTTCGGTGACGGTGTCGCGGAGGCGGTGCCGGCCGCGCTTGGCGCGCAGCCGCCAGGCGCCGTCGCGGTCGCCGACGTAGCAGCGCGGCAACGCGTACCTGCCGGTGAGCGGGGAGTGCGCGATCGCGCAGGCGTAGTCGTAGCCGGCGTCCCGGACGGCGTGGGTGGCGGCCAGGTCGACGGCGCCGTACGGGTAGCAGAAGCCGGTGACCGGACCGCCGACCATCTCCTCCAGGGCCCGGCGGCTCTCCCGGGTCTGGTCGGCGAGCACGTCGGCGGGCAGGCCGGACAGCGCCCGGTGGCCGAGGCCGTGCGAACCGATCTCCCAGCCGGCCGCGGCGAGGTCGGTGACCTCCTGGACGGTGAGCAGCTTCTTGCGCGGGCCCTCGGTGTCCCAGTCGTTGGCCCGGCCCAGCAGGTCGGCGACCACGTAGGCGGTGGCGGTGAAGCCGTAGGCCTGAAGGATCGGCACGGCGTAGCGGCCGAAGTCGGCGTAGCCGTCGTCGAAGGTGAGGCCGACCAGCTTGTCGTCCCGGCCGGCGGCCCTGGCCCGCATCAGCTCGCGGACCGAGACGCCGCGCCGGCCGCACCGGTGCAGCCAGGCGATCTGTTCGGCGAACCGTTCGGGGCTGACGGTCAGCTGGTAGGGGTCCTCGTCCTCGACGGCCACCGAGTGGTACATCAGGATCCACGGCGAGGAGGGCTCCGGTGCGGGCGCCTCGGCGATCGGGCGGCGGCTCCTCGGCAGCTGTGCCGGTGGTCGGCGGGTGCCCGGCCGTGGTGCGTCGGGGCGCGGCGCGTCGGTGTGCGGGCCGACCGCGGCCGGCGCACCGGGTGCGGCGGGGCGGCGGACGCCCGACAGGACCGGCCGGACGAATCCCCGTTCAGCGTCCATGGGGAGGCTTCCCTTCATCGGCGACAGGTGACGGGCCCAGGGCCCGGGCTGCGGCGCGGACCGGTCCGCGCACCTCGCGGGCGCCGAGGACGGTGCCCAGGGCGGCGAAGACCAGCGCCACGGTGAGGCCCCCGCACAGGGTCGAGAGCAGGGGGTCGGCGGTGAGGCCGGCGACGGGGGTGCCGAGCGCGACGGCGCCGGCGGCGGAGGCCAGCAGCCGGGCGTGGCCGCCGAGGACGAGGCGCAGGCGCAGCGGGATGCCGCGCAGGACCAGGCCGTGCAGCAGGAGCGCCGCGGTGGCGGTGATGCCGACCGCGTTCCCGGCCGCCAGGCCCGGGGCACCGAACCGGGGGGTGGCGAGCAGACCGCCGACGACGGTGACGACCAGGCCGAACGCCATCGCGGCGGCCGGGTACCAGTCGAGCAGCCGGCGTCCGCCGTCGTCGGGGCTGGGGTCGCCGGCCCGGCGGACCACCGGGCGGAGCGAGAAGTAGGGGCGGATCATCACGCCGATCAGCGCCTGCGCGGGCAGGCCGAAGCTGTAGACGCGGATGACGGCGGCGGTGGCGGAGGTGTCCCGGGGGCCGAAGGCGCCGCGTTCGAAGAGCAGCGCGACCACCGACGGCGCGCAGGCGAGCAGGAAGGCGGTGCCGAGCAGGACGACGGCGGCGGCCTGGCCCAGGTCCTTCTCGACGCGGTCGCGGGCGGCGGTGAGGTCGCCGGCGGCGAGCGCCCGGGCGACCAGGGGGAAGGTGACGGTGCAGATCAGGATGCCGGCGGTCATGGCGAGCTGGGAGACCTTGGCGGCGTAGTTGAGGTGCGAGATAGTGCCGGCCGGCAGCTCGGAGCCGAGGAACCGCTCGATGAAGACCTGGGACTGGCGGGTCAGGGTGAAGGCGGCGACCGGCAGCAGGGCGAGCGGGATCAGCACGAGGGCCTTGCTGCGGGGGCGGCGGCCGCGGGCGGGGCGGGCGCCCGGTCCGGTGCGCAGCCCGTACAGGAAGGGGACGATCAGCAGGCCCGCCATCAGCAGGCTGCCGAGGGCTACGCCGAGGGCGGCGGAGCGGACGCCCCAGATCGCGTGGCAGCTGAGCAGGACGCCGAGGATGCCGACGTTGTAGGCGACGTAGATCCCGGCCGGGGCGGTGAAGCGGTGGTGGGCGCGCAGGGCCGCGGCGAGGTAGCCGGCCACGCCGAAGGGCAGCACGGTGATCGCGGTGATCCGGGTGCAGGTGACGGCGAGTCCGGGGTTGGCCAGGCCCGGGGCCAGCACGTCGACGAACCAGGGGGCGCCGAGGGCCGCGCCGAGGGAGAGCGTGGAGAGCGCGAGCAGCAGCCAGGGCAGGGTGGCGCGGACCAGTTGGCGGACCGGGTCGGGGCCGTCGGGGTTCTCCTCGCGGAGCACCAGCGCGAGGGCGAAGGCGGGCACCATGAGGAAGGACATGGCGTCCTCGATCAGCAGCGGTGCGGCGGTCTCGGGGACGGTCCAGGCGACCAGGAAGGCGTCGGTGCCCTGGTTGGCGCCGAAGTAGCGGGCCAGCAGGAGGTCGCGGAGCAGGCCGAGGGCGGAACCGGCGGCGCTGAGGACGGCGGTGACGCCGAAGGCCTTGGCGAGGAAGCCGCGCCGGGGGGCGGCTGCGGGGTCGGCGACGGCGGGGTCGGCGGGCGCGGACCGGGGGGCCGGCAGGGCCGGGGTGAGCGCGGTGGGCTGGTCGGTGCTCATCGGGCCGCCGCCTCCGGGCCCGCGCCGCGGGGGCCTCCGGCGACTCTGGCGGCTCGGGGGGCTCCGGCGCCGCGGGGGGCTCTGGCGGCTCGGGGGGCTCTGGCGGCTCGGGCGGCGAGGCCGAGGACCACGGAGGTCAGCACGGTGGTGGTGCCGCCGATGTCGGCGTAGAGGAAGTCGACCAGGACCCAGGTGAGCAGGGCGAGCGCCGCCAGACCCGGGCCGCGGGCGTGCCGGAGGCAGCCGAGGAGCAGGCCGAGGAAGAGCACGCCGTAGGCGACGATGCCGGTCAGCCCCTGCTCGCTGAGCACCAGGAAGTACATGTTGTGCGGGGAGAGCAGCGGTTCGCGCTGGAACCCGATGGTGGCGTCCGCGGCGTCGCTGCCGGAGGAGAGCCGCAACGGGGCGTGGCTGTCGCGCAGTTGCTGGAAGGCCTTGGGTCCGGCGCCGGAGAACGGGTGGTCCTGCCAGATCCGCCCTGCGGTGGCCCACAGGTCGTAGCGGTCGGAGACCGACTGGTCGGGGGCCTCGGAGACGGAGCCGATCGAGCTGATCCGGGCGGTGACACCGGAGCCGCCGAGGCCGAGGCCGCCGACCAGGACGACGGCGGCGGCCAGGCCGAGGACGGCGCTGCGCACGGCGAGCCGGGCGTCGGCGCGCAGCAGCAGGACGGCGGCGGCCGCGGCGGTGGCGATCCAGCTGCCGCGGCTGAAGGAGACGGCGAGCGGGAAGGTCAGGAAGGCGGCGGCCGTGAACAGCGCCCGCCGGAGCCGGGGGTCGCCGGCCGGGCCGCGTTCACCCAGGGCGAGGGCGAGGGCGGCGAGCAGGCCGTAGGCGACCACGGTGGACATCGCCATGATGTCCAGCGCCCCGAAGGTGCCGACGGCGCGGATCGGCCGGCCCGTGTAGGAGGCGCCCGTCCCGGTGAGGAACTGGTGGACGCCGACGACGCCCTGGACCAGCGCGGCGACCACGAAGGAGCCGAGGACGAGGCGCTGGTCGGTGCGGTCGCGCAGGGAGCAGAGCACGGCGGCGGGGACGAGCACGAAGACCTGGGTGAGCCGGACGAAGCCGGTGAGGCTGGTGGCCGGGTCGATCGAGCCCACGGTGGCGACGGCCGCGGCGGCGACCACGGCGCCGAACCGGACGGCGTCGGCGCGGCCGATCGCGGGCGTCCGGCCGCGCAGCAGGTTGACGGCGGTGAGGGCGACCAGTGCGAGCGAGGCGAGGTCCGCGGCGGTGACGTGGACGGCGGCGGCCACGTCCTTCTCCCCGGTGGGGACGCAGACCAGCAGCACGGTGGCGGCGGCGAGCAGGGCGGGGCGGTCCTGGAGGAGCACCCCCGCACGCCGTAAGAGGTGTGCGGGGCGGGGAGGTGTGGCAAGGGTCAGGGCCACGCTGGGTCAGCTCCCGTCCGGGTGGAGCATCAGGACCGCGGTGCGGCACAGGATCTTGACGTCCTGCCAGAGGCTCCAGCTCTCGATGTAGCGGTTGTCGAAGCGGGCCCGGTCCTCGATCGAGGTGTCCCCGCGCAGGCCGTTGACCTGGGCGAGGCCGGTGAGGCCGACCGGGACGCGGTGGCGGTCCGCGTACTCGGGGTAGGCCTGGCTGAACCGCATGACGAAGTAGGGGCGCTCGGGGCGCGGGCCGACCAGGCTCATGTCGCCGCGCAGGACGTTCCAGAGCTGCGGGAGCTCGTCCAGGGAGCTGCGGCGCATCAGGCGGCCGACGGCGCCCATCCGGTGGTCCTGGGAGATGTTCCAGCGGGTGGCGGACTCGTGCTCGTTGCTGGGCCGCAGGGTGCGGAACTTGAGGACGGTGAAGACCCGTCCGTCGAGGCCGGTGCGCTGCTGGCGGAAGAGCACGCCGGGGCCGGTGTCGAAGCGGACCGCGAGCGCGCAGAGGACGAGGACGGGGGCGAGCAGCAGCAGGCCGAGCCCGGCGGCGGTGACGTCCAGGGTGCGCTTGGCGGTCCAGCCGGGGCGGCGCATCGCCGCGCGCCCGACGCGCAGACAGGGGAAGCCCCAGAGGTGGTCGGCGCCGGCGAGCCGTCCGGCGCCGAGCGATCCGTACTCGCGCAGGGCGGGGACCAGCCAGACCTGGCAGCCGAGCCGGGCGGCGTCGCGCAGGGCGGCGGCGGTCTCGGCCTCGTCGGCGGCGCCGGCGGTGGCGACCACGTGGTGGACGCGGTGGCGCCGGATCTCGCGCTCCAGGACCTCACGACCGCCGAGGACGGGCAGGTCGGTGTCGCCGGCGAGCAGCGCCGGGTCGGCGTCGAGGAAGCCGACCGGGCGCATCCCGTACTCGCCGCGCTCGCTGAGGGCGGCGGCGACCCGCCGGCCGAGCCGGCCGGCGCCGAGCACCAGCACGGGGCTGGGGCGGCTGCGGCGGATCCGGCGGACCAGGTGGTAGAGCACCGCGCGGACGCAGACGGCGAGCAGCAGTTGGGTACCCAGCAGGACGGTCAGCCGGGCCGGGGTGGCGGGACCGGAGTCGGGCCAGTGGCCTTCGAGGCAGCCGGCCAGGGTGACGGCGAAGGCGGTGGCGACGACGGCCCGGACGGTCAGCGCGGGCAGCTCGTCGAGGACGGAGAGGGTGAGCCGGCTGCGGTACAGGCCGCCGGCCAGGTTGAGGAGCAGCAGCAGCGGCAGCAGGGCGGCCACGCCGAGCAGCGGCGCGACCCGGACGGCGGGGTCGAGGGCGCGGTTGGCGATCCCGGTGGCGGTGCACAGGGCGAAGGCGTCGACGACGACCAGGGCGACGGGCAGGGCGATCCGGGAGCGGACCGGGCGGCGGCGGCGCCTGGCCGCCGGGGCGCTGCGGGTCTGGGCGGTCCCTGCCGGGCGGTCGAGCAGCCCGGTGGCGGGCCTGCGCTGGCCGGACAGGGGCCGGCCGGGCCGTGGCACGCTGTCGTGGTCAATGGTCATCAGCGCACGAACTCCCCTGCTGTGTGCCCGGGGTGACGGCGGTCCGGCACCGGTTGGCCCGGGGCGGCCGTCCCGACCCGGTGGGCGCGGTCCTGACTGCACCTGCCACCGCTGGCGGCTTTCGGATTTCTCGCGAATTCCCGGCGTGAAATCGAAATGAAGCAGGCAAAATCAGACAATACCGAACGCCGACCGGAATGCTGGAAGTCGACTTGCCATTTCATTCCAGCCGCCCATTAATAGGTATTTCTGATTTCACGCCTCACCCACAACCGGCTGAGGGTGCGAATACGACAGCGCCGGACCGGCGGGCATTCACGGCATGTGAAACGATCAGATCCGCTGCGGGACACGGGCGCGGCGGCGCCCGGCCGCAGGACCGGCCCCCAGGAGATCCCGGTAGAGCGCGTCCACCTGTTCGACCACCGAGCGAACATCATGGCGAGCCGCCGCGTGCTCACGCAGGCGTGCGCCGCGTCGCTCGCACTCGATCGGATCGGACAATGCTTCGGCCATTCGGGTGGCGAGCGCGGCGGCGTCCTCCGGCGGTACCACGGCGGACTTCCGTTCGACCGGCGGCAGGCATTCACGGGCCCCCGGAACGTCGGTCAGCAGCACCGCACGGCCGGAGGCCATCGCCTCCAGCGGGGCGAGCGCCATGCCCTCCCAGCGCGAGGGCAGCACCACCAGGTCGGCCGCGGCGAGCCACGGCCGCGGATCCGCGACGTCCCCGACCAGCCGGACCCGGGCCGGCTCGGCCGACTCCCGGACGACCGCGGCCAGCCGGGCCTCCTCCGGCCCGCCGCCGACCAGCGCCAGCCGGGCCGACGGCACCCGGCGCTGCACCTCCGGCCAGGCGTCGAGCAGCACGTCCTGCCCCTTCTGGCGACAGAGCCGGCCCACGCAGACCGCGAGCGGGGCGTCCAGCTCCAGGCCGAGCATGACCCGGGCGGCCCGGCGCTCGGCCGGTGCGTAGTGGCGGACGTCGACACCGTTCGGCACCACCGCCCAGTCGGCGTGCAGGCCCGCCGCGACACCGTCGGCCCGCTCCTGGACCGAGACGCAGAGCAGCCGGTGCGCCCAGCGGGTCGCGTACCGCTCCCAGCGCAGGGTCGCGGCGGCCAGCGCGCCGTCCACGGCGGCGAACGACCAGGCGTGCGGCTGGAAGACGGTCGGCGCGGCGCCCCGGACCGCGAGCCGGCCGGCCAGCCCGGCCTTGGCGCTGTGCAGGTGGACCATGTCGGGCGCGGCCGCCCGGACGATCCGGCGCAGCCGCCACGCCTCGGCGGCGACGGCCGGGCCGGGCGAGCGCCGGGCCGGCCAGTCCAGGACCAGCGCGCCGACCGCGCCGGCCTCCTCGGCCAGCCGGCCGCCGCGCGGACAGGCGACCAGCACCCGGTGACCGGCCTCGCGCTGGCCCCGGACGAGGTCGACGACGACGCGGGCGACCCCGCCGTCGACGGGCTGCGAAATGTGAAGGATCGTCATATGCACGGCGGCGAGCCTAGGGTGGGCGCACCGTGCCGCGGGGCCGCCGTCACCCGCACGTGGCGGGCGTCCACCCGTACGGCTTTCCGCTCGTACGGGTGGACGGACCGGTCGAAATCCCGAGCGAGCCGAAGGACGGTTTCAGCAGGCCCGGGCCGTCGCGCCCGGGGCCGTCACGGCCCGGGGCGGGTCGTGACGGGCCGGACCGGGACCGGTCGTGAGGGGTCGGGTCGGCGTCAGCGGACCTCGGCGGCCAGGTTGGCCAGCACCTGGTCGTGGATCCGGTTCAGGCCCTTCGGGGCGAAGGTCCGCTCGAAGAAGCCGCCGATGCCGGTCGCGCCCCGCCAGGACGCCGTGACGGTGACCTTCGACCGGCCCTCGCCGACCGCCGAGACGGTCCAGGTGATCACCATGGTGGAGTTCGCGTCCCGCTCCACCAGCTGGTCCGGCTGCGGCGCCGAGACGGTGAACAGGCAGTCGCGGATCCGCTTCTCGGTGGCCTGCAGCTTCCAGTGCACCTGGGTGCCCGCGCCCGTGCCGCCGACCCGGACCTCGTACTCGCTGTACTGCTCGGGCAGCAGCTTGGGGCGGGTCACCTGGTAGTCGGCCAGCGCCTCGTACACCCGCTCGGGGGCCGCGTCGTAGACCCGCTCGGTGGTGGCCTGCACCTGTCCCATGGTCGTGCTCTCCTCGTCAGGTCGTCCGGTGTGGTGGAGTCGCCCGGCACGTGCCGCGGCCGTCCGGTCCGTGTGGTTCCCGGTGGCGCGCGATCGTCCGGGCCACCCGCAAGCCAATCACAGGAGCCCCGCCGCACCGGCCGCCGCCCTGGTCTCCGGGGACGGGCATTAGGGTGGCAGGTGTGCTCGATCAGGTGACAGCAGTGCGCTATGTCGACCCCCTGCGGGCCGGCGGTTCCGTCCCCGGTGTCGTGGAGACCGACGACCTGGGCACCTACGTGGTCAAGTTCTCCGGGGCCGCGCAGGGCCGCAAGGCGCTGGTGGCCGAGGTGATCGTCGGCGAGCTGGCCCGACGGCTCGGCCTGCCGGTGCCCGAGCTGCGACTCGTCGACTTCGACCCGGCGGTCGCCGACGGCGAACCGGACGCCGAGATCCAGGACATCCTGCGATCCAGTCGCGGGATCAACCTCGGCATGGACCTGCTGCCCGGCGCCCGCGACTTCAGGCCCGGCACGATCGACGTCGACCCGGTCCTGGCCGGGCGGGTCGTCTGGCTGGACGCGCTGACCGGCAACGTCGACCGGACCGTGCACAACCCCAACCTGATGGTCTGGCACGGCGCCCTCTGGTTGATCGACAACGGCGCCGCGCTGATCTTCCACCACCGCTGGTCCGCCGCCGCGTCCGCCGTCGGCAAGCGGTACGACCTGAGCGCGCACGCCCTCGGCGGGTACCGGCCGGACGTCCGGCTCGCCGACGAGGAGCTCGGGCCGCTGGTCACCGCCGGACTGCTGGCGGAGGTGCTGGCGCTCGTCCCGGACGAGTGGCTGGCCGGCGAGCCCGGCTTCGACTCGGTGGCGGAGCTGCGCGGCGCCTACGTCGCGCACCTGGCCGCCCGGGCCGCGCGCTCCGCGCAGTGGCTGCCGGAGGGGTTCGCCACGCCCGACCAGCTGCGCGAGACCGAGCAGCGGCGGGCCGCCCGGACCAGGGCCGGCCGGCCCGCCTGGCTCCAGGACGTCCCGGACCTGCACGGCAAGCCCTCGGTGGAGACCGCCTGGGAGCAGCACGTCGAGTGAGCGGCCCGTTGGCGCGCCGGGCCGGACGGCTCGGCACGCCGCCCGGGGGCGGAACGGGGGCGGACACGCGGAACGGGGGCGGGACTGGTGTCCCGCCCCCGTCGGGGGTTCAGCGGCCGATCAGCGGGTCAGCTGCTCAGCGCCACCACTGGACCGCCTTCTCGGCGTTGATGATGCCGGCGCCGTAGAAGCCGTTGTCGTCCACGCCGCCCTCACAGGTGGCGGCCCAGACGCCGGTGCCGCCCGGGTTGTACGGGCCCGACGGGCAGGCGTGCGACTCGGCCTGGTTGGTGATCAGCTCGGTGAGCTCCTCCGGGCTGGCCCACGGGAAGGTGCTCGCCAGCAGGGCGAGCACACCGGCGGCGTGCGGCGAGGCCATCGAGGTGCCCTGCATGTAGCCGTAGCCGCCACCCGGGATGGTGGACAGCACGCGGCCGTTCTTGTCCGGGGTGTCCGGGATCTGGTAGATCCGGTCGCCACCGGGGGCGGCGACGGTGACCTTGTTCTTGCCGTAGCTGGAGTAGTACGACTTGTCGCCCTTGACGCCCACCGAGGAGACCGTCACGACGCCGTCCAGCTCGGTCGGCAGGTTGAGGCAGTTCTGGTTGATCGGGCGCTCGGCCGGCGTGGTGTCGTCCGGGCTCGCGACGTCCTTGGTCTTGTGGGCGAGGTCGATGTTCTCGTTGCCCGCCGCGGCGACGTTGAGGACGCCCTTGCGCTGCGAGAACTCGACGGCGCGGCGGACGGCGGTGGTGATCGCCGCCTGGTCCGCGTCCTCCTGGCAGTTGAACATCCACGGGTCGACGAAGTAGCTGTTGTTCGTGACCTCGAACTTGTGCTCACCGGCCCAGACGAAGCCGCAGATGGCGTACTCCGGGTAGATGAAGCCGCCGTCGTCGACGACCTTGACCGCGGCCAGCTTGACGTTCGGGGCGATGCCCTCGATGCCCTTGCCGTTCTTGGCGGCGGCGATGGTGCCGGCCACGTGGGTGCCGTGGGCGCCGTCCACGCCGGGCTGCCAGGCGTCCCAGGCGGTGTTCGGCTTGCCGCCGTCGATGCAGGAGACCGACTTCGAGGCGTCGACGTTCGCGGCGAGGTCCTCGTGGGTGCCGTCGATGCCGGAGTCCAGGACGCCGACGGTGACGTTGCGGCTGCCCAGGGACAGCTTGTGGGCCTTGTCGACACCGATCTGACGCATGTCCCACTGGTTGGCCCAGTAGGGCTCCTCGCCGGCGGCGGGAGCGGCGGTCGGCGCGGCGGCGACCTCCGCGGTCCGGTCCTCGGAGGCCGTGATGCCCTTGGTGCGGCTGGCACCGACCGACTCGACGCCCTTGGCCTTGCGCAGCTTCGCGGCGAACTGGGTGTCGGTCGAGCGGGCGATCACCACGCCGATCTGCTCGTAGGAGTACACGACGGAGCCGCCGAGGGTCTTGACCGCGGTCTCGACCTTCTGCACCTGGCCGTGGTTGGCCTTGGTGTTGACGACGTAGCTGAGCAGCGGACCGGTCGTCGACTCCGCACCGGCGGCGAAGGCGGTGCCGGCCGGCAGCGCGAGGGCGCCGGCGGTGGCGAGGACGACGCCCACCGCCGCGAACCGGGTCCGGCTGATCCGAGGAACACTCATAGGGGTTGGCCCTCCCGAGTCGTCATGCAACTGCGGTTGGCAGGTGCACTGGAATGATCGGGACGCTAGTGAACATGTGTCGTAATCCGCAAGGGGTAGTCATCTAATCGACACCGTTCGGTCACTTGCGAAGGTTGCGGCTCCGGGGCGAGCGACACCTCGTCAATCCATACGGTGAATAACCGGCCTTCGTGCCCGCACCGGATCCGTGTGACGAAGGATTCTGTTCGAACAACCGTCACGGGCCGCCGCGGACTGGCATGATCCATCGGGTCCTGATCGACACCACGGGAGGGCTCGGCACAGCCATGTCCGTCGACCCCCCGGGCGGCGGGCGCGGTCACCCCTGCCCCGGGCTCCGCCCGTCCGGGACCGGCGCGACGGACCTCACGCCCCGCCGGCCGTTCAGAGCGCGTACAGCCGTCGGGCGTTGCCGGCGGCCACCCGGCGGGTGAGGCGCTCGGCGTCGGCCGCGGTGCAGGCGCCGTCGGCCCGCCAGCCGTCCAGCAGGGTGCCCAGGCCGTGCCGGAACTGGGCCGCGCCGACCAGGTACAGCTCCGGCAGGCCGTAGGCGTCGGTGGAGAACAGCAGCTTGCCGAACGGCGCCAGCTCCAGCATCTCCCCGAGCACCGTCGCCACCCGGGGGCCGACGTAGGAGGCGGTCAGCCCGAGGTCGGTGTGGACGAGCGGGAAGACGTGCGCCAGCCACGCGGCCTGCCGGTGGTACGGGTAGCCGTGCAGCAGGACCAGCGGGACACCCGTCGGCTCGGCGGCCCGGACGAAGCCCGCCAGCAGCGACGGGTCGGCCCGGTGCAGGGTGAGGTCCGGATCACCGAAGCCGGTGTGGAGCTGGAGCGGCAGGCCGAGGTCGGCGCAGACGTCCACCGCCGTCCAGAGCAGGTGGTGCAGCAGCACCCGGTCGGTCAGCCGGCCGCCCCCGGCCCGCAGCCACTCCCCCGCGGCCGCCGCCACCTCGGCCGAACCGGGGCGTTCGGCGGGCACCTCCAGGCCGGTCCGGTAGGCCAGCACGGACTTCACGGCGACCGCGCCGGACGCCGCCGCGGCCAGCGCCTCGCGCACCGCCCGCGCCCAGCCACCCGCCGGGCCCGCGACGGCCTCGGCGATCCGCTCCAGCCGGACCACCTCACGGACCCGGACGCCGGCCGCCTCGGCGAACGCGTCGAGCGGCAGCAGGGAACGGCCTGCGGCGGCGGTCAGCCCGGTGTCGACCAGGCAGGTCTCCAGCCCGGCCGCCGCCAGCAGCCGGCGTGTCGCCTCCGGCGCGCCCAGCTCCCGCCGGCGGGCCAGGTACTCCTCGGCCGGGGCGTGCGCGGGCAGCCCGAGCGCGGGCGGACACCAGCGGCGGACGGCGAGGCCGAGCGCGCTGTCGAACGGCGAGGTGCCGGGCGCGGGCGGGCGGTCGGACTCGGTGAGCAGCCCCGCCAAGTCCTCGTCGGCGAGCTCGGCCGTCAGCACGCTGTGGCAGTGGTGGTCGACCAGCGCGGGGACGTCCGGCGGGGGCACCGTCAGTACCGCCAGCGGGTCGCCGCCACCAGCTGCTCGGGGGTGGCGCCCGCGTACTGCTCGCTCTCGGCCAGACGGACCGCCAGCACCGCCTCGTACAGCGGCTCGCCGAGAGCCTCCCGGAGCACCGCCGACCGCCGGTAGGCGGCGAGCGCCTCGGCCGGTCCGGCGGGGAGCCTGGGGACCGTGCCGGGCTCGGCCTGCGCCGGGTCACCGGTGACCTCCGGCGGCAGCGTGAGCCCCCGGTCGAGGCCGGCGAGGCCCGCGGCGAGCACCCCGCCGAGCGCCAGGTAGGGGTTGGCGGTGGCGTCGAAGCACTTGATCTCGGCGTTGGCCGCGGTGGAGCGCTCGCCGGTGGAACCGGTCACCAGCCGGAGCGCCGCCTCCCGGTTCTCCAGGCCCCAGCACCGGTAGGCACCGGCCCAGTGCGAGGGGACCAGCCGCAGGTAGCCGGCCGGGCTGGAGGAGCCGAGCACCAGCAGCTCGGGCAGCGCGCCGAGCACCCCGGCGAGGAAGCCCTCGGCCTCGGCGGTCAGCCCGTGCGGGCCGGACCCGCCGCGGGCGAGGTTGCGGCCGTCCCGCCAGAGGCTGAGGTGGAGGTGGCCGCCGTTGCCGACCGAGCCGGCCTCGACCACCGGGGCGAAGGAGACCCGCAGTCCGTGCCGGGCCGAGACGGCGCGGACGGTCTGCCGGACCAGGACCGAGGTGTCGGCGGCCTCGACCGGGCCCTCGGGGGCGACCGAGACCTCGAACTGGCCGGCCGCGTACTCGGGGTGGATCTGGAGCACGGTCAGCCCCTGCTCGGCGAGGGCGCGGAGCAGCTCGCGCAGGTACCCGGAGAGGTCGGTGAGCCGCTGCAGGCCGTACGCGGCGCCGGCCGTCGGGTACCGGGGCTCCTCCTCCGGCGGGCCGGCCAGCGCGACGACCCACTCGATCTCGATCCCGGCCTTCAGGCCCAGGCCGCGCTCGGCCGCCGCCGCGACCGCCCGGCGGGCGAAGAGCCGCTGACAGCCGGGGTGCGGGGCGCCGCCCTGGGTGTACCGGTCACCCGGTGCCCAGGCCCAGCCGGGCTGGGCGGCGAGCGGGACGAGCCGGTCGACGTCGGGGTAGAGCCGCAGGTCACCGGTGGGGCCGCCGGTCAGCGGGCTGGAGACGATGGTGTCGTCGGCCAGGAAGACGTCGAAGCAGGGCGCCGTGCCGACGCCCCACTGCGCGGCGTGCACCAGGCCGGTCAACGGCACGGCCTTGACCCGCGCGATGCCGGCGTTGTCCACCCAGGTGACGGCCACCGCGTCGACCTCGGCGGCCCGCAGCCGCTCGACCGCGGCCCGGGCGCGCTCCCCGCGCTCCGCCCGGTCGGCCCTCGGCGGCAGCGCGACGCCGGCCGGCCGGCCGGCGTCCTCGGCGGCGGGCTCCTGCTCGGCGGCGGGCTCGCCACGACCCGCGGTCACGGTTCCGGTGCTCATGCCCCCATGCTGCCCGGCCGCACCACCTCGCGTAATTCCCCTATCGGGTGGTCCGAACGGACGTCCGTCCCCTCCGTCACCCGTTCCGGCGACGCGGTCCCGGCGGCGAAATACCGGCTCCCACCCCCTTCCTACCGGCGAGTAGCTCGGCTACAGTGTCGGCACGCATCACCGCCGGGCTTCGGGAGCCGCACCGGCGGGGGCGTCGACCGGCGCGCGGGACCGCGCGGACCGGACGGCACCGGAACGGTGTGTTCACCCACCGGCCGTTTTCGCGGATCGCGGACGAAGGCCGGGGTTTCCCTCCTTTTCTCTTCTCTGCTTCAGAGTCGCTTCCTTCACGCCGAGCGCCTGAGTACCACGGCACACCCGCAGCACCGCCGGAGCGGACCGGCGGCTGCGCGGTGGCCGCAACCGTCATCTCCCCAGCCCCCGCGCGCGGACCCCCCTCCGTCGGCGCGTCCGCCGGAGCGCGCGCGGGCTTCCCATGACAAGGAGTCAGGACAGATGGAGCGTCCCTTTCCCACGGTCGCCGTGGTCGGCCTCGGCACGATGGGTGCCGGCGTCGCGGTCGCCGTCGCCAGGAGCGGCCGCCGGGTGATCGGCATCGAAGCCGACGAGGAGCAGGCCGCCCGGGCACTGGCCCGGATCCAGGAGGCCACGGCGTACGCGGTGACCCGCGAGCGGCTCACCCCCGAGGAGCGCACCGCGCTGCTCGACCTGATCTCGGTGGGCCACGCGCTGGAGGCCGCCGCCGACGCCGACCTGGTCGTCGAGGAGGTGCCCGAGCAACTGGAGCTGAAGCGGGAGCTCTTCGCCGAGCTGGACCGGATCTGCCCGCCGGGGACGGTGCTGGCCACCGGGACCACCGCGCTCTCGGTGACCCGGATCGCCGCCGCCACGGCCCGCCCGGAGCGGGTGCTCGGCCTGCACTTCTTCAACCCGGTGCACACCATGAAGCTGGTCGAGGTGGTCCGCACCGTGCTCACCTCCCCGCAGGTGGCCGAGGACGCCGCCGGGTTCGCCCGGGACCTCGGCAAGGAGCCGGTGGCCGCCGGCGACCGGGCCGGCTTCGTGGTCAACGGCCTGCTCTTCGCGTACCTGAACCAGGCCGCCGCGATGTACGAGTCCAAGTACGCCACCCGGGAGGACATCGACGCCGCGATGCGGCTCGGCTGCGGCCTGCCGATGGGCCCGCTGGCGCTGCTCGACCTGATCGGCGTGGACACCGCCCGGACCGTCCTGGAGGCCATGTACGAGCAGTCCCGGGACCGGCTGCACGCCCCCGCGCCGATCCTCGGCCAGCTGGTCTCGGCGGGCCTGCTGGGCCGCAAGAGCGGCCGCGGCTTCTACACCTACGCGGCGCCCGGCTCCTCCAGGCCGGTCGACGCGGCCGACGGTCCGGCGCTGCCGAAGGTGCCGGGCCGGACGGTCCGCACGGTCGGCGTCTGCGGTTCGGGGACGATGGCCACCGGCATCGCCGAGGTGTTCGCCAAGGCGGGCCGCCCGGTGCTGCTGGCCGCCCGCAGCCAGGAGAAGGCGGACCAGGCCAAGGCGCAGCTGGCGCGGTCGCTGGAGCGTTCGGTGACCCGGGGCCGGCTGAGCGCCGAGCAGCGGGACGCGGCGCTCGCGCTGGTCACGCCGGTCGGGCAGTACGGCGAGCTGGCCGAGGTGGACCTGGTGGTCGAGGCGGTGGCCGAGGACCTGGCGGTCAAGCGCGAGCTGTTCGCCACCCTGGACAAGATCGTCAAGCCGGGTGCGGTGCTCGCCACCACCACCTCCTCGCTGCCGGTGATCAGCTGCGCCTCGGCCACCTCCCGGCCGCAGGACGTGATCGGGATGCACTTCTTCAACCCGGCGCCGGCCATGAAGCTGGTCGAGGTGGTGTCCACGGTGCTGACCGCGCCGGACGTCACCGCGACCGTGCTGGAGCTGTGCGCCGAGGTGCGCAAGCACCCGGTGGAGTGCGGGGACCGGGCCGGGTTCATCGTGAACGCGCTGCTCTTCCCCTACCTGAACGACGCGGTGCGGATGCTGCAGGAGCACTACGCGACGGTGGACGACATCGACACCGCGATGAAGCTGGGCTGCGGCTACCCGATGGGCCCGTTCGAGCTGCTGGACGTGGTCGGCCTGGACGTCTCGCTGACCATCGAGCAGGTCCTGCACCAGGAGTTCCGCGAGCCGGGCCTGGCGGCGGCTCCGCTGCTGGAGCACCTGGTGGCGGCCGGCTGTCTGGGCCGCAAGACCGGCCGCGGCTTCCGCGACCACGCACGCCGGTGACCGCACAACCGTCCTACGGGCAGCCCGGACAGCCCGGGCACCCGCCGCCCGGACCGGACCGGTCCGCCTGGGGGCAGGGGGCCGTCTCCGGCCGCTGGCCCAGACCGGCCGTGACCGGCCCGGTCGCCCCCGTGCGCCGGGGAAGGCCCCCTGCCCCGGCCCCCGGGACGTGTAGCGTTCCGGCCATGGATCGGGTTCAGGCAGTCTCCCCGCAGCAGTCCGTCCTCCCGCGCGACGCCCGGGCGGCCGGCCCGGTGGGGCAGGAAGGGGGCCCGGGCAGCCGCCGGGCGGCGGCGCAGCGGCAGCAGATGCGCCAGGACCTGGCCACCGCCGCCATGGAGCTGTTCGCCTCGCAGGGCTACGAGGAGACCACCGTCGACCAGATCGCGGCGGCGGCCGGGGTGGCCCGGCGGACCTTCTTCCGCTACTTCCGGTCCAAGGAGGAGGCGATCTTCCCGGACCACGACGACACCCTGGTCCGGGTGGCCGACCTGCTGGCCAGCGCCGAGCCCGAGGAGCACCCGCTGGACGTGGTCTGCCGGGGCATCAAGGAGGTGCTGCGGATGTACGCCTCCACCCCCGCGGTCTCGGTGGCCCGGTACCAGTTGATCCGTCAGGTGCCCGCGCTGCGCGAGCGGGAGATCGCGGTGGTGGCGCGGTACGAGCGGCTGTTCACCCGGTACCTGCTGGGTCGGTTCGACCCCGGCGAGGAGATCCCGGCGGGCTGGCAGCGCGGCGGCGAGGACGACTCGATGCTGGCCGAGGTGTCGGCGGCGGCCGTCGTCGCGGCCCACAACCACGTGTTGCGGCGCTGGCTGAGGGCCGGCGGCCGGGGCGACGTGGAGGCGCAGCTGGACCACTCGTTCGAGGTGACCCGGCGGACCTTCTGGGCATCCAACGCGCCGGGCGCGCGCCGGCGCGGGGCCCTGGTGGCACCCGGTGCCAGCGGGGTGGGGTCGGAGGCGGCCGTCGCCAGCGCACTGAGTGCCAGCCCCGGCGGTGAGGTCCTCATCACAGTGGCCCGCACCGACGCCCCGCTGGAGGTGGTGGTGGACTCGATCAGAGCCGCCCTGGAAGGCGCCCGGCGGGCCTGAGGCCGATAGTTTTCGCAGGTCAACGAGGTAATTGAGGGCCCGTACCGACATGTCGGTACGGGCCCTCCCCCATGCCCGCCGAGTGACACGTGAACGCCGGTGCGGCGCGCCGGAAATTCGTGACACCCGGTGTCTTTACGCGTGGCACAGGGTGCCACTACCTTGTTACCAACCAGTCGCGGCGCCGCGGCTCCCCACCTCGGCGCGCCGTCGTACCGGCGTTCCCACACCCCGGGAACGACGCCCTGAAGGCCAGGCCCGCAGGCCGGCCCGCCAGCCACGTTCCACCCACCACCCAACCCAGCGAAGCCGGTGTCCGCGCCCGGCTCCCCCAGACGCCCTGTGCCCTCACACAGGTACGCCTTCGGAGGCAGCCATGAAGGAAATCCTCGACGCGATCCTCAGCCCCGACAGCACCCCGGCGGACTTCGCCGCCCTGGCGCTGCCGGAGTCCTACCGAGCGGTGACGCTCCACAAGGACGAGGAGCAGATGTTCGCGGGCCTCGACAGCCGCGACAAGGACCCTCGCACGTCACTCCACCTCGACGACGTCGCGCTGCCCGAGCTGGGCCCGGGCGAGGCCCTGGTCGCCGTCATGGCGAGCGCCGTGAACTACAACACGGTGTGGAGCTCGATCTTCGAGCCGGTCTCCACCTTCGGCTTCCTGGAGCGCTACGGCCGGCTCTCGCCGCTCACCAAGCGCCACGACCTGCCGTACCACGTGCTCGGTTCGGACCTCGCCGGGGTGGTGCTGCGCACCGGTGCCGGGGTCAACGCCTGGAAGCCCGGCGACGAGGTCGTCGCGCACTGCCTCTCGGTCGAGCTGGAGTCCTCCGACGGCCACAACGACACGATGATGGACCCGGAGCAGCGGATCTGGGGCTTCGAGACCAACTTCGGCGGCCTGGCCCAGCTGGCGCTGGTGAAGACCAACCAGCTGATGCCCAAGCCGGCCCACCTGACCTGGGAGGAGGCCGCCTCCCCCGGCCTGGTCAACTCCACCGCCTACCGCCAGCTGGTCTCGCGGAACGGCGCGGGCATGAAGCAGGGCGACAACGTGCTGATCTGGGGCGCCAGCGGCGGCCTCGGCTCGTACGCCACCCAGTACGCCCTGGCCGGCGGCGCCACCCCGATCTGCGTGGTCTCCAGCGACCAGAAGGCCGAGATCTGCCGGGCGATGGGCGCCGAGGCGATCATCGACCGCTCCGCCGAGGGCTACCGGTTCTGGAAGGACGAGCAGACCCAGGACCCGCGCGAGTGGAAGCGCCTGGGCGGGCGGATCCGCGAGCTGACCGGCGGCGAGGACGTCGACATCGTCTTCGAGCACCCGGGCCGCGAGACCTTCGGCGCCTCGGTGTACGTCACCCGCAAGGGCGGCACCATCGTCACCTGCGCCTCCACCTCCGGCTTCATGCACCAGTACGACAACCGCTACCTGTGGATGTCGCTCAAGCGGATCGTCGGCTCGCACTTCGCCAACTACCGGGAGGCCTGGGAGGCCAACCGCCTGGTGGCCAAGGGCAAGATCCACCCGACGGTCTCCAAGGTGTACTCGCTCGACCAGACCGGCCAGGCCGCGCTGGACGTCCACCAGAACAAGCACCAGGGCAAGGTCGGCGTGCTCTGCCTGGCCCCGCAGGAGGGCCTGGGCGTGCGCGACGCCGAACTGCGCGAGAAGCACCTGCCGGCCATCAACCGCTTCAGGAACGTCTGATGACTGCCCGGGCGGGCGGGCCAGCGGGCGGGCCGGAGGGCGCGCCGACGGCGGCGGCGGGCGGGCGCGTGCCGCGCGACCGGCCGTGGCTGATGCGCACGTACGCCGGCCACTCGACCGCGAGCGACTCCAACGCGCTCTACCGGAAGAACCTCGCCAAGGGGCAGACCGGCCTCTCCGTCGCCTTCGACCTGCCGACCCAGACCGGCTACGACTCCGACCACATCCTCGCCCGCGGCGAGGTCGGCCGGGTCGGCGTGCCGGTGGGTCACGTCGGCGACATGCGGGCCCTGTTCGACGGGATCCCGCTCGAACAGACCAACACCTCGATGACGATCAACGCCACCGCGATGTGGCTGTTGGCGCTCTACCAGGTGGTCGCCGAGGAGCAGGGCGCCGACATCGCCAAGCTCACCGGCACCACCCAGAACGACATCGTCAAGGAGTACCTGTCGCGCGGGACGCACGTCTTCCCGCCCGGGCCGTCGGTGCGCCTGATCACCGACATGATCGCCTACACCGTCGGGAACATCCCGAAGTGGAACCCGATCAACATCTGCAGCTACCACCTCCAGGAGGCCGGGGCCACCCCCGTCCAGGAGATCGCCTACGCGATGTGCACGGCGATCGAGGTGCTGGACGCCGTCCGCGACTCCGGCCAGGTGCCGGCCGAGCGGATGGGCGAGGTGGTCGCCCGGATCTCCTTCTTCGTGAACGCCGGCGTGCGGTTCGTCGAGGAGATGTGCAAGATGCGCGCCTTCGGCCGGCTCTGGGAGAAGGTCACCCGGGAGCGGTACGGCATCGAGGACGCCAAGCAGCGTCGGTTCCGCTACGGCGTCCAGGTCAACTCGCTCGGCCTGACCGAGGCCCAGCCGGAGAACAACGTCCAGCGGATCGTGCTGGAGATGCTCGCCGTCACGCTCTCCAAGGACGCCCGCGCCCGCGCCGTCCAGCTGCCCGCCTGGAACGAGGCGCTCGGCCTGCCCCGCCCCTGGGACCAGCAGTGGTCGCTGCGGATCCAGCAGGTGCTCGCCTACGAGTCCGACCTGCTGGAGTACGGGGACATCTTCAACGGCTCCGAGGTGATCGAGGCCAAGACCGCCGACCTGCTGGCCGGCGCCGAGGCCGAGATCGCCAAGGTGCTGGAGATGGGCGGGGTCATCCCGGCCGTCGAGTCCGGCTACCTCAAGTCCAACCTGGTCGCCTCGCACGCCGCCCGCCGGGCCCGGATCGAGTCCGGCGAGGACCGGATCATCGGGGTGAACTGCTTCGACACGACCGAGGAGAGCCCGCTCACGGCCGACCTCGACACCGCGATCATGGTCGTCGACCCGGCCTCCGAGCAGTCCGTGCTCAACGCCCTGGAGGCCTGGCGCGGGCAGCGCGACGAGCCCGCGGCACTGCGGGCCCTGGAGGACCTCAAGACCGTCGCCGCCACCGGCGACAACCTGATGCCGGCCACCCTGGTCTGTGCCCGCGCCGGGGTCACCACCGGCGAGTGGGCGTTCGCCCTGCGCGAGGTCTTCGGCGAGTACCGCGCCCCCACCGGCGTCGGCGGCGCGCCGGTCGCGGTGACCGCCGAACCCGGCGGCGAACTGGCCGCGGTCCGGGAGGCGGTCGCCGCGACCGCCGCCGAGCTGGGCGCCGGAAAGCTGCGCCTGCTGGTCGGCAAGCCCGGCCTGGACGGGCACTCCAACGGCGCCGAGCAGATCGCCGTCCGGGCCCGCGACGCCGGGTTCGAGGTGGTCTACCAGGGCATCCGGCTCACCCCGGAGCAGATCGTCTCGGCGGCCGTCGCCGAGGACGTGCACTGCGTGGGCCTGTCGATCCTCTCCGGTGCCCATTCCGAGCTGGTGCCCGACGTCCTGCACCGGCTCCGCCGGGCCGGGGTGGAGGATGTCCCGGTGATCGTGGGTGGCATCATCCCGGCAGCGGACGGCGAGGCCCTCAAGGCCGCCGGCATCGCCGCCGTGTTCACCCCGAAGGACTTCGGCATCACGACCATCATCGGCCGGATCGTGGACGAGATCCGGCTGGCCAACAGGCTCCAGCCCTGGACGTCCTGCACCGCCGCGTCCAGCAGCTGACCCCGGAAGGAACCGACCACCCCTCATGAGCACTCCCGCCGCCCCCCACCGTCTGCGCCCCCGCCGCTCCTGCCTGGCCGTGCCCGGCTCCAACCCGCGGTTCCTGGAGAAGGCCCAGGGCCTCGACGCCGACCAGGTCTTCCTCGACCTGGAGGACGCCTGCGCCCCGCTGGTCAAGGAGAGCGCCCGGCACACCATCGTCGACGCCCTGAACAACGGCGACTGGGGCACGAAGACCAAGGTCGTCCGGGTCAACGACTGGACCACCCACTGGACCTACCGCGACGTGATCACCGTGGTCGAGGGCGCCGGCCCCAACCTCGACTGCATCATGCTGCCGAAGGTCCAGGACGCCGAGCAGGTCAGGGCGCTCGACCTGCTGCTCACCCAGATCGAGAAGACCATGGGCTTCGAGGTCGGCAGGATCGGCATCGAGGCGCAGATCGAGAACGCCAAGGGCCTGATCAACGTCGACGCGATCGCCGAGTCCTCGCCCCGGCTGGAGACCATCATCTTCGGCCCGGCCGACTTCATGGCCTCGATCAACATGAAGTCCCTGGTGGTCGGCGAGCAGCCGCCCGGCTACCCGGCCGACGCCTACCACTACATCCTGATGCGCATCCTGATGGCCGCACGCGCCAACGACCTCCAGGCGATCGACGGCCCGTACCTCCAGATCCGCAACCAGGAGGGCTACCGCGAGGTGGCCGGCCGCGCCGCCGCCCTCGGCTTCGACGGCAAGTGGGTGCTCCACCCGGACCAGGTCGCCGCCGCCAACGAGCTCTTCTCGCCCTCCCAGGAGGACTACGACCACGCCGAGCTGATCCTCGACGCCTACGACTGGTGCACCTCCGAGGCGGGCGGCGCCAAGGGTTCGGCGATGCTCGGCGACGAGATGATCGACGAGGCCAGCCGCAAGATGGCGCTGGTCATCGCCGGCAAGGGCCGGGCCGCGGGCTTCCGCCGCACCTCCAAGTTCGAGCCCCCGCAGGCCTGAGACCGGTAAGGAACCATCGATCATGCAGTTCGGACGCACCTACGAGGAGTTCGAGGTCGGCGCGGTCTACAAGCACTGGCCCGGCAAGACGGTCACCGAGTACGACGACCACCTCTTCTGCCTCCTCACCATGAACCACCACCCGCTCCACCTGGACGCCCACTACGCCGAGCACACCACCGACTTCGGCCGGAACGTCGTGGTGGGCAACTACGTCTACTCGCTGCTGCTCGGCATGTCCGTCCCGGACGTCTCCGGCAAGGCGATCGCCAACCTGGAGATCGAGTCGCTGCGGCACGTCGCGCCGACCTTCCACGGCGACACGATCTACGGCGAGACCACCGTGCTCGACAAGTGGCCGTCCAAGTCCAAGGACGACCGCGGCATCGTGTACGTCGAGACCAAGGGCTACAAGCAGGACGGCACGGTCGTCTGCCTCTTCCGCCGCAAGGTGATGGTCCCGACCGCGACCTACACCACCGCGCGCGGCGGGGAGCAGCCCGGCCGCCCCACCCCGTCGGCCTGAGCACGGCCCGCCCAAGGACCCCGGACGGGCCGGCCGCCGTCATCGGCCGTGGCCCCACCCGGTACACGGGGGCTCCGCGGAAGTCACGCCCGCGGAGCCCCCGTACCCCCACCCTCTTCTTCTTCAGGCATGACAGGAGCCGCACGATGGGACGCCTCGCACAGACCGACGGCCTCACCGAGATCCAGCGGGACATCCTCGCCACCGTGCGCGAGTTCGTCGACAAGGAGATCATCCCGGTCGCGACCGAGCTGGAGCACAAGGACGAGTACCCGACCGCGATCGTCGAGGGCATGAAGCAGCTCGGGCTCTTCGGCCTGACCATCCCCGAGGAGTACGGCGGCCTCGGGGAGTCGCTGCTCACCTACGCCCTGGTGGTCGAGGAGATCGCCCGCGGCTGGATGTCGGTGTCCGGCATCGTCAACACGCACTTCATCGTGGCGCACATGATCAACGCGCACGGCACCCAGGAGCAGAAGGACTACTTCCTGCCGAAGATGGCGGCCGGCGAGATCCGCGGCGCCTTCTCGATGTCCGAGCCGGGCCTCGGCTCCGACGTCGCCGCGATCTCCACCAAGGGCGTCCGGGACGGCGACTTCTACGTCCTCAACGGCCAGAAGATGTGGCTGACCAACGGCGGCACGTCCACCCTGGTCGCGGTGCTCTGCAAGACCGACGAGGGCGGCTCCACCCCGTACCGGAACATGACCACCTTCCTGATCGAGAAGACGGCGGGATTCGGCCCGAACCCGACCGTCCCCGGCCTCACGGTGCCCGGGAAGATCGAGAAGATGGGCTACAAGGGCGTCGACACCACCGAGCTGGTCCTCCAGGACGTCCGGATCCCGGCCGACCGGGTCCTCGGCGGCGTCCCGGGCAAGGGCTTCTACCAGATGATGGACGGCGTCGAGGTCGGCCGGGTCAACGTGGCCGCGCGCGGCTGCGGCGTCGCGCGGCGCGCCTTCGAGCTGGGCATCGCCTACGCCCAGCAGCGGAGCACCTTCGGCAAGAAGATCGCCGAGCACCAGGCGATCCAGTTCAAGCTCGCCGAGATGGCCACCAAGGTCGAGGCCGCGCACCAGATGATGGTGATGGCCGCCCGCAAGAAGGACGGCGGCGAGCGGAACGACCTGGAGGCCGGCATGGCCAAGTACCTCGCCTCCGAGTACTGCAAGGAGGTCGTCGAGGACTCCTTCCGCATCCACGGCGGCTACGGCTTCTCCAAGGAGTACGAGATCGAGCGGCTCTACCGGGAGGCCCCGATGCTGCTGATCGGTGAAGGTACTGCGGAGATCCAGAAGATGATCGTCGGGCGCCGGCTGCTGGAGGAGTACCGCATCGCGGAGTGAACCCGACCCGTTCCGTCGTACCCGACCCGTGCCGCGTGACCTGCGGCACGCCGGGCGGACGGTCCGAGGACGGCCGGTCGACGGGCGTGCGGGCCCGTCCCGGCACCGGGCCGTGCACCGGTCCCGCGCCTGGTCCGCCCGGGCCCGGCACGGCCCTCGGAGCGGCCCCGGGGCGTACGACTGCCGTCACGCGCCCCGGGGCCGCTCCGGCATGCCCTGCCGGACACTCTGCTGAGACAAGTGTCACCAGCTCTGCCCGGTCCCTTGGGAACCGGACGGGGGCGAGCTACGGTCGTATACACAGAGGCGCACCGGCGCCTCCAGCAGGACACATGAACGAGCAGGCGGGTTGCCCACCCACCGTGTGCTCCCGATAGCATCCACCGGGACAGCAGACGTCCCTCTATTACCCGATCCCGCGGTGGCCCCCGTCCAGCGGCCATGATCCCCCGCGACAAAGGTTTTCGATGCCCATCAGCCCGTCCCCTCACACCTCCGTCACGGACCGCGATGCCCTCGCAGCTCCGGCGGCCGGTCGGCGACCCCGCGTGACCATCGCGCGCGGAGCCACCCCCTGGTTCGTCCCCACCCTCGCCACGGCCGCCGTGACCACCGCCCTCACCCGGCGCAACGGCACGTGGGCCCTGGCGGCGGTGCCCGCCTGCGCGCTCGGCGCCGGCATGCTGTGGTTCTTCCGCGACCCCGAGCGTGAGATCGGCACGGGCAGAGTGATCTCCCCCGCCGACGGCGTGGTTCAGAGCATCGACGCGTGGCCGGACGGCCGCACCCGCGTCGCGATCTTCATGAGCCCGCTCAACGTCCACGTCAACCGCGCACCGCTGCCCGGCACGGTGACCTCCGTGGAGCACGTGCCCGGCGGCTTCGTCCCCGCCTTCAACAAGGACAGCGACCAGAACGAGCGGGTCGTCTGGCACTTCGACACCGAGCTCGGCGACATCGAGATGGTGCAGATCGCGGGGGCCGTGGCCCGTCGCATCGTGCCGTACGTCGACGCCGGTACCAAGGTCGAGCAGGGCGAGCGGATCGGTCTGATCCGCTTCGGCTCCCGGGTCGACACCTACCTGCCGGCCGGCGTCGAGGTCGGCGTCGAGGTCGGCCAGAAGACCACAGCCGGGGTGACGCGCCTTGACCGTGACTGATCCTGAAACGATCGTCGGCCTGGACGACGAGGAGACGGCGCTGCGCCGCCGCCGCTGGGCACGCGACCGCGAGCTGCGTGCTCCGCGTTCGCCGCAGCACCTCTCCACCGCCGACTTCCTGACCCTGGGGAACGCCGTCTGCGGCTTCCTGGCGATCTACTCGATCACCACCGGGGTGCTCGTCCCGCACATCACCAACCCGGGCGCCGCGCCGGACAAGCACAGTGCCGCCACCGCGGTGACGCTGCTGCTGATCGGCTCGATGTGCGACCTCTTCGACGGGCTGGTGGCGCGCAAGCTGCGCTCCTCCGCCCTCGGGGCGGAACTCGACAACCTGGCCGACCTGATCAGCTTCGGCATCGCGCCGGCCTACTTCGTCGCCGTCTGGGGCATGGTCTCGCCGGGCTCCAACAGCCGGCTCTCGGCGCTGATCGCGCTGACCGTGCTGCTCGCGGTGGTGCTGCGGCTCGCCCGCTTCTCCGCCGTGAAGATGCGACCCGGGGTGTTCCAGGGCATGCCCTGCCCGATGGGTGCGATGACGGTGATCGCCATCGTGCTGCTCGACCCGCCGTTCCTGCCCGGTCTGCTCGCCATCTTCGGCGTGGCGTACCTGATGGTCAGCCGGATCGAGTACCCGAAGCCGCAGGGGCTGCTGGCCACCGCGACGCTCTGCTGGATCGTGCTCTCCATCGGCTGCCTGGCGGCTTGGGCGACCGGCCTGAAGGGCGGCGACTACCTGCTGCACATCGGCGCGTTCGGCCAGATCGCGCTGGCCGCGATGGCCCCGCTGCTGGTCATCCGCCGCAAGGTGGGCCAGAAGGTCGGGGACGTGCGGGCACGCCGCGCGGAGTCCCGGATCGGCTGACGACCGACGAGACGCATGACGAAGGGCCCGGATCCCCCAGGGATCCGGGCCCTTCGTCATGTCGTGCGCCGCGCCGGGGGATCCCGGGCGGACCGCTCAGGCGCCGCCGCGGTGGACGCTGAAGGCCGAACGGCGCGCCGCGCGGGCCACCGCCGGGTCCGGGTGGACGCCGGAGACGGCGGTCAGCACCGAGGCCGCCCGCGGGTGTCCGGACTGCCGGGCCCGGGCGAACAGTCGCACCGGGTCACCGGCCGAAGCGCCCTCGACGTGGCCGACCAGCAGCTCCGTCTCCCCGTGGTCCAGCACGGCGGCGGCGGTGTCCACCCAGAGCCAGGCGGCGTCCTCCGCCCCCAGCACGTCGGCCGGCGAGACCCCCTCGTCCGAGCGCTCGGCGAGCCAGAGGAGCGCGTACGGGCGCAGCACCGGCTCGTCGACGGCGGCCCGGACGGCCTGCTCGGCGGTGGAGCCGGCGACCCGGAGCGCCTCGAAGGCCAGGCCGCGGACCAGCGCGTCCTCGCCCTGCGCCGCCTCCAGCAGCTCGGCCACCGCCCGGTCGGCCGGGCGGGCCGCCAGCCAGGCGCGGTACTCGGCGCGGGCCGGGCCCGGCGAGTAGTCGGCGCAGGCGCTCAGCAGTTCCGGCGCGCTCTGCTCGATGTGGCCGGCGGCGGTCTGCGCGACGGTGCAGATCTCCTCCAGCTTGGCCCGCACCGCCCAGTGTCCGAGCGGCGACAGGTCGGCGGCGTTGTCCCGGCGGACCAGTGCGCCGACGGCGGCGAGGCCGTCCAGCATCCAGTCGAGGACGGCCGCCACGTCGGCGGGCGAGGCCGGGGTGTCGATCTGCGGCTCGCGGCAGGTGCCGCGGACCGCGGAGATCGCCGAGGCCGCGTGCGGGACGGGCGAGAGGCCGAAGGTGCTCTCGCCACCGCCGACCCGGCGCTCGTCCAGACCGCGCCGGAGCAGCTCCAGCAGCTCCATGTCGGCGACCGGGCCGTCCACCAGGTGCAGGAAGGAGAGCAGTTGCGGGGCCTGGTCGACGGCCTGCCCGGCGAGCACCGCGAAGACGCCGCGCAGGGCGGCGGGCGGGACCGGGGCGAGCAGGGTCCAGGCGTCGAACAGTGCCGACCAGCCGCGGACCACCGCCTCGTCGTCGTGCTCCCAGGCGTGCAGGCGCCAGCCGGGGACGGCGCCGCCGTCCCTGGCCTCGACCAGGCCGACCAGCAGCGCCTGGCCCCAGGCCTTGGCCGCGGCGCCCACCGTCATGGCGAGGGCGCGGCCGGCGGCCCGGGCGTCGTCGGGGAGCAGCTCGCCGCGCTTGTCGACCTCGTCGAGGTCGCCGGCCCAACGGGCGATCCGGACGGCGTCGACCAGCATGCGGCGGGCCAGCGGGGCGAGTTCGGCGGGTGCGGGGAAGCCCTCCGGCACGGGGACCCGGCCGCGGCCGGGTGCGGGGGCCGGGCCTCGTCGGCGGGGTACGCCGGAGGTCCCCGGCCTGGCGCCGGCGGGGCGGTGGGCAGTTCCGGGGAGACGGGTCACCGTCGCACCGGTACCGATCGTCGGCGGGAGCGGGGCATCACGGTCGCGCGGGTTCCGAGACGTCACGTCGAGCAGTCTTCCCCTTGTACCGGCCATCTGTCACATCCGGTTGCACGCGCGGGCCGGGCGGCGGGCGCGGGGCCTCCACAAGATCGGGCAACAGAGGCCAAACCGACTGGCTTGATCTTAGTGGCGGGTCCATGCCACTCGTGACCGGGGAGGGAGGGAAGGGAAAGCGGGGAGGAAAGGGAGAGGGGAAGCGGCCGCGGCGACCGGGGAGCCGCCGCGGCCGGGTGGACCGGGCCGGGCGCGCTCAGAGGAAGGGCGTGAGCCAACGGCGGAGGGTCTCCTCGTAGCGCTCCGGGTCGGTGTTCCAGAGTGCGGCGTGGTCACCGCCGGGAAAGGCCTGGAGGTTGACCACGTCCGGGCGCCTCCCGGCGAGGCGCTCGGCCGCGCGGAACGGGGCCACCGGGTCGTCCGGGCCGTGCAGCACCAGGGTGGGGACCCGCAGGTCGGTGCCGTCGGCGAGGCGCGCGAAGTCGGCCAGATCCAGGCCGGTGCGTCCCTCGGCGGCGAGCGCGCCCAGTTCGGCGGCCACGCCCCGGTAGCCGGCCCGGGCCGCACCGCGCCGCGCGCCGGCCGGCCAGTCCAGCACCGGCGAGTCCAGGATCAGGCTGCTGATCGAGCCTGCCCAGCCGGAGCGGGCGGCGGCCTGCAGGGCCGTGGTGGCGCCGAGCGACCAGCCGTAGAGGACGACCTTGCCGGCGCCGCTGTCCAGCGCGCGCCGGATCGCCGCCTCGACGTCGCGCCACTCGGTCTCGCCGAAGTGGCCGAGGCCGTCCGGGGAGGCCGGCGCACCCGCGTCGCCCCGGTAGCTGACGGCGAGCACCGGCAGGGCCAGCCGCCGGAGCAGCGGGAGCACCGGGAGAGCCTGGGAGCGGTCGGCGCCGGGGCCGTGCACCAGGATCACCCAGGTGCCCCGCGCGCCGTCCAGCCGCCAGGCGGGCAGCGCACCCAGCTCGCCCTCGACGGCGGTCTCGGTGAACGGGATCCCGAGCGCGGTCGTCGGGTCCCCGAGATGGACCCGGGGGGTGAAGCGGACCTCGGTACCGGGCGTGAGGGTGCCCCGGTCCGCCCGGAGCAGGCGGCGGGTGACGCCCTTCCCGTCGCTGTGCAGGACCTCGCCGACGACCGCGTGCCCGTCCTCTCCCCACTCCACGGCCCAGCGGCCGGGGCGTTCGCTCTCCGGGCCGCGGGTGAAGCCGACCCGCCCCGCGCCGAGGGTCAGGACCTGCACCGGGCCGGACCTCGCCCGGGCCGCGACGGCCGGGTGGACCATCCGCTCGGACGCCCGCCGGCCGATCACCAGCACGGCCGCCCCCGTACCGACGGCGGCGGCGGCCACGGTGGCCGCGATTCCCCAACGCATACTCGCTCCCCGCAGTTAAGTCCCGGTGCCGGAGGGTGTTCTGGCCCCAGTCCACTAGCGGCGGCGGCCGGTGGCCAGTAGGACACGGCCGTCCGTGTCAGATCGGGAGCAACGTCACACCGGGGCGAGAGCCTCCGGGGCGGGCCCGCGCGGGGCCGGCGCGGGGGCCGCGCGAGGACCGGCGGTGTGACCGAACGCTCCGTGACCTCGGTTGACTCCCGGTTCGGGGGCGTGATGGGATCCTTCAGCCATACGGAGGCAAGCAGAGGAAGCCGGTGCGAGTCCGGCGCGGTCCCGCCACTGTCACCGGGGAGCACGTCCGGACAATGCCACGGCGAGCCGTCAGAAGCCGCTGGAAGGCCCGGGCGTGCGTCCGACCCGGAAGCCAGGAGACTCTCGCCCCCGGTACGTCGATCCAGGGCGCGGACCCTGAGTGAGGACACCCACGCGATGCAGCCTGCCCCGGCCGCGACGACCCGCCACCGCACCCCGCCGTGCGTCCGCTGACCCGCGCCGCCGCGTTCGCCGCGGGCGCAGTCGCCGGATACCTCGCCGACACCCGGCTCGGCGATCCTCGCCGCGGCCACCCGGTCGCCGTCTTCGGCACCGCCGCGAACCGGCTGGAACGGCGGATCTGGCGCGACGACCGCGCCACCGGCACCGCCTACACCGCGCTCTGCGTGGGCACCGTCGCGGCCGGCGCCGTGGCCGCCGACCGGCTGCTCGGCCGCCGGCCGCTCGGGCGGGCCGCCCTGGCCGCCGCCGCGACCTGGACCGTGCTCGGCGGCACCTCGCTGACCCGGGAGGCCCGGACCATCGGCCGCTCGCTCGCCGCGGGCGACCTGACGGCGGCCCGGGAGCGGCTGCCGCACCTGTGCGGCCGCGACCCGAGCACCCTGGACGAGGCCCAGCTGGCCCGCGCGGTGGTCGAGTCGGTCGCCGAGAACACCGCCGACGCCGTGGTCAACGCGCTGGTCTGGGGCGGGCTCGCGGGCACACCGGGCCTGCTGGCGTTCCGCGCCGTCAACACCCTGGACGCGATGGTCGGCCACCGCTCGCCCCGGTACGCCCGGTTCGGCTGGGCCTCCGCGCGGCTGGACGACGTGGCCGGCTGGCCGGGCGCCCGGCTGACCGCGCTGCTGACCGTCGCCGCCGCGCCCGAACCGCGCACCGCCTGGCGGGTCTGGCGGCGGGACGGCTCCGCACACCCCAGCCCGAACGCGGGCCAGGCCGAATCGGCCTTCGCCGGTGCGGTCGGCGTCCGCCTGGGCGGGACGCTCCGGTACGGCGACCGCGTCGAGCACCGGCCGGTGCTCGGCGAGGGGCTCCGGCCGGTCGGGGTGGACGACATCGAGCGGGCCTGCGTGCTCTCCCGACGGGTGGGCGCGCTGGCGCTGGGTACGACGGTCGCCGGGCATCTGCTGCTCCGGGCGGCCCTGAGCAGGAGAAGGGGTGGGGCATGAGCAACGCACTGCTGGTCGCCGGGACGACCTCGGACGCCGGGAAGAGCGTGGTCACCGCCGGCATCTGCCGCTGGCTGGCCCGTCAGGGCGTCCGCGTCGCGCCGTTCAAGGCGCAGAACATGTCGCTGAACTCCTTCGTCACCGCGGACGGCGCCGAGATCGGCCGCGCGCAGGCGATGCAGGCGCAGGCCGCCCGGGTGGAGCCCGAGGCGGCCATGAACCCGGTGCTGCTCAAGCCCGGCGCGAACGGCCGCAGCCAGGTCGTGCTGCTCGGCCGGGCGGTCGCCGAGGTCGGCGCGCTGGACTACCGCGACCGCAAGCCGGTGCTGCTGGAGCGGGCCCTGGAGTGCCTCGCGGACCTGCGCCGCCGGTACGACGTGGTGATCTGCGAGGGCGCCGGCTCGCCCGCCGAGATCAACCTGCGGGACCGGGACATCGCCAACATGGGCCTGGCCACCGCCGCCGGGCTGCCGGTCGTCGTGGTCGGGGACATCGACCGGGGCGGGGTGTTCGCGGCGATGTACGGGACGCTGGCGCTGCTCTCGGCCGAGGACCAGCGGCACGTGGCCGGCTGGTTCGTCAACAAGTTCCGCGGCGACGCGCGGCTGCTCGCCCCCGGGCTGGAGATGCTCCGCGAGCTGACCGGCCGCCCGGTGCTGGGCACCCTGCCGATGCTGCCCGACCTCTGGCTGGACGCCGAGGACTCGCTCGACCTGTCCACCGTGGTCGACCGCACGGCCGGCCGCGGGCCGCTCGGCGCGGACGTGCTGCGGGTGACCGTGGTGCGCTTCCCCCGGCTGTCGAACTTCACCGACCTGGACGCGCTGGCCCAGGAGCCCGGGGTGCTGGTCCGCTGGGCCACCCGGCCCGAGGAGCTGGCCGACGCCGACCTCGTCGTGCTCCCCGGCACCCGGGCCACCGTCGCGGACCTCGCCTGGCTGCGCGAGCGCGGCCTGGAGACGGCGCTGAAGGCGCGGGCGGCGCAGGGCCGTCCCGTCCTCGGCGTCTGCGGCGGCTACCAGATGCTGGCGCGGACCGTCGTGGACGAGGTCGAGTCGAAGGCCGGCGCCGTGGAGGGGCTCGGCCTGCTGCCGACGCACGTCCGGTTCGGCGTCGAGAAGGTGCTGGGCCGGCCGGTCGGCGAGGCGTACGGGCAGCGGGTCGAGGGCTACGAGATCCACCACGGCGTGGTCACCGTCGAGGGCGGCACCCCCTTCCTGGACGGCTGCCGGGTGGGCTCCGTCTGGGGGACGACCTGGCACGGCGCGCTGGAGAACGACGGTTTCCGGCGCGAACTGCTGCGCGACGTCGCCGCATCGGCCGGCCGGGCGTTCGTCCCCGCGCCGGACACCTCGTTCGCGGCGGCGCGCGAGGCCCGGCTGGACCGACTGGGGGAGCTGATCGAGGAACACGCGGACACCGACGCACTGTGGAAGCTGATCGAAGGCGGGGTGCCGGCGGCCGGATCGCTGCCGTTCCTGCCGCCCGGGGCCCCTTGGGGAGAATCGTGAGCGAGAATCATGAGTGACGTCCGCTACCCGTTCACCGCGATCGTCGGCATGGCCGACCTACGGCTCGGGCTGCTGCTCAACGCGGTCTCGCCGGCGGTCGGCGGGGTGCTCGTCCGCGGCGAGAAGGGCACCGCCAAGTCGACCATGGTGCGCGCGCTGGCCGGCCTGCTGCCGTCCATCGCCACCGTCGACGGCTGCCGCTTCGCCTGCGACCCGGCCGCGCCCGACCCGCAGTGCCCGGACGGCGCGCACGCCGGCGCCGGGGCGTCCTCGCGCCCGGCCCGGCTGGTCGAGCTGCCGGTCGGCGTCTCCGAGGACCGGATCGTCGGCTCGCTGGACCTGGAGCGGGCGCTCGCCGAGGGCGTCAAGGCGTACGAGCCGGGCCTGCTGGCGCAGGCGCACCGCGGCGTGCTCTACATCGACGAGGTCAACCTGCTCCAGGACCACGTGGTGGACCTGCTGCTGGACGCCGCCGCGATGGGCCGCTCGTACGTCGAGCGCGAGGGCGTCTCGGTGCGGCACGCGGCCCGGTTCCTGCTGGTCGGCACGATGAACCCGGAGGAGGGCGAGCTGCGGCCGCAGCTGCTCGACCGGTTCGGCCTGACCGTCGAGATCGCCGCCACCCGGGAGCCGGTGGAGCGGGCCGAGGTCGTGCGCCGCCGCCTCGCCTACGACGCCGACCCGGCGGGCTTCGCCGACCGGTTCGAGGAGGACGAGCGGGCGCTCGCCCTGCGGATCACCACCGCCCGGGAGCTGCTGCCGAAGGTGGAGCTGACCGACGCGGCACTCCGCCGGATCACCGCCGTCTGCGCCGCGTTCGAGGTGGACGGGCTGCGCGCGGACATCGTGATGGCGCGCACCGCCGTCGCGCTGGCCGCCTGGTCCGGGCGCACCGAGGTGCTGGAGGAGGACGTCCGCAAGGCCGCGCAGCTGGCGCTGCCGCACCGGCGCCGGCGCAACCCCTTCGACGCGCCCGGGCTGGACGAGGAGCTGCTGGACCGGACGCTGGAGGAGCAGGCCCGGCAGGAGCAGGAGGAGGCCCGCGAGGAGCAGGCCCGGCAGGACGAGGAGGAGGCCCTCGCGGAGGGGCGGGCCGAGGCCCGGGAGTCGGACGAGGACCCCGACCCGGACCCCGGGGACGGCCCGGACGGCCCCGAGGGCGACGGACCCGGCCCCGACGGCGGTGGCGGCGCCCCCGAGCCGACCGGCCCGGACGGCCCGCCCGCCGGCGCCGACGCCACCTCCCCCGACGAGGACCCGGCACTCCCGCAGCCCGTCCCGGCCCAGCACCCCTCCCCCGCCCGGGAGTCGGCGCCCGTCGCGGCCGGCGACCCGTACCGGACCCGGCTGTTCGCCGTCGACGGCACCGGGCGCGGCGCACAGGGCCGCCGCTCCCCCGCCGAGACCGACGGCGGCCACACCATCAGGTCCCGCCGCCCGCAGGGCCGGCTGGCCCGGCTGCACCTGAGCGCCACCCTGCGGGCCGCCGCACCGCACCAGGTGGCGCGCGGCCGGGCGTCCCGCGCCCTGGTGCTGCACAAGGACGACTTCCGCGAACAGGTCCGCCAGGGACGGGAGTCCAACCTGGTGCTGTTCGTGGTCGACGCCTCCGGCTCGATGGCGGCCCGGCAGCGGATGACCGCCGTCAAGGGCGCGGTGCTGTCCCTGCTGATGGACGCCTACCAGCGCCGGGACAAGATCGGCATGATCACCTTCCGGGGCGGGTCCGCCGAACTGGCGCTGCCGCCCACCTCCTCGGTCGAGGTCGGCGCGGCCCGGCTGGAGACCCTGCCCACCGGCGGCCGGACCCCCCTGGCCGCCGGGCTGCTCCGCGCCCACGAGGTGCTGCGGGTCGAGCGGCTGCGCGACCCCGACCGCCGCCCGCTGCTGGTCGTGGTCACCGACGGCCGGGCCACCGGCGCCCGCGACGCCGTCGCGCAGTCGCACCGGGCGGCCGGGCTGCTGGCCGGGCAGGGCGTGGCGAGCGTGGTGCTGGACTGCGAGTCCGGACCGGTCCGGCTCGGCCTGGCCCGCACGCTGGCCGCACGGCTCCGCGCCACCGCCGTGACCCTGGACGAGCTGCGGGCCGAGGGCGTGGCCTCCCTCGTCCGCGACAACCGCCCCACCACCACTACGCGAAAGGCGGCCTGAGCCGACATGCCCAAGGGTGTTCCCGAGAGTGTCCCCGACGACGGCCTGACGACCCGCCAGCGCCGTACGATGCCGATCACCGCCGTCCACACCGGCCCCGGCAAGGGCAAGTCCACCGCGGCCTTCGGCATGGCGCTGCGCGCCTGGAACCAGGGCTGGTCGGTCGGGGTGTTCCAGTTCGTGAAGTCCGCCAAGTGGAAGGTCGGCGAGGAGAACGCGTTGCGCGTGCTCGGCGCCTCCGGCGAGGGCGGCACGGTCGACTGGCACAAGATGGGCTCCGGCTGGTCCTGGATCCAGCGCTCCTCCGAGATGGAGATGGACAGCGAGGCGGCGGCCAAGGAGGGCTGGGAGCAGGTCAAGCGCGACCTCGCCGCCGAGACCTACCGCTTCTACGTGCTGGACGAGTTCACCTACCCGATGCACTGGGGCTGGGTGGACCCGGAGGAGGTGGTGGCCGTCCTGAAGGACCGCCCGGGCAGCCAGCACGTCGTCGTCACCGGCCGGTACGCGCCCGAGGCGCTCACCGGCTTCGCCGACCTGGTCACCGAGATGACCAAGGTCAAGCACCCCATGGACGCCGGCCGCAAGGGCCAGCGCGGTATCGAGTGGTAGACCGGAAACCCTGAACGTGAACATCCCCCGTCTCGTCGTCGCGGCGCCGTCCTCCGGCGCCGGCAAGACCACCGTCGCCACCGGCCTGATCGCGGCACTCGCCGCGCGCGGGCTGGCCGTCTCCCCCCACAAGGTCGGCCCGGACTACATCGACCCGGGCTACCACGGGCTGGCGGCCGGGCGGCCGGGCCGCAACCTGGACGCGTTCATGTGCGGGCCGGAACGGATCGCGCCGCTCTTCCTGCACGGCGCGGCCGGTGCGGACGTGGCGGTGGTCGAGGGCGTGATGGGCCTGTACGACGGCGCCTCGGGGCGCGGCGAGCTGGCGTCCACCGCGCACGTCGCCAAGCTGCTGCGGGCACCGGTGGTGCTGGTGGTGGACGCCTCGTCGCAGTCCCGGTCGGTGGCCGCGCTGGTGCACGGCTTCGCGTCCTGGGACCCGGAGGTCCGACTGGCCGGGGTGATCCTCAACCGGGTCGCCTCCGACCGGCACGAGCAGCTGCTGCGCGAGGCCCTGGAGGAGGGCTCGGGCGTGCCGGTGCTGGGCTCGGTCCGGCGCTCGGCGGCGGTCGCCACGCCGTCCCGCCACCTCGGCCTGATCCCGGCCGTGGAGCGCTCGGCGGAGGCGCTCCGGGCGGTCGCCGACATGGGCGAGCTGGTCGCCGCCTCGGTGGACCTGGACGCGGTGCTGGCGCTGGCGCGGACCGCGCCGCCGCTGGACGCCGAGCCGTGGGACCCCGCCGCGGAGATGGCCGAGCTCGTGGCGGCGGGCTTTCCGGTGGCCGGGGCGCCGCGGGCGGGGGCGCCGCGGGCGGGGGCGCCGCGGATCGCGGTGGCCGGCGGCGCCGCGTTCTCCTTCTCGTACGCGGAGAACACCGAGCTGCTGACCGCCGCCGGCGCCGAGGTGGTCCCGTTCGACCCGCTGCACGCCGACGGGCTGCCGGAGGGCACGGCGGGCCTGGTGATCGGCGGCGGGTTCCCCGAACTGTACGTCCGGGAACTCAGCGCGAACGGGCAACTCCGTTCCGCGATCGCCGCGTTCGCCGCCTCGGGCGGGCCGGTCGCCGCCGAGTGCGCCGGACTGCTCTACCTCGGCCGCGAGTTGGACGGCCTGCCGATGTGCGGCGTGCTGGACACCTCGGCCCGGATGACCGAGCGGCTGACCCTCGGGTACCGGGAGGCGGTGGCGCTGCACGACTCGCCGCTGGCACCGACCGGCACCCGGGTGCGCGGGCACGAGTTCCACCGGACCGTCTGCGAGCCGGGGGCCGGCGAACGGGCCGCCTGGGGCTGGCGGTTGCCGACCGGCCCGCGCACGGAGGGGTTCGCGGCCGGAAACGTTCACGCTTCGTATCTGCATCTGCACTGGGCGGGATCTCCGCAGCTCGCCGCCTCGTTCGCGGCCGCCGCGGCGGCCCACCGGGCGAACTGAGGGGAACCGACCCCCCTTCGACCCTGGTGCTTTCACCGCCCGGGGCGTCAAAATAGGGACTGATAACCGCATATCGCCCCATTCGCGACCGGTACCGGCCAGACCCGACCCACTCGGCGAGCCGACCGATTGCCGGCGACCGCCCACTCGGCGGGGCGCCGAACACGCCCCCGCGGGGTGAACAGGCTCTAAGGAGCCGTCACTATGCGTCACACCTTAACCCCGCTGCATCACCGCCCCCACCATTCCCTCGACGACCACCACCCCTGCCCGGTGCCGATGTCACCCGACGCCCTCGCCGCCCTCCGTGCCCACTACCGGGAGCTGATCAGGACCCGCCGGCTGCCGCAGGACATCACCTTCGAGCAGTACTACTACGTCTGGCGCTCCCAGCGCCGCGGCGAGAACCTCATCGGCCTCGACGACGGGGCCGTCCGCCCCGGTCCCAGCACCGGGGCCCAGTTGATCACCCGTCCGTCCAGGAAGCTCAAGGGCGAGATCCGCACCCTCGTCCTCCTGGTCGACTTCCCCGACCGGCCGCACGACCCCGCCCACACCGTCGAACACTTCGAGCAGCTGCTCTTCGGCGCGGGCACCTTCGCCACCGGCTCGATGCGCGACTACTACCGGCGGATCAGCGGCTTCGACCCCGCCCGCCCGACCGCGCACGGCATCGACGTCCAGGGCGAGGTGCACGGCTGGTTCCGCCTGCCGCACCCGCTCTCCTTCTACGCCGACAACCGGTCCGGCATGGGCGACCCGCCCGCCAACGCCCAGGGCATGGCCGCGGACACCCTCGACATCGCGCTCCGGGAGGGCATCGACTTCACCGGCGGCTTCGACGCCCTCGACGAGGGCCTCGTCACCGCGCTGTTCATCGTCCACGCGGGCCGCGGGGCCGAGGAGCTCCGGGAGTCCGACCAGCCGGGCAACCTGTGGAGCCTCAAGTGGAACCCGCCCGGCGAGAACGGGGTGAAGGTCGCACCGAACCTGCGGGTGCAGACGTTCCTGACCGTCCCCGAGGACTGCAAGGTCGGCGTCTGCGCCCACGAATGGGGCCACCTGGCCGCCCGCTGGGCCGACTTCTACGACACCGGACGCGTCACCACCACCGTCTCCAACGGTCTCGGGAACTACTGCCTGATGGCGGGCGGCTCCTGGGGCAACAAGGGCACCACCCCGGTCTACCCGAACAGCATGCTCCGGATGTTCCACGGCTGGGCCACCCCGCAGGAGATCGACGGCACCACCGCGGGCATCTCCCTGCGGCCCGTCGCCGAAGGCGGCGACTCGCTGTTCGTCCGCAACCCGAACCCGGGGCGGATGCGGGAGAGCCAGTACATCGTCGTCGAGTACCGCCGCCAGAGCGGCCAGGACGAGTTCCTGCCCGACGAGGGCATCGCGGCCTACGTCGTCGACGAGGCCATCGACAACGTCAACGACGAGCGCCGGCTCGCCATCGAGCTCCTCCAGGCCGACGGCCGGCGTGACCTGGCGAAGATCTTCGGCGCGGACGAACGCGGCGACGCGGACGACCTCTACCCGTCGCTCGACAACTCCAGCATCGGGGAGAACACCAAGCCGCCGCTGGACCTGCCCGACGGGACCTGGAGCGGCGTCACCCTCGCCGTCTCCGGCACACCCGGGGCGGACCGGATGGAGGTGGACGTCACCGTCGAGTGAGGCCGTGGCCGCGCGCCTCCGCGCGCACCCGTCCGCAGGACGTTCAGGAGGACCGTTCAGGAGGACCGTTCAGGAGGACCACTGCCGCACCAAGTGATCGCCGCCCCCGCCCGACGCGCCGCCCGTGCGGCTCCGACGGTGGCTCCGGCGGAGCCGCGCCCGGCGCGAGAGGTGAGGCCGGACCGGGCAGCGGCGGCGATCACGGCCGGGGTCCGGCGCACACGGCCGGCCGGACCCCACCCGGGGACCGCGCGTCCGGGCCGGGCGACGGGCGACGGGTCACCGGCCCGCGGTCGCGGGTCCCTGCCGAACGGGACCGCCGGGGGCTGTTGTTGACTGGGTGCCGGAATCCCCACCGACCTCCGCTCGGAGAGGCACCCGATGGCCAAGCTGCACACCTACACCGCCGAGATCACCTGGACCGGCAACCAGGGCACCGGCACCAGCGACTACCGCTCCTACCGCCGGGACCACGAGGTCGCGGCGGACGGGCGCCCGCCCATCCCCGGCTCCTCCGACCCCGCCTTCCGGGGCGACCCGACCCGGTGGAACCCCGAGCAGCTGCTCCTCGCCTCGATCTCCCAGTGCCACCTGCTCTGGTACCTGCACCTGTGCGCGGTGAACGGCGTCGTGGTCACCGCGTACACCGACCGCCCGACCGGCACGATGGCCGAGACCGCCGAAGGAGGCCACTTCACCGAGGCGGTGCTGCACCCCCGGGTCGAGGTCGCCGAGAAGGGGATGACGGAGAAGGCACTCGCCCTGCACACCGACGCGCACCGGGCCTGTTACATCGCCAACTCGGTGAACTTCCCGGTCCGGCACGAGCCGGCGGTGACGGTGGCGCAGCCCGCCTGACGGACCGGGCGGCGGCGCGGTCAGGCCGGAAGCCCGTACCGCACCCCGGTCAGTTCCTCCGACAGCGCCCAGAGGCGGCGGCCGGTCCCGGGATCGGCCGCCGCCGGGGCCAACGGGACGCGGACCGGGGCGCCGCGCAGCTCGCCGCGCCCGTCCGGGCCGAGGAACTCACCACCCCGCACGTCCGGGGCGGTCGCCGCGTACAGCTGCGGCAGTGCGCCGTCGGCCGCCGTCTGGGCGAGCGGCCGGAGGATCCGGCCGAAGAGCAGCCGGACGAGGCCGGTCGGCGCGCCGGTCTGGAGACCGGTGGCGGCGTAGCCGGGGTGGGCCAGCAGGCTGCGGACCGGGCTGCCTGCGGCGACCAGCCTCCGGTGCAGTTCCCGGGCGTGCACCGCGTTGGCGAACTTCGACTGGTCGTAGAACGCCATCGGCGCGTAGGCGCGGGCACCGTCGAGGTCGTCGAAGCGGATGCGCCCCTTGCGGTGGTTGACCGAGCTGACGGTGACCACGCGGGGGTCGGGCGCTGCCGCCAGCGCGCCGAGCAGCAGCCCGGTGAGCGCGAAGTGGCCGAGGTGGTTGGCGGCGAACTGCAGCTCGTGGCCCTGGGCACTGAGCGTCCGGGGCGGGGCCATCACGCCCGCGTTGTTGACGAGCACGTCCAGCCTCGGACGGTCGGCGCGCAGCCCCCGGGCGAAGGCCCGGACGGCGTCGAGGTCGGCCAGGTCGAGGCGGCGGACTTCGAGCCGGGCCTCCAGTGCCCGGGTGTCGGTGACGTCCCAGGCCGTGTCGGGGGTGTCCGCGCTCTCGGCGAGCAGGCCGGCGACGACCGCGTCCGCCGCCCTGCGTCCCTTCTCCTCGTCCCGCACGGCGAGGACGACGTGCCCTCCCCTGCGGACCAGTGCCCTGGTGGTCGCCAGCCCGAGACCGCCGCTGGCTCCGGTGACCACGAAGACCCGGCCGGTCTGGTCCGGGATGTCCACGGCGCCCCACCGCCCTTGCTGCTGCTGCGGCCTCGGCCGCTCCGACACCGACTCCGGACGTCCTTCCGGTTCCCCTGTCATGTGACACATGCTGGCTCCGGTGTCACCGAGTGTCAAGGCGCGCCCTGGTGTTATTACGTCACTTGGTAACGGATCGCGCCTTGGTGCCGCCGGTGACATGCCGTACCATCACGGCATGACCTCCCGCCCCGCCGTCAGCCTGGCCCAGCGCAAGCGGCAGCTCGTCGTGGACGAGCTCACCGAGGCCGCGTTCCAGCTGCTGACGGCCCGGGGGTTCGACGCCGTCACCGTGGACGACATCGCGACCGACGCCGGCGTGTCCAAACGGACGTTCTTCCGGTACTTCGCGTCCAAGGAGGACGTGGTCGTCCGGTTCCTGGCCGATCTGGGCACCGGCATCCGCGAGGGCCTGGCGGCCCGACCGGCCGACGAGCGCCCCTCGGCGGCGCTGCGCGCGGCGGTCGGCGCCCCGCTCGCCCACTGCGGCGACCGCGGGGACCGGGCGCTGCGGGTCGTCCAGCTGATCCTGCGCACGCCGGCCCTGCTCGCCCGGCTCCTGGAACACCAGGACCACTGGCGCGACGAGTTGACGGAGGAGCTGGCGGCACGGCTCGGACTCGACGCCCGCACCGACCTCTACCCGCGCCTCGCCGCGGGGATGGCGCTCACCGCCTTCGGCGCGGTACTGGAACGCTGGAGCGAGAGCGACGGCACCGCGGATCCGACCGCCCTGACCGACCGGGCCTTCGCCGTCCTCGCACCGTCACTCGACGCACCGTCACTCGACACGGTCTGACGCCCCGCCTCCGCCGCTCCCCCGGCCGCGCAAGAGCCCGTGCCCGCCCCGTCGGTGACGGGGCGGGCACGGGTCGGCCGGCGGCTCAGGCCTGGCGGCGCAGGCGGCGGGCGAGGAGCAGCGCACCGGCGCCGAGCGCGGCGAGCGCCGTGGCGGCGGCAGCCGGGACCAGGGTGGACCCGGAGCCGGTGGCGGCGAGTTCACCGTCGACCGGCGCGGTCGGGGCGGCGGTCCCCGGCGCGGCGGCAGCCGCGGTGGGGGACGCGGAGGCGGTCGGTGCCGGGCTCTTCACCGAGACGTCCATGCCCGGGGCTTCCTTGCCCGGGGCTTCCTTGCCCGGGGCTTCCTTGCCCGGGGCCGGGGTGACGGGCTTGGCGGGCGCCGCCTTGGTCGGAGCCGGGGTGGCCGACTTGGCAGGCGCCTTGGTCGGGGACTTGGTCGGGGACTTGGTCGGCGCCGGGGTGGAGGTGCCCGCGCCGGAGGTGCCCGTGCCCGGGGCGACGACCTTGACGGTGGCCGCCTTGCCGCACCGGGCGGTTCCGCGGAACGGGGAGCCCGCATTGACGAAGAGGCACGGGTTGAGCGTCGCGCCCCCCGGCGGCGTGCTCCTGTCGTACGAGACGCGCACCTTGGTCACCGTGGACTTCCCGGCGCCGACGGTGGCATCGCGACCCTGGAGGTAGACGCCGGGCGGGTCCCCCGGGAGTCCGCCGGACACCTTCGTCGGCGTGGTCCACGTCCCGTCCGCCCTGCGCACCTGCACGGTGGCGTGGTCACCGACGAAGAGCGCGCTGCCGAGACCGACGTAGGAGGACGGCGTGGAGTTGGACAGGACCGCGTCGAACTCGATCGGCGCGCCGCCGGCCACCGCCGTGGCGGGCACGTGGGCCAGCGAAGAGGTGGGGGTGGCGACCTTGATCGTGCTGAAGTTCTCGGCCAGCAGGACCCCCGACTGCCCCCAGCCCACGGCGGAGCGCAGCTTGAGGGACTGGAAGCCGGCGTTGCTCCCGCCGCCGTTCGGCCGGTCCACGGGGGCGCCGATGCGCAGGTCGACCTTGACCGTCTTGCCGACGGCCACGGTGATGCCGCTGACCGTTCCGTCGTAGGAGGTGCCGTTCTCCCCGTGGTGGTACGCCATCTCGACCGGCTTCCACGCACCGCTCGCCGGGTCCTTGTAGTCGATCGTGAGGGAGTGCTGCGGCGCGCCCACCGCAGCGGTCACCAGCAGATTGAGCTTGAAGTTGGTGGCCCTCTCGCCGGTGTTGGTGACGCTCTCGGTGAACCTCACCGGCTGCCCGCCGAATCCGATGACGGCCGGCGCCCGGACGGACAGCTTCGCGCCCTTGACGTAGTCGGGGCTGTCGGCGAAGGCGGCCTGCGCAGGAAGCATGAGCGAGCCGGCCAGGGCGGCGACCGCCGCGGCGACGGCGAGGGTACGGCGTGAGCGTCGGACCGGGATGGTGCTGGACATGGTTCCCCCCTGGAACACGTGGTCTGCGGGCATGCCGAGGACAGCGTCGGCGCCGCAGCGACTGGATGCGTTGAGTGGCTCGACCGGCTCACGCGGACTGATTCGCCCACGAGCGGCCCTCACCCCGCCTGGGGGGAGTGGCTCTTCCGGCCTCACATCACCTAAGACGTGTGGGGCGCGAAGTGGTTGCAGTGGGTGCGAAGAATTCTTCCGAGCCCTGCCGGAGCCCCTCCCGGAGCTGTCCCGAGCCCCTCCCGAGCCTCACCGTGCCGGGCTCCCCCCGGCTCCGCCCGGCTCCCCCTGGCTCCGCCGGCTCAGTGGCGGGGGGAGCCGAGCGCGGGGCCGTAGAGGTCGGTGCCGTTCTCCATGACGGATCAGCTAGCGGGTCCCGGTGCGGCCGAGCCGGAAGGCGCACTCCAGCGAGCCTCCGGGGCCGCCCCGTCGGGGTGATGGTGGCCGCCGACCCGGCGGGTTCAGGCCCCCTGCCGCTGCCCTGCCGACCCGGGCTCGGGCTCCCCGTCCCGGTCGGGTGCGGTCGCCGGCGGCAGGACCAGGGTCGCCACCGCCCCGCCGTCGGGGTGGTTGGCGAACGTCAGCTCCGCGCCGATCACGCGGGCGTGGCCCCGGGCGATCGTCAGGCCGAGACCGTGCCCCTTCCCCCGCTCGCGCACGCTGGTGCGGAAGCGCTGCGGCCCGTCCCTGAGCAGTTCGTCCGGGAAGCCCGGTCCGTGGTCCCGGACGGTGATCCGCGAACCGTCGACGTGCAGCCGGACCGTGCCGCCGCCGTGCCGGTCGGCGTTCACCAGCAGGTTGCCCAGGATGCGGTCCAGCCGGCGCAGGTCGGTGCGCACCGACGCGCCGGCCGCCGTGTCCGTCAACTCGACCGCCACGTCCAGGCCCGTGAGCGTGACGGTGCGGCGCACCGCCCGTTCCAGCGGCACGGCCGACAGGTCCGGCGTCTCGGCGTCCGCGTCCAGCCGGGACACCTCCAGCAGGTCCTCCACCAGCGAGCGCAGTGCCTGGACCCGGTTCCGGACGAGCTGGGTGGGGCGGCCGGGCGGCAGCAGTTCGGCCGCGGTGACCAGCCCGGTCAGCGGGGTCCGCAGCTCGTGGGCGACGTCTGCGGTGAACCGCTGCTCGTCCTCCAGCCGGCGGTGCAGGGCCCGCGACATCAGGTCGACGGCCGCCGCCAGGTCGGCGACCTCGTCGCGTCCGTCGACCAGCTCCCCGATCCGGGTGTCCGTGCGCCCGGCGGCGATGCCCCGGGCAGCGGTCGCCGCCGTCCGCAGCCGCCGGCTGATCCGGTCCGCGACCAGCACCCCGACCAGCACCGTCGTGAAGACCGAGGCGACGACGGTGATCAGGATGATCCGGTCCAGGTCGGCGATCGCCCGCCGGTCCTGCGTGAAGTCGACCCGGACGGAGAGCACCCCGCCGTGGACGCCTCCCGCCGCCCACATCGACTCGCCGCCCTGCGGTCCGGCCGCCAGCTGCGAGCCGTGCCGGCCGGCCGCCGCGAGGGCGCGCAGCCGGTCCGGCGTCGCCGGGTCGTCCAGCGCGGTGCCGCCGCCGACCGGCTCGCCGCGCTTGTAGGACGCGAGGGCCGAGTCGAGCGCGGTGAGCGCCGAACGGCGGGCCTGGTCGACGTGCTGACGGACCATCGCCTGGTGGACCAGCAGCCCGACCGCCACCGCGACCAGGACGGAGATGGCGGCGACGGCGGTCGCGATCTGTCGGCGCAGCGTCATTCGGGACGCCGGAACTTGTAGCCGAAGCCGCGGACCGTCTCGATCCGCCCGCCGCCGATCTTGGCGCGCAGCCGCTGCACGTGGACGTCGACGACGCGGGTGTCGGCGCCCCACTCGTAGTCCCACACCCGCTCCAGCAGGCTCGACCGCTCCAGCACGATGCCGGGCGCGGCGGTGAACTCCAGCAGCAGCCGCAGTTCGGTCGGGGTCAGCGGGACCAGCCGGCCGTTGACCCGGACCTCCATGGAGTCGGTGTCCACCTCCATGCCGTCGAAGCTGCGGACGGCAGCCCTCGGCGCCGGGGCGGCGGCTGCGGCGGCCGGCGCGGCGGCGGGTGCTGCCGGTACGGCGGGTGCGGCTACGGACGCGTCGGGGCCGGTGACGGACGCGGCTGGGGCCGCCGGGGCCTCCGTGGCCGGGACGACCCGGATCCGGCGCAGCACGGTACGGATCCGCGCCACCAGCACGGCGCTCTCGAACGGCTTGACCACGTAGTCGTCCGCACCCGCCTCCAGGCCGGACACCACGTCCACCGGGTCGGTGCGCGCCGACATCATCAGGATCGGCAGCTGGCTCTCCTCCCGGATCCGCCGGCAGAGGCCGACGCCGTCGAGCAGCGGCAGCATCACGTCCAGCAGCAGCAGGTCGGGGCGGACGGCGTGGAACACCTCCAGCCCCTCCAGGCCGTCCGCGGCCGTGGAGACGGGGAAGCCGTAGCGTTCCAGGGCCATCCGGGTCGCCTCCCGGATCACCTCGTCGTCCTCGACGATCAGGATGTGCGGGTGGGTGGGCGCTGCGCGGTTCAAGGCTTGGCCTCCGGGGGAGCCGCGGGGGTCGTCGGACGGACGGGCTGGGCGGGTACCGGCACGGGCGGAGTGGCACCGGCACGCGGGGAGGCCGGCGCCGCACCGGAATCCGCCGTGGGCCGCGCGGTCGGGGTGAGCGCGGAGGGGGCCGGCCCCGGGGCGGAGGGCGTCACGGGAGGTTTGACGACCGGTCCCACCGTCGGTTGCACCTGCCGCTCCGGGGTGGGCTGCCTGGACGGCGTGGGCACGGGACCGAGGTCCTGGCTCGTCTGCTCCACCAGGACGAGGCGCACGCCGTCCCAGCGGTAGTGACTGGTGGTCCGGACCCACACGCTGGTCGACTCGTGCAGCCGCAGGTCCGTACCGACGGTCTCCGCGCTGAACCTCGCCAGCGCCTGCACCCGCAGGACGGGCACGAGGCCCTCGCCGGTCAGGGTGTAGACGTGCAGGACCACCGGCCCGGCGGTGCCCGCCGTGCCGACGGCGAGGATCAGCTCGGGGCGCCCGTCACCGGTGAGGTCGCGGTACTCGGGGCTGCGGAGCTCGCAGGCCGGACAGGCGCTGAGGGCCCGCTGCTCGTCCTGGCTCACCCCGGGATCCTTCGCGAGCAGGCCGTGGACGTCGACGGACATGATGTCCCGCCCGGCGGCGGTGACGTCCGGGACGGGCTGGGGCGGCGGCTCCGGGGCCTGGCCCGTGCCGGCCGCGGGCGCGGTCGGCGGCGGCACCGTGGCCAGACCGGGCCAGAGCGGCTGCGGCACCGGGGGCGGCGTCACCGGCTGGGCCGCGCCGTGGTCGCGCAGGCCGCCGGGGGCGGCGCAGCCGACCGGCAGGGTGAGCGCGAGGACGGCGAGGAGGGCGGCCAGGGCGGCCCGTGGTGCGGCGCCGAACCGGCTGCGGCGAGGTGGAGGCGGTGCTGCCACGGTCGGTTCTCTTCTCCTGGTCTGGCCCGGTCCGGCGCGGTCCGGTCCGGCGCGGTCTGCGGCGATGCGCCGGTTCGTCCCCGGTGGTAGGTCGCCGGTGGTAGGTCGCCGGGGCGGCGGTCGGCGGTTCCGCCCGGCGGCGTGCGGGCCGCCGGGCGGGATGCGACGGCAACGGCCGCCGCCGGCACGCGGGCCGTCGAAGCGCGGCGGCCCGCGTGCCGGTCCGTCGTGGTGATCATTGTCCCGGTGCGCCGGACGGCGCCGTCAGCCGGCCGGACCCGCCGGGTCGGCCAGGTCCGCCACGACGATGATGTTGTCCGTCCAGTGGCCGTCCGCGCCGATCCGGCCGCCGCAGGTGATCAGTCGCAGCTCGGGTGCTGCCGTGTCGCCGTAGACCGCCTCGGTCGGGAACCGGTCCTTGGCCGCCTGGAGCAGCGAACGGACCCGGAAGTCCACCGTGCTGCCGTCCTCCCGCCGCACCTGGATCAGGTCTCCGGGCCGCAGCTTCGGCAGTTTGTGGAAGACCGCCGGGCCGTTCGCGGTGTCGTAGTGCCCGATCAGGACGGCGGGTCCGTTCTCCCCCGGCGTCGGGCCGTTGCGGTACCAGCCGGCCTCGTCGGCCCGCGCCACGGTCGGCACCTCGACCGTCCCGTCCGCGTTCAGGCCGAGGCCGGGCACCGGGGCGTCGACGCCCGCCGCCGGGACGAGGAGGCGGGTCGGCGCGGACGCCGCGAAGGGCTTCCGGGGTGCGGCGGACGTGGGGGCGCCCGGGGCGGCGGTCGGGGAGGTGGCCGGGGAGGTGGCCGCCGCCCCGGTGGCGGTCCCGGTCCCGGTCCCGGTTCCGGGACCGGTCCCGGCGCTCCCGGCGGTGGCCGCCGGGCCGGTGGCCTCGCGGGCCGAGGTCTCCACCCGCACCACCGGGGTGCGGGTGCTGTTGAACGCCATCGAGGTACCGAGGACCACGCAGATCAGGCCCGCCGCACCGAAGGCGGTGCGGCGCAGCCCTGCCGCACCGGGTCCGTCGGAACGGGGGCGCCGGTGCCCCCCGTTGCTCCGGCCGCGGCCGCCGTCGCGGGCGGCGGCCGGACCGGCGGCCCGGCCGGCATGCCGGCCGCCGCCGGCCGCTTCGTCGACCCCGGGCCCGCCGCTCGGCGACGGGGTCCCGTCGTCCCGGCTGCGGACGGTCGTGTCCGGAGCCGGGACGACGGGACGCCCTGAGGGCCCGGGGCCGTTGTCAGCCGCGCGCACCGGAACGGCGGCGCAGGAGGGCGAAGCCCAGCGCGGCGGCGCCGACGGCCGCGACGGTGCCGCCGCCGGCCAGCATGAGGCCGGAGGAGCCGGTCGAGCCGGATCCGTCACCGGCCTGGGCGGCGCCCTTGGGCACCTCACGGACCTGCGGCGGGCCGCCGACCGCCCCGGTCGTGGGCGGGTGGGTCGGGGTGACCCGGGGGACGGCCGGACCGTCGGAGCCGGCCTTCGCCGAGGGGACCGCGGTGGGCGTGGTACCCGGGGCCGGAGCCCCCGGGGGGACGACGGTGGGCGTGACCGGGGCGTGCGGGGCCGCCGGGGCGGCTGCGGTGGGCGTGGCCGGGGCGGGCGCGGGGGAACCGTCGGCCCACGCCTGCCCGCCGGTGAAGGTGGTCAGGAGGGCGGCCCCGGTCAGGGCGCAGACGGCGAGCACGCGGCGGGCGGGGGCACGACGGGTACGGCTGGTCATACGGTTCGCTCCTTCATCGGGACGCTGGTTCCGGCCGGTGCGGCCGGTGCGTCGTGAGTGACGTTAGGAGCGCCGTGTCGCGGTCCCCGGCCGGTCGTGTCACGGCCGCCCATCGTCTGTGTAACGGCCCTCGGGCGCCGGTCGGGTGACGGGATCCGGGCCCGGTGCGGCACGCCAGGACGGGCCCCGGAGGGGTGGATCCCGGAGGTCCTAGGTCGCGCGGTCCACCAAGATCGCAACCAGAGGCGGAAGCCGGGGCCCGGCCCGGTCCGTACCGTGGCCGTATGACCGTTGATCTGGAGAAGTACTTCGCACGTATCGGATGGGACGGCGAGCGGGCGCCCACCCTCGTGACCCTCCGGTCCCTGCACCACGCGCACGTCCTCGGCATCCCGTTCGAGAACATCGACGTGGTCGTCGGCTCGGTCCCCTCGCTGGACCTCGCCGACCTCCAGGCCAAACTCGTCGAAGGCTCCCGCGGCGGCTACTGCTTCGAGCACAACACCCTGTTCGCCGCCGTGCTGGAACAGGTGGGCTTCGAGGTCACCCGGTTGACCGGCCGGGTCCGGCTCGGCGCCCGCCCCGGCGAGGTCCGCCCCCGGACCCACATGGTGCTGGCGGTCCGGGTGCCGGGCGAGGGCGGCCGACACCTGGTCGACGTCGGATTCGGCTCCGCCCGTTCCCTGTTGGAGCCACTGCCGATGATTCCCGGCCTGGTCCGGGAGGGGCTGGGGCGGTTCAACCGCCTGGTCGTCGAGGAGGAGGACGGCCCCGCACCGGTCTGGGTCCTCCAGGCCAGGACACGCACGGCGGCCGACGCGGCGGCCAGGTGGGAGGAGTTGGTCTCCTTCACCCTCGACCACGCTCCCGCCACCGACATCGGGGTCGCCAACTGGCACGTGGCGACCCACCCGCGCTCGCCGTTCCGCCGCCTGTTCGTCCAGCGCACCCACGCCACGGGCCACCTGAGCCTCGACGCGACCACCCTCACCCGCACACGGCCCGACGGGACGACCACCGTGGAGGAGGTCGACGGACCCGACGGGATCAGGGAGTTGCTGGCGTCCGAGTTCGGTATCGCCGCACCGTCCGACATCCGCCCCCAGCGCTGAGAGGGTCGCCACCGGCCGCAGGACCGGCATGAGAAGTCGGCCGGTCCGACTTCTCATGCGGGGTGGGCGGTGCGAAATCCGGTGGGCTTGAGGGGCCGGACCTGCCACGATCGCCGGATGGGTGCGTTGGATGCAGTGGCCGGCCGGGTGGCCGGTGGAGCAACCGTCTCGTTCCGTCCGAGCGGATCATCGATGGTCCCGCTGATCCGCAGTCGGAGAAGGTCCGCACGGCCGGCTCCCCCGGCGGCCCCTGACCCCGGCCGGGCCTCCGCCCGGACCTCCCCGTCGGCCCACCGGCAGCCGAACCGCCTTTCACCGGAGCGACGTTGAACTGCTGAACCGGGGTGAGATGCTCGTTCCGGCAGTGGCGCCGACGGGACGGGGGAACACGTGGGGATCGCCGAACACCCGGGGGCGCGTGAGGAGCGGGCGTGGCGGCACGCCGACCGCGCGCGCCGCTGGAGCCTGTACGCGCTGGGGCTCCCGGCGGCGGCCGGGTGGCTGTGGGCGCTCGGCCTCGCCTTCCTGCCCGCCTCGGTGGACCACCGCACCGGGTCGATGCACTGCGGTTCGCCCGTGTTCTTCGACGCCGCCGCCCGTCACTACCGGGACGACGACTGCGTCCCCCTGGTGGACCGGCGCATCCACCAGGCGGTCGGGGTGGCGCTGGTGACGCTACCGGTCTTCGGCGCCTGGCGCGCCGTCGGCCACCGGGCCCGGCGGATCGCGGCGGAGGGGGCGGAGGGGGCCGGGCGGCGGCGCTGAGTCACCGCCCACCATCTCGGTAACTTTGGTTTACGATTCCGGGGTTCGTAAACTATGGTTACCGCATGGCGATGCCCGAGATCACCCCCGAAGAGCAGGCGGAACTCGACAAGGCCCTCTACGAGGCGCTGAATCCCCTGGCCACGGCCATCCGCTCCCGGGAGAGCGGCCTCCCCCCGGAACGCATGTGGGCCTCGGAGCCCGTGGAGATCACGCTCTCCGTCCTCGCCGCGTGGAAGGTGGTGGACGCCGAGGTCAAGCGCCTGACCGCCCACGCGGCGGCCACCGCCGGTTCCTACGGTGCGAGTTACGAGCAACTGGGCGCCGTGTGGGGAATCACCCGGCAGGGCGCCCGCAAGAAGTGGCCCGAGGCCGTCAGCCGCCCGGAGACCCCGAAGGCGGAGCCCCGAGCACTCGAACTCTTCGGTGGAACAGCCCGGTTGACACCGCTCCCGGACGGCGGCTGGCGGTGGACCGGAACGGGTGCGGACGGCACGCCGGGCACCGCCGGCGACGGCACCCGGTACGCGACCACCGAGGAAGCCGCGGCCCACGCGGGAGCCTTCCTCAAGGACCACGCCCTCGGCACCACCGACCGACCCTGACCCTGAAGCCGTCGGGCCCCCCCCCACCACACCCTGGGGGCCCCCCCCCCCACCCCGGGGTACCACGCTGCGGTCAAACCCACACACCGCCACCACCCACAACCCCCAAAC
>NZ_JBHXDN010000032.1:0-4203 GCF_042726075.1 Kitasatospora sp. NPDC127035 | reverse complement strand
AACACCCCACACTCCGCAAAACCCTTTTTGGGTGGTTCTGGGGGTGTTTTTTTTTTTAAAACCCCCCCCCCCCCCCCCCCCCCCGGGCCCCCCCCCCCGGCCCCCCGGGGGGGGCCCGACGCGCGAACCGGGTGTCAGACGGTGCCGAACTCGCCGGACCGGACGGCGCCGACGAAGGAGTGCCAGGCGTCGGCGGGGAAGACGAGAGCCGGACCGTGGGGATCCTTGGAGTCGCGCACCGGAACGGCCCCGCGGAAGCTCACGGAGACCTCCACGCATTCACCGCCGTTGTTGGAGTAGGACGACGTGAACCAAGACGCGCGGGACAGGTCGGAGTTCATCGGGCAGTTCCTTTCCGCCGTGTGCCTACCTCCGGGGACGCCGCCTTCGACGGCGCTTCAACCGTCTCTCGACCGTACCCGCGCCCTGCCCGGCTGCGACCCCCTGCGCGAGCGTTTTGGTGTCATTCGGCGGGGATGCCGCGGAGGAGGAAGGGGAGGTGGGCGCCTCGGGCGAGGGCGTCGAGGGCCTGGGTGGTGCGGTGGTGTTGGTCGGGGGTCATGGCGTCGGTGAGTTGGGCGCGGTGGAGCCAATGGACGGCGGTGATGGTGTGGGGCGGGCGGTGGCGGGCGACGGTGGATTCCTGGGCGGGGGTGAGTCGGCCGCCCCAGTAGACGAAGTTGACGGCTTCGGGGAGGTGTCGGGCGTCGACGTAGTCGGTGGCGAGGACGGAGCGCAGGGGGAGGACGAGGCCGGTTTCGGTCTCGGTGTGGCGGCGGGCGGCGAGGTGGGGGAGTTCGTCGGCTTCGGCGCTGCCGCCGGGGAGCATGAGGCCGGAGCGGTAGGTGGTGGCGACGAGGAGGATCGCGCCGTCGCGGTTGAGGATGAGGGCCTGGTGGCCGAGGCGGCGGCGGGGCGGGTGGGTCAGGATCGTGGGGAGGTTGTTGAGCACGGGGGTCTCCTCGGTGGGGAGTTGACGGTGGTTCCGGTCGGGCCCGCGCCGGGGTCGGCGGGCCCGACCGTGGGGGTTCAGGGGGTGGGGTCGGAATCGGGACCGGGGTCGGGGTGGGTGTCGGGCGAGAGCCAGGTGAAGCAGGCGGGCAGGCCGGCGCTGATGCCGTTGGCGAGGACGAGGCCGAAGATCAGGAGGCGGGGTCCGAGCGGTCCGTCGTGGATCGGCCGGCAGGCGAGGGCGGCGGTGAGGGTGCTGAGGGCGGGGACGCCGAGGGCGGTGGCGACGAGCGCGGGGGCCCGGTTCACGCCGGGTCGTCGGCGCGCGGCCTGCTGGGCTGCTGGACGCTGAGGTAGCGGGGTTCGGGCAGGGGTCGGACGAGTTCGGGCCTGGTGGTCCACTCGCAGCCGCCGCCCTCGTGGCGGAGGTAGGCGAGGCCGCCGAGGGTGTCCATGTAGACGCCTTCGAGCACCCCACCGGCGGGGACACGGCACCCGAAGTCACGGACCACCTCCCCGACGACGGGGGTGTACACGGGCATGCGGGGGCAACTGGGCATGGGGGCTCCATTGGTCGCACAGGGTCCCGGATCTCTCACGGGGTGTAGCCATCGTGGCCCGCCGACCCCTACTATCGGAAGCCATTCCCACTTGACAGATTTCTCCATGGGATTCAGGGATCGAAGAGGTCTGATTGTGCGTGAGGCGGAGCTCGACCCATCGGCATCTCCACTTGCGGCCTTCGGTGTCCAACTCCGCAGGTCAAGGAAGGCAATCGGGCTGAACCAGATCCAACTGGGACAGCGGACGGGGCTGAGTGACAGCCAGATCTCGAACCTCGAACGAGGGACACGCAATCCCACACTTGACTGGGTACAGAGCGCCGACAAGGTACTGATGACCGGTGGGACTCTGGAACTCATGTACTGGAGCCTGAACGGATCCTCACTGCTGGAGGGCTTCCCTGAGTACGCGGCGTACGAGGCGAAGGCCGTCGAGCTCCGACAGTTCGAGCTCGGCGTCATCCCCGGGCTGTTCCAGACGAAGGCCTACGCGGAGACCCTGGCCGGCGCAGATCTGCGGCGAGGGGTCATCACCGATGAGGAGGCCGAGGGGAGAGTCTCCTACCTGCTCTCCCGTCAGCAGCGTTTCGGAACCCGGGATTCGCCTCTGGTTCACGCGGTGCTCGATGAGAGCTGCCTTCGCCGACTGGTCGGCGGAACGCGGATCATGCGGGAACAACTGGAACATCTCGCCGAGTTGGCCGACCAACCCAGGACTATCATTCAGGTGGCGCCGTTCTCGATGGGCGAGCGTCGAACCCTCGCATTGCCGCTGGTTCTGCTGACCATGGCCGACCGCAGCATGCTCGGGTACACCGAGTCTCAGGAACGCGGCTTTCTCACCAGGGAATCCACAACGGTCACGATGTGGGCCAGGGACTACGATCGGCTCCAGGTGGGAGCCAGCTCGGATGTGGCCTCCCTGGAAGCGATCCGCGCAGCCCGGAAGGACCTCCGACCATGAGCAGCACCATCCCCGTAGACCTGACCGGCGCCGTCTGGGTCAAGTCCAGCCACAGCCAGAACGGCGGGAACTGCGTTGAAGTCGCCGCAGGATTCTCCGGCGCCGTCCCGGTCCGCGACTCCAAGGACCCCCAGGGCCCCGCGCTCGTCTTCCCTGCCGGCGCGTGGCACTCCTTCGTCGCCGCCGTCCAGGACGGCGAGTTCGGCAGCGTCTGACCTGGCCTCCACCCAGAAGGCTCGAAAGGAGCTAGCCCCATGAACCCCGAACTGTCCGGCGCATCCTGGTTCACATCGTCATACTCCGACAACGGCGGTCAGTGCGTAGAGGTCTCCGCGAGCTTCCCCGGTGCCGTTCCCGTGCGCGACTCCAAAGACCCCCAAGGCCCCGCGCTCATCTTCTCGGCCGACGCCTTCACGGCCTTCGTCGACGCCGTCCGGTCCGGCGAGTTCGGCACCGCCTGACAACCGCTCCCCGACGGCTCCGCCCGGCACGACCGGGCGGAGCCGTCGTGCCCTCCCGTCAGGCCGCCCGCCAGCCGGGGGCGTACTCGATGTGAAGCATCCCGGGATCCGTCTTCGCCTGCGTCCAGAAGCCCTTCCCGCGGCTCTGACCGGGCTCGTGGTCCAGCTCGACGCAGTAGTGAACGCCCCCCGAGTACCCGGCCGCCGCCGCGGGCCCCTCAGTACCGAGCGACCTGACCAGCGATCCCGACCAGCGGAACGCCTCGGCGGTCCCCGAGACGAACAACGTCCGCGCCGCGATGGCGAAATGCAGCCCGTCCCGCCACTCGGCGTGGCGGTGGCGCGCGTAGTCGATCCCGTCCTCCGCCGGGAAGTCCGTCTCCGGGATGTCCACGGTGTGCGGCGCCCCCGCGCCCAGCCGGGCCCGGACCTCCTTCCACCGTGAGGGCGGCAGGCCCACACCGTGCTGGAACAGGACGAGGTCCAGCCCGAGCCCGTTGTGCACCCAGTCCGACATTCCGACCGGTCCACGGGCCCAGGCCCGGAGCGGCAGGTGGACCAGCGAGCGCCGCGAGCGTGCGGCCAGCGCCCAGGCCGTGGCCAGGACCCCGGCCCCCGCGCGGTCGGCGTACAACTGCATCGAGAACTGGCTCTCGTACAGCGCGGCCCGGCCCTCCCGCGGGACGGCGGACACCACCCGGTACTCCCCCCGCCCCGTCCTGACCCGGTGGATGGTGGTCCTCAACTTCACCGCGCAGCCCGCATTCGTCCTCCGACGCTCCCGCCCCGGTCCCTTCCGGAGGACGCGGCCTTTCTACCTCGCGCCACGGGCCCCTGTCGCCCGCATTTCCGCGCCCGCACGTACCAGGCGCGCCGCACTCCCCCTTCACGGCGTTCCGCCCCGCCGGATGACACCCGGCGGGGCGGAACGGACCGGCAGCACCCGCGCGGCGCGGGCGGTCGCCTCTGAACAGGACCTCGACGGCGGAAGGTCAGACCTTGCGGATGTTGTAGGCGATGCCGCTGCCGGCGCAGCCGCTGGTGCTGACGGAGCCGGAGACGACCCAACCCGCCGGGATCGGCGAGAACGAGCACACGGTGGCGTAGGTCTGCGTGGTGATCTTGGCGATCGAGTACGCGTAACCGGTGCCCGCGCACCCGCCGCTGCTGTACGAACTCGTGATCACCCAACCCGCCGGAATCGGCGACATCGAACACACCGTCGCGTTCGTCAGCCCGGTCGTATCGGCGATGGTGTACGCGA
>NZ_JBHXDN010000031.1:99148-103807 GCF_042726075.1 Kitasatospora sp. NPDC127035 | reverse complement strand
ACCCCCCCCCGCCCCCCCGGCCTTCCTGTCCCCGGGCACCGCTCACGCGGCCGGGCCCCGGCCCGCGCCCCGGGCAGCCCCCCCCGCGGGCCGCCCCGCCCGTCCGCCGCCCCCCCCGGCGGCATCGGGTTCGGCCGCCGGAAGTCGAGCCGTCGAGATCGTTTGCCCTACGATCTCGACGGCCACCGGACGTCCGTCACTCGATCCTGGTGCCGAGGGCAGCGGCAGCCGGTCCTGGCATGATGTGGAGGTGCCGAAGAAACGTCAGCGCGCAGCGTCCCTAGCCGAGGTGGCGGCGGCCATGGAGCCAGCACCGGCGGAGGAGGCCGAGGGCTCGCACGTTCTCCCGCCCGTGACGGCCCGCGGGTTCACCGACGCCGACGGCTGCCACTGGCGGCTCCTTCGTGGGCCGCTGGACCCTCGCCGGGCCAAGCGGCTCGCCGTCAGCGCCGACGTGATGTCGATGGGCGACTACTACGACGACCAGGCCCGGCGATGGCTCCCCCGCTTTCTCGCGGCGGACGAGCGCCCGGCCGCCTGGCTGGAGACGAAGGCCAGACTCGGCGCCGTTTACCTGCCGATCCACGAGGCCTACGAGTTCACCACCGACGACGGCCGTGTCCTCCTCTACATCGAGACGTACTGCTGAAGGCGCTCATGGCCTTCGGCCGAGATCTGCCAGGGCAGACCGGACCGGCTGGACCGCACGGCGAGGAGTTGCTGCCCTCCGGCTTCTCGTAGGCGATCTCCACCGGCCGGCCACCTCACACCGGTCGGTAGGCTGACGGGGGACGGGCTCTCGGCGCTCGTCACTCCGGGAGTCAGTGGCCGCTGAGACCCCATGTGTCGAGCCCGCCGTAGATGTGGGCCTCCCTACAGTGCGGGGCGGCGAAGCCGACGGCTTCGCCGCGGTAGATGGCGATGAGTGAGTCCTTGCCCCGCCACCAGGTGTCGGCGAGTCCCTGGACCTCGGACACCGGCTCGAATCCGTCGAGGTCCACCTGGTCGACGGCATCGCCCTTGACCTTCGTGACGGTCCTGGCCCAGTAGCCCGCGTGGTGGGCCAGCGCCAGGGCTTCCACCCACCCCTGGGTGTCGGCGTGCAGAGGCGTCCAGTGGTCGGCGTCGATCCCGAACTCACCTCCGGGCCCGATCATGAATCCGTAGGCCGTGGACACGCGGCAGCCGCCGGCAGGGAAGCACCATCCGTCCGCAGCCGAACCCTCGGGAACGTCGGCTTCGAGAACGCGAGGGCCACCTTCGTACACGGGGGCCGGGGGTAGGGCGATGCCACCCCAGAGTTCCTGGAAGGCCACGGCCCGGTCGATCTCCACGGCGGGTATCCCCGACCTGAGCCATGCATCCCGATGGCACCGAATGTCCCGGCGGGCAACGCGCAGCCCGTGCGCTTCGACGAAGTACCGGGCCCGGCGGCTCAGACCCTCCGGCGCCCGGAGGATCAACGGCACTCGCAGGTCAGCCCTCATGCCTGGGCCTCACGCTGAGCGAGCGGTTGTTCCGACAGCGAACGGCTGCGGCGGTCGGCTTGTCGAGGTCGGTGTCGTGGGAGCTCATCGGTTGAACGGTAGATCACGGAGGTGCCACCCGTCGCGGAGATTGCGCGTCGGCGAGACGTCCTGTCACCGCTGCCCGGGAGGTGGAGGTCAACGAGTGGGGAATCCACGGCCTGACCGGTCGGGCGCGGCCCACCGTCCCCAGCCCCCTTGGCGGCGGTTACGCCGTACCGGCCCGCCGGCCCATCCGGATTCCGGGCGGCCTCACGCACTGCGGCGGCGGGCACACGGATGCCCGGTGTGCGGCGGTCAGGAGACGGAGACGGGGGCGGGCGAGCGTGCTCGAGCGAGGGTTGGAGGCCGGGTCGGCCGCGCTGGAGCGCTCCCGGCCTCCGGCGCCCCTCGCCCATCGGCGACGGTCTCGGCGTCAGTCGCGGTACTCGCAGAGGTAGGCGGTCTCGACTGCGGCCTTGACCTGGAACCTGCTGTCGGCCGGAACGTTGAACCGGTCACCGGCCTTGAAGGTCTCCCACTGCTCGGAGCCGGGCAGCTTCACGGTGAGGGCGCCGGAGACCACGTGCATGATCTCCCCCTTCGCGGTGCCGAACTCGTACTCACCCGGTGCCATGACGCCGACGGTCGCCGGTCCTTCCTCCGCGGTGAAGGCGATCGACTTGACCGTGCCGTCGAAGTATTCGTTGACCTTGAACATGGGCGTCCTCTCGGAAACAGGGCAGGCAAGGGCAGCCCGCGCGTCGCGGGCCGGATCTTGGTGAGGGAAGGCTAAGGGTAGCGGCCGCCCTTCCCCACGCAGAACGCGGCTGCCGCCTTCCGCCGATCACGAAGCCCGAGGACACCATTGGGCGGCTGCGGACTCCGGGACCGCTCGCGCGGGATCGCCGTCTCGGCTGTCCCGTCGTGGTCAATGCGTTCCAGAAGGAGGCGCCCCGGAGGGCCGGCCACCTCTCCGGCCGGGCGCAGCGGCGGGCCTCCGCACAGATGTGAACACCGTCAAAGCATGCCGGCATCGCACTCCGCACCTGCCAATGAGCCGACACGGAATGGCCGCTGGAAATACCGGCAGACGACGAACGACACCTGCTAGCCTGCGTACGACCTGAAATCCGAGTGATCGAGGAGTGGCAGACGTGGCGGGTGACGACGACATCTCCGGGTGAGATCCGGATCTGACGGCCACCGGCCGGTGCTTCAGGAGCGCCGCAGCCGAGGTGGTCTTCTTCGTCGTGCCCCTTTCCCGTATCTGCCCGGGGCAGAGCTCCCAGTCCTGCCCTCAGTCTCTTTCGAGGTCACTTCCATGTCCGACGCCGCCGTCATCTGCTCGAACGTCTCCTTCGCCTGGCCGGACGACACCCCGGTCTTCCACGACCTGTCCTTCACCCTGCCCACCGGGCGGACCGGCCTGGTCGCCCCCAACGGCTCCGGAAAGAGCACCCTGCTCAAGCTGATCGCCGGAGAACTCCAGCCCGCGACCGGCGTGTTGACCGTCAGTGGCAAGCTCGGCCACCTCCGTCAGAGTCTCCCCCTGACCGCCGACCTCACGGTCGCCGAGGTACTCGGCATCGCCGACATCGTCCAGGCCATCGACGCGGTCGAGTCCGGCGACGTCGACGAGGAGCACTTCGCCGTCATCGGCGACGACTGGGACATCGAGGAGCGCACCCGCGCACAGCTCGACCGGCTCGACCTGGCTCACCTCGCCCTGGACCGCAGCCTGAGCACGCTCAGCGGCGGCCAGATCATCTCCCTCGGCCTCGCCGCCCAACTCCTCAGGCGTCCGGACGTGTTGCTGCTCGACGAACCGACCAACAACCTCGACACGGAGGCCCGGCACAAGCTCTACGACGTGCTGGCGGACTTCAACGGCTGCCTGCTGCTGGTCAGCCACGACCGCGCGCTGCTCGATCGCATGAACCACATCGCCGAGCTCAGCAGCGGCGAACTGCGTTTCTACGGCGGAAACTTCACCGCGTACGAGGACGCGGTGCGGGCCGAACACGAGGTCGCCGAGAAGAACGTCCGCAACGCCGAGCAGGAACTGAAGCGGGAGAAGCGGGAGTTGCAGCAGGCCCGCGAACGCGCCGACCGCCGTGCGAGCAACGCCGCCCGCAACCTCAACAACGCCGGCCTGCCCCGTATCTTCGCCGGCACCATGAAGCGCGGCGCACAGGAGTCCGCGGGCCGGGCGGGGCAGATGCACGCCTCCCGGGTCAACGAGGCCAAGGCCCGGCTCGACGAGGCCGGGCGCGCCCTGCGCGAGGAGCAACGTCTCTCCCTGGACCTGCCTGACACCCAGGTACCCGCCGGGCGCAACCTCTTCCTCGGCGAGGGGTTGCAGGTGCGCCACGCCGGCCGGCCCGTGTTCGCCGACGGCGGTGTCCACCTGAACATCCGCGGCCCCGAGCGCATCGCGCTGACCGGCCCCAACGGCGCGGGGAAGTCCACCCTGCTGCGGCTGGTCATCGGTGACCTCGCCCCGGACGACGGCCGGATCACGCGCAACGACGGCCGGATCGCCTACCTCTCGCAGCGCCTTGACCTGCTGGACCTGGACCGCACGGTGGCGGAGAACTTCGCCGCGTTCGCCCCCGAGCGGCCCGAGGCGGACCGGATGAACCTGCTCGCCCGCTTCCTGTTCCGCGGCGCCCGGGCCCACCTGCCGGTCGGCGTACTCTCGGGCGGCGAGCGACTGCGCGCCACCCTGGCCTGCGTGTTGTGCGCCGAGCCGGCCCCGCACCTGCTGCTCCTCGACGAGCCGACCAACAACCTCGACCTGGTCAGCGCGGGCCAGCTCAAGAGCGCGCTCAACTCGTACCGGGGCGCCTTCCTGGTGGTCAGCCACGACGAACGGTTCCTCGCCGAGATCGGGGTCAACCGCTGGCTGCGGCTCGCCGACGGAGCACTCCGGGAAACGGGAGCCCCTGCGGTGTGAGCCGCCGACGTCTCGGGCCGGTCGGGGCCGGCCAGGGCGGTTGCGCCGGTGCGGTACGGCGACCCGGTGGCGGCGGCCGGCGGGGGGGGGGGGGGGGGGGGGGGGCCCCCCCCCGGGGGGGGGCCGGGGGGCCCGGGGGGGGGGGGGTGCCGGGCCGGTGTGGTTTTAAAAAAAATCGCGGCGCCCGGAGGTGTG
>NZ_JBHXDN010000031.1:0-99138 GCF_042726075.1 Kitasatospora sp. NPDC127035 | reverse complement strand
GGGGGGGGGGGGCGGCCGGGGGGGGTGGGGCGGGGGGGGCCGGGCGCCGGGGGGGGGGCGCCGGGGGGGGGGCGTTGGTGCCACCGCGCCCCCCCTCCGGGGATGCCGACGGTGCAACTGGTCGAAGGGCTGACCGGTCAGGTGTGACTCAGCACGCGTCTCGCCACGTCACTCCGGTGAGCCTTGTGGCGCCCGGAAGCAGGCGGGTACACGCCGTGGTCGAGACCGTCTCAGGTGGTGCTGTCACGAGCCGCGCGGAACGAGTTCTCCTGCGTGGGCGTGGAGACGGGCAGGTACAGCCGGCCCCGCCTGCGCGGGGAGGACAGGAGAGGACTTCGACCCGGAACCCCTCACAGACGCCGGGGTCCGACACCGTCCTCGGCGAGTGCGTCGCCGGGGTTCAGCAGGGCGCAGGCCTTCATCGAGAGGCAGCCGCAGCCGATGCACCCCGTGAGTTCGGCCTCCAGCCGTTCGATGGTCTGCCGGCGCTCCTCCAAGCGGCGCTTCCAGCCGCGCGAGGCGCGCTGCCACTCGTGATGGCTCGGCGGCCGGTCGAGCGGCACGTCCGCGAACGCCTCCTGAAAGTCCTGCAGCGGGATGCCGATCCGTTTCGCCACGGAGATCAGCGCGACGCGGCGCAGCATGTGCCGGGGGTAGCGGCGCTGGTTGCGCTCGTCGCGCTCGGAGGCGATCAGGCCGAGTTCCTCGTAGAACCGCAGGGCGGAAACTGCCGCCCCGGTCCGCGCGCTGACCTCGCCGATGCCCAACCAGTCGTCGGGAGTGGCCCTGGCGTCGCCGGGCTGGTGGGTCGCCATGCATCGCCTCCTCTTGACCTCAAGCTTACTTGAGGCCCTACGGTCGGCCGTGCCAGAGCGGCGAACAGCACCGACCCGGAGAGGACGGCAGCCCCGATGACCTATGTGATCGCCCTGCCCTGCGTGGACGTCAAGGACAAGGCATGCCTGGACGAGTGCCCCGTCGACTGCATCTACGAAGGGGAGCGGATGCTCTACGTCCAACCCGACGAGTGCATCGACTGCGGTGCCTGCGAGCCGGTCTGCCCGGTCGAGGCGATCTACTTCGAGGACGACACCCCGGATCCGTGGCAGCCGTTCAACACGGCGAACGCCGAGTTCTTCACCGACCTCGGCTCCCCCGGTGGCAGCGCGAAGCTCGGCCTGATCAAGAAGGACCACCCGATGGTGGCGGCGCTGCCGGTCCAGGACACCGCCTGACCGACCGGGAGTGGGCGCCGTGTGCGACCCGGCGCCCTTCCGTCCGAGCTGGGGAAGCCCGGGAAGGCGGCTTGAGAAGTCGCGCAGACTGGCCTGTTGCGCACACAAAGGGGCGGGGGTTCGCTCAGATCGCCGAAGCAGTCACCGAGGCTCGGGGGGTGGCGGAGATGAGAGCTTCGCGAGGTACTCGCGCTGCCGCGGCCAGGGCGCGACCCGGCGGCAGTCACCGTCACCGTGGTCGATCGCTTCGGCCGGGCCGGGACACATGCGGCCCGCGCGACGGGCAGGTCGTTCGCGAAGTCCGCGATCGGACGATCCTGGTAGTCACTTGCGGTGGTCAGGCCGGATCCCGCCGCAGGCCGTCGCAGATGCGCGGGCGACGGGATTGCCGCCGACCGACGGGAAGCGGGCGGCGGGAAGCGGGCGGCGGGGCACGGGCGGTGGGCTCCGCAGGCGGCCCGAGGGCAAACGAGTCGATTCGGGACAGTCAGTCCTGACGCATCATCAGAGCCTTTTCCCCCGAAGGCGTTCAGGCGTCTCAGGATAAATCTGACGGTGTCTCACTGAGCAGGTCCACGGCCTGAGACGCTCCGCGAAGTCTCAAAGATCCGGACGCCCCTCGACCCGTGGATCACCGCCGGGTCAGAGTTGTCGCCGTCGGGCGGGGAGACGGCCGGACGGAAGCCATCGGCACCCGTCCGTACGGACGACCAGTACGGACGAACCAGCGTGGTGAACCGAAAGGCACTGCACGCGCCCGTTCCGCGCCCCGTACGGCGCGGCCCTCGGGCCGTACGGCCGGACCACCGTGGCCGAGAGCGCCTCAGCGGCCCGGCCGCCGGTGGCCCCTCGGCGCCGGCCTCGAACCGCCCCAGGACGTGACGCCGCCGACCGGTGGACCCGTCACGTCCTCGCCCACCCGTCCCGGGCTTCCCGGGCGAACGAGAACGAGAGGCAAGTCCATGTCCGTAACGAACCTCCGCCCACCCACCCGGGCTCCCGGCGCCCGGCTCACCTCGACGGCGCTGGCCCTGGCAATGATCCTCTTCGGCCTCCTGCTCGGCCCCACCGCGGGGCAGGCCCACGCGGTGGACGTCCGGCTGCTCCAGCGCGACCTCGCTGGGCTCAGCTACGCCCCGCTCAGCGGCGTCGACGGCGTCTACGGCTCCCAGACCACCGACTCGGTGCGGCACTTCCAGCGCGACAACGGCCTGTCCGTGGACGGCGTCGCCGGGACGAACACGATGACCGCGCTGCTCGCCAAGGTGAGGCAGGTCCAGGCCAAGGCCGGCGTCTCGGCCGACGGCGACTACGGCCCCGCCACCATCAACGCGGTGCGCAGCTACCAGAGCGCCCGCCACCTGGAGGCCGACGGCATCGCCGGCCCGCAGACCATGGGCGCGATGAACATCGACCGCATCACCTCCAGCGGCACCGGCAGCAGCAACGACACCCGGCTGCTCCAGCGCAACCTGACCGGTCTCGGCTACCTGGGCGAGGGCGGTGTGGACGGGGTCTACGGCCCCGCCACCAAGAACGCGGTGCTCTCGTTCCAGAGCGACAACGACCTCTCGGTCGACGGCATCGCCGGGCCGCTGACCAACGCGGCTCTGACCGCGAAGGTGAAGCAGGTGCAGGGCAAGGCGAACACGCCCGCCGACGGCGACTACGGCCCCGCCACCATCAACGCGGTGCGCAGCTACCAGAGCGCCCACGGCCTGGAGGTCGACGGCATCGCCGGCCCGCAGACCATGGCGTCGATGGGGATCCCCCGCGAGCTCGGCGGCGGCACCCCGGGCGGCGAGAGCGGCGGAACCCCCACCGTTCCCCCGCTGGACGGCAGTGTCCGCGACAAGATCGTCCAGGCGGCCCGCTCCCAGCTCGGCGTCCACGAGTGGGGCAACAACTGCAACCCGTACGGCCCCTGCGTGGCCTGGTGCGCCCTGTTCACCAGCTGGGCCTGGCGCCAGGCCGGCGTCAACTTCAGCACCGCGTTCAGCGGGGACTTCTACTACTACGGCCGCAACCACGGCACCCTGCACAGCGGTCTGAGCAACCCGCAGCCCGGTGACGCCATCGTCTTCGGCACCGGTCCGCAGAACACCAGCACGAGCGTCCACGTCGGCATCATCGAGAAGGCCAACGCCGACGGCACCGTCGACACCATCGAGGGCAACTCCAGCGACCAGGTGATCCGCCGCCACTTCTCCCCGGCGGCCCGCGGCGCCTACGCCATCATCTCCCCCGCGGGAGGCTGACCGGCGCGCTTCGCCGCCCTGCCTCCGGACGCGACCCGCGCCCGGAGGCAGGGTGCCGTCCACGGTGCGGAGACCGGCCACGGGCACCGCGGTCCCGCTGTGCCGACGGGCCGGCGGCGGATCCCCCCGTGGGCGCGGCTCCCGGCGGAGGCGTCGGGCCGGACCGGTGTCACTCTCGAATTAGCCTGATGATGCATCAACAACTCTGCACTCATACCGAGTTCGTCCCGTAGCGTTTGCCTTCCACTGCGGGCACCCGCAGTGTCCGAAGGGGAGGGTTGAATGAACTCGCTTGCCTCGAAGGCTCGTTGGCTGGGTTCCCTGGCCGCCGTGGGGGCGCTGCTGCTCACCGGATCCGGCTCCGCCGGCGCCGACACGGGCCCGTCCGACGGGCCGGTCCCGGGTGTCCCGCGGACCGTCGAACTGGACTCGTCGCCCGCCTCGGTGGCGGTCGGCCCGGACGGGCGCAAGGCCTACGTCGCGGTGAAGGACAGCATCGACGGCGCCAAGGTGAAGGTCGTCGACACCCAGAGCGGGGCGATCACCGCAGTGGTGACGCTCTCCACCGGACTCGGGGCCGGTCCCGGCCCGGTCGCGGTCAGCCCCGACGGTTCGCGCGTCTACGTCCTGTTCTCGACCGCCCGCAGGGCACCGCTGTCCACCCTGGCCGCCATCGACACGGCCACCGACGCCGTGGTCTCCAGCACGGCGGTACCGGACCAGCCCCGGCCCGAGGGAACCCTCCCCGGGGCCCTCACCTCACTGGCGGTCAGCCCCGACGGCGCCAGGGTCTACGTCGGCCAGAACGGGCCGGCCCGCTTCCACCGCCCGGCCGAACCGAGCGCCCGGATCCTGTCCTTCTCCCCGCAGCAGCAGGACTTCACCACCGCCGTGCCGGTGCCCGGCCGCTACCTGGGCTCGATCGTCACCCTGCCGGGCGGCGCCGCCGCGTACGCCGCCACCGACGAGAACCTGGTCCACCTGGACACGAGCACCGCGACCCCCGCCGTGGCCGGGGCCGTCGCCGCCCCGATCGGCGCCGTACCGAGCCTGGCCCTCTCCCCCGACGGCACGCGGCTCCACGGCGTGGGGAGCAGCGGCACCGGATACGCCGTCGACCTCGCCACCGGCACCCTCACCACCCTCGACATCGCCCCGGGCCAGTGGTTGCAGAACCCGTCGGTGGGCGCGGGCGGCACCCGGCTGTACCTCGTCCAGCAGGACCTCACCGGCACCGACGGCGCGGCCTCGGTCCTCGCCCTGGACACCGCGACCAACACCCTCGTCCCGGGCGAGGGCATCACCGGCCTCACCTGGGTCACGGGCCTGGCCCTCGGCCCCGACGGCCACACCTTCTACCTCACCGCCGGCTCCGGCCTACAGATCATCAGCCTCTGACCGGACCCCGGCCCGTGGCCGGGGCGCCGGCGGCTCAGGCCGCGCCCGGAGCGTCCGCGAGGCGGGCTTCGATCTCGTCGAGGATCGGCCGGTAGGCCGCCTCGGCCGCCCGCATCAGGGTCCCGCACTCGGCGAACAGCCGTCGGGAGCGGGCCCCGCGCCCGGGCACCAGATCGTAGCGGCGCAGGCGCACCGTGCGCCGGTCCACCATGAAGCCGGCCTTGCTGCGCACGCCGTGGGCGTGGCGCACGATGTCCTCGGCGTGGCGCAGCAGGTCCTGGTAGGCGTCGTGGGCCACCTTCCAGCGGGTGGCGTCCTGCTCCGTGCCGGGCACCTCGACGCCGCGCGCCGTCGGGTCGACGACGTCGTACAGGGTGAACCCGAGCCCCTCGGGCACCCGGGCCCAGGACATGGCGTTCCACGGCCACGCGATCAGGGTGTAGGTGCGCTGCTGAACTCGGATCACGCGGTCCCCCCGGGTCTGTGCGCGCCGGGGCCGGCGCCCGCCGCCAGCGTAGAGGCACGGTCCGTGCCCGGCGAGCAGCGGGTACGCGGTCCGGCAGGGGTCCGGTGCCCGTCCCCGTGGCCGCGGCCCCGTGCGGGTACGCCGGAACGGTCGCGGGAGGCGGTGGACGTTCGCCGGGCGGGCCAACGGAGCCGGTTCAGGAGGGACGGCGGTGCCGTCGGCCGGTCGAGGCGTCAGTCGACGGCATGCCCGGCCCCACGTCCCACTGGTCCGATCGGAGCCGGCCGGGCGACGCGCCCGGCGTCGTAGTCCGCGCGGCTGCGCCGGATGCCGCCGCCGTGCCGGTCGGCCCACCGGGCCACTGCGGCCAGAACCTCGCACAACTCCTCTCCTGCCGAGCTGAGTTCGTAGTCGACACGCGGCGGGATGGTCGGTGTCACCCGGCGAAGCACCAACCCGTCCCGCTCCAGACGCCGCAGCGTCAGGGTCAGCATGCGCGCCGACACCCCCTCCAGGAGGCGGTTCAACTCGCCGTACCGGCGCGGACGGTCCGCCAGTAGCGCGACGACGAGCGGGGTCCACTTGTCCCCCAGGCGGTCCAGCGCCTCGCGGGCCGGACACTCCTCCAGCACGTCCCGGGCGCGGGCAGGAACAGGAGTGTGAGCAACGGACAGCAAAGTGCGTTCTTCCCTCATCCGCGCCGTTCTAGCAGCATCGGATCGAGGCAGACAAGGCCGGTCCGCGATCCGGCCGATCACTGCCGGGCTGCCCCGTCGCGGGCATGGCCCCGTCCCCCCTGTCGTCAGCAGATCAGGAGATCAGCATGCGTGCCGTCGTCTTCCACCGTCACGGTCCGGCCCACGTACTGGAGGTGGACCGCGCCTTCCCCGACCCGTCCCCCGGACCGGACGATGCCCTGGTCAGGGTCGCCGCCGCGGGCGTGAGCTTCGCCGACACCTGGCTGCGCTCCGGCAGGCTGCACAGCATCGGCCACGCCCCGCCTGCCCGCTTCCCCGTCGTGCCCGGCGGCGAGGTCGCGGGCACCGTGGTCGGGGTCGGCGCGCACGCCGACCCCGCGTTGGTCGGCCGCCGGGTCGTCGCCGTCCTGGCGGCGGGGTGCGGCGGATACGCCGAGTACGCCGGCGTCCCCGCCGGCCACCTGATCGCTCTCCCCGAAGGGCTGGGGCCCGCCGACGCGGTCGCCCTGGCGGTGGCGGGCAGCACCGCCGTCGGCGTGGTCGCCGCCGCACGCCTCACGGGAACGGAGACCGTCCTGGTGGAGGGAGCGGGCGGCGGAGTCGGCCATCTGCTGCTCCAACTGCTGCGCGGCGCCGGAGCCTTCAGGATCCTTGCCCTCGCCCACGGCGACGCCAGGCAGTCCCTCGCCCGCGAATGCGGCGCCGACCACGTCATCGACTCCAGGGATCCCGACTGGCCGGGCCTCGTCGCCGACGCGGCAGGGCCCGCCGGCGTCGACGTCGTCCTCGACACCGTCGGGGGTTCCCATTCCCGCACCGCCCTCGGCCTGCTCAACCCCGGAACCGGCCGCCTGGTCGCCTACGGCACCGTCGGCGGCGACTGGCCCGAGATCACTCCGGCCGATCTGATGTACCGAGGGGTGGCCCTGGTCGGCTACGGCGGCCAGGCCGCCGATCCCCTGGCCCGCCGTGCCCTGACCGTCGCCGCGCTCGCCGCCGGTCTGCGCCCCCACCTCGGGCTCGTCCGCCCCCTCGACGGGGCCGCCGAGGCCCACCAAGCGATCCAGACCGGCACCCTCACCGGCAAGGCCGTCCTCCTGCCCTGACCGGCACCGGCCCGTCCGGAGGCGGCGGAGCGGAATCAGACCCTTTCGTCCGGATCGAGGTTCGCGAGCACCTCGCAGTCGCAGCCGGCACCGTTGGCCAGGAGGCCCGCTTCCGGCGCGGACCACGGCACCGACCAGGCGTCGGCCCAGGCCCGGGAGTGTCTCAGGGTGTGATCACAGTCGGTGTCCGCGAGGCGCTCCTCGACGTGGTCGAGGAGATCGTCGAGTTGTTCGCGGTCGAGGCCGAGCAGGTCCCGCTCCGCGCGCTTGTGCTCCGCCTTGTGGGCGTCGCGCGGCATCCGCCGGCGATCCCGTTCCGAGGACATCCGCACACCCTGCTTCTCGTCGACGAGGCGATGCCCCGTCCTACGGGCGTCGGCGCGCCCGGGCGTCGCGGCACGTCCGCGTCAGGGTCGGCGTCGGGACCGGCGTCGGGGCGAGCGGGAACGTCACGGGAACGCGGTGGTCAACCCTTCTCCGTGTCAGGTGCCACCGGGCGGGGTATGGGGCGGGCCGGGGGTGCGCCGTGCCGTGGTGGGTCCTGCTTGTCGTCGCCTACGGGTCGACCGCGCTCTGCGCCGTCCGCTACCGCCGGGCGCTCCGCGTCTTCCTGGACGCTCCGGTGCGTCCGCGCCCGCCCGACGACGAGTTCACGCTCTACGAGGTCGCCTTCCTGTCCCTCTACGAGAAGCGGGTCGCCCAGGTGGCGATCGCGGCGATGATCCTGGGCGGCCGGATGAAGGTCCGGGAAAAGGTCCTCACCGTCACCGACCCCGTACCGCGCGATGCGGTCGAAGCCGACGTGCTCAAGGTGATCGGTCTCTCGCCGAGCCGCAGGACCTGGCGGCGGATGGGCCGGTTCGGGCGCAGCCGCGCCATCCTCGCGATCGGGAACAGGCTGGGCGACCAGGGGCTGGTGCGTCACCCCGGGCGGTCCCGGGCGGCGGCGCGCGGCCACGACCGGCTGGTGTGGATCCAGGTGCCGTGCATCGCCATGGGACTGACCGCCGTCGGACTGGCCGGTGCCGAGGGCGGTCGGACGTTCCTGATCCCGCTCGCCGCCACGGCCGTCCTCCTCGCGGCCGGCTGGAGGGCCGCCAGCCCGAAGGTGAGGGGTCACTACTGGCTCTGCAGCACGACGGAGGAGGGGCGGGCCGCGCTGAAGGCCCACTACGCCCGCCACCAGCCGTGGATCCCCCGTACCAACGACCGCCTGTCCCCGCAGGACGCCGAGCTGCTTGCCGCCGGCGTGCAGGGGGGCAGCTTCGGCGGCAGGCTCGGACCCCTGTCCGGGGCCCTCAACTGGCCCGACCGTCCGCGCAGTACCGCCACGCCCGTCAACGACCCCCCGGGGCTCGGCGGCCTCTGACACCGCATCGGCCCCGTCCGTCCGGCGCGACCGACGCTTCGCGGTCCCGACGCGGCCGGACCGGGCCGCGCGCGAGGTCAGGTGCCGGCCCGGGCGGCCCCGCGGTCCGCGGAGAGAGGGCCGTACCAGTCCAGACACAGGACGGTGGCGTCGTCCCTGACACGGCCGTCGCAGGCGTCGGCGACCGCGGCGACCAGGGTGCGCACGACCTCGCGCGGGTGCTCGGCGGCGGTCTTGCGGATGAGGCCGGGAAGGTCGACCTGGTGCGCTTGGCGTTCCTGCATGCCGTCGGTGTAGAGGACGAGGCGGTCCCCGGGGCGCAGGTCGATGTCCTGCACCCGGTACGGGCCCTGTCCGAGGACGCCGAAGGGCAGGTTCACGGCCAGGCGCAGTTCGTCGACCGTGCCGTCGCGCAGCCGCAGCGGCCAGGGGTGGCCGGCGTTGACGAGCCGGGCGCCGCTCCCGTCCAGGGCGATGCGCAGCAGCTGACCGGTGGCGTAGGTCTGTCGGCCGTGGTCGAGGAGGGCCCGGTGGATCCGCTGGGCCTGTTCGGCGAGGTCGGTGCCGGCGCGGCGGGCGCCGCGGGAGGCGTTGACCAGGAGGGTGGCCATGAGCGAGGCGTCGACGTCGTGGCCCATGGCGTCGGTGATGGACAGGTGCAGGGTGTCGTGGTCGAGGGTGTAGTCGTAGGTGTCGCCGGCGATGTCGGCGGCCGGGACCAGGGCGCCGGCGAGGGCGAACTCGGCGGCTTCGCAGGAGGGGGCGGAGGGCAGGAGCTGGCGCTGGATCTCGGCGGCCAGGCTGACCGGGGTGGTGCGGTTGCCCCAGTGGTAGAGGTCGGTGAAGCGGCGGTCCGCGATGATGATGTACGCCAGCGCGTGCGCGGCCTCCTCGACCTGCTCCAGCACGTCCGGGGTGACCCGGTCGAGGAACAGTTCCAGGACGCCGATGGTGTCGCCGCGGTTGGTGACGGGGGCGAGCACCCGCTCCCCCTGCCCGTCCTGCGGTGCCCGCACCGGCTTCTGGGTGCGCAGGACCTCGTCGTAGACGGTGCTGCCCGCGAGGGGGACCTGTTCGGCGGGGCGTTCTCCGTGCGTGGCCGCCGTGTCGTTGACCCGCAGCAGGCGCCGGCCGACGACGTCGACGAACAGCAGTGACACGTACCGCGCGTCGAAGCGGTCGCGCAGGTTGCGTGCCACGACGTCGAGGGAGTCCATCGGCGCGGCGTCCTCCGCCGCGGCCAGTACCTCGGCCGGTCCGATCCGATCGCGTGCCATGTCGGCCTCCTCGAGTCTCGGACTCTTCGTCCCGCAGGCGCGGCGAGCACCCCGGCTGCGGGACCATTCTCACTGGTGGGGGTGCCGGATGCAGCCGTCCTTCCCGGCGCGCGCACGCCTGACGGAGAACGTTCCAGGCAATGCGGACAAAAAGACTCGCGGGCGGGCGGACGGGAGCGGCGTGGGGCGGGCGACCGACGGGGAACGCGGACAGGCGCCTCGGCATCGCCCAGCCCGTCGCCCGCTCCGGGCGGCGCGCGCGGACCCGGCTACCCCTCCGTGGACCTCGACGTACGGCGGGTGCGGGCCGGAGGCGGGAAGGCCGTACCCGGGAACGGGGGCGGGACCCGGCGCATGTGCGCGGGTCCCGCCCCCGATCCCTGGTGCGGACGGACCTGTGGTCACCAGCGGTACCAGCGGTGGCGGCGACCGGAGGAGTGGGTCCCGCGGGCGACGAATCCGACCAGCCAGAGCACCAGGACGATGATGGCCACCCACCAGAGGATCTTCACCGCGAAACCTGCCCCGAACAGGAGCAGGGCCAGCAGCAGGACGAGAAGAAGGGGAACCATGAGTCGACCTCCGTAGTCAGTGTCGGAGGACCGTCTGCCCGGCTGATCAGCCCGTATTCATGGGAATCTTCCCGTCCGACGAGGGCAGAGGACGGGGTCGGGGCCAGGGCGTCAGCCCTCCCCCGGAAGGGTGACGGTGAAGTGGGCGCCGCCTTCGGGACCGTGGCCGCGAAGGACGAGAGTGGCGCCGAGACGCTCGGCGAGGCGTTGGGCGATGGCGAGACCGAGGCCGGTACCGGTGGGGCGGGTGGCGGCGTAGCGGTCGCGCAGGGCGCCCGGTCGGAAGGCGATGCGGACGTCGTCCTCGGTGAGGCCGGGTCCGCCGTCGCGGACCTGTAGTTCCGCCTGGCCCTCGGCGGTGCGCCGGAGGGCGAGGACGACGGGTGCGCCGGGCGGGGTGTGACGGACGGCGTTGGCGAGGAGGCCGTCGAGGAGCTGGCGGACGCGGAAGGCGTCGGTGGCCGCGGTCACCGGTTCGTCGGGGTGTTCCAGGCGCAGGTCCAGCCCTTGCCGCCGGGCCTGCTGGGTCCAGGCCCGCGCGGTCTCCCGGACGAGGGCGTCGAGATCGGCGGGTTCCCGGGTGATGTGGAAGTCGTCGGCGTCGAGGCGGGCGAGTTCGAGGAGATCGGTGACGAACCGGTCCAGGCGCTCGGTCTCGGACAGGAGGATCCGTCCGACCTCCTCCTGCTGTCCGGGTTCGACCACGCCGTCGGCGAGGGCCTCGGCGTAGCCGCGCAGCGCGGTGAGGGGGGTGCGGATCTCGTGGGACACCGAGGTCAGGAACGCGCGCTGGCGACCTTCGCTCTGTTCGAGGGCGGCGCCGAGGGTGTTGAGGGCGCGGGCCACCTCGCGGGCCTCGGCGGGACCGTGGACCGCGCAGTGCAGGTCGCGCTCGCCCCCGGCGAGCCGGTGGGCGACGGCGGCGGCGTCCACCAGGGGGCGGGCGATCCGCCGGGCGAGGAGGGCACCGGCCAGCGCCGCCCCGACCAGCCCGGCGACCAGGGGAAGGGTCAGGCCCGCGCGGATCCGGTCGGCGGCGGCGTCGACTTCGGTGAAGGGCTGGGTGAGGACCACCGCGCCGTCGCGTGCCGGGCGGCCCTCCAGCAGGACGCGCGCGCCACCGAGCACGGCCGCGGTGGAGATGTCCTCGCCGGCCAGCAGGGCGTCCCGGTCGGCCGGGGTGACGGCACCGGCCGACGGGCCGGCCACCTGGCCGTCGGGGGCGATCACGGCGACCTGGACACCGGTGGCCCCGGTCAGCCGCTGCGCCTGGTCGAGCAGCAGCACCGACAGGTTGGGGGCGACGGACAGCACGGCTGCCTGGCGGACCAGCCGTTCCCGGTACTGGGCCTCGGCGTTGGACCGGGCCGTCCGCCAGCCCGCGAACCCGGCCAGCAGCACCGCCACGGTCGCCACCACGGTGGCGAGCAGGACCAGGTTTCCGGTCAGCGAACCGCCCGGCGTACGGCCGCGCGTACGGGCACCCGGTCCTGTACGGGCACCCGCTCGCGCAAGGGCCGGCGGGCGCAGCCTCACCGCCCGTCGTCCTGGGCGCTGTAGCCGACGCCGCGAACGGTCCGGATCGGGCTGGCGTCGCCGAGCTTGGCCCGCAGCTGGGACACGTAGACGTCGACGACCCTGCTGTCCCGGTAGTCGGCGTGCCCCCAGACCTGTGAGAGCAGCTGGTCGCGGCCGAACACCCGGCCCGGCCGGGCCAGCAGATGGGCCAGCAGGTTGAACTCGGTGGTGGTCAGTTCCACCGGCTCCCCGTCGCGGTGCACGGTGCGGCGCTCCGGGTCCAGTCGCAGCCGTCCGACGCTGTAGCTGCCGACGGCCTGCGGTCCGGCGGTCCGGCGCAGCACCGCCTTCACCCGGGCGACCAGCTCGCGCGGGGAGAACGGCTTGGTGACGTAGTCGTCGGCGCCCAGTTCGAGGCCGAGGATCCGATCGGCCTCCTCGTCGCGCGCCGTCACCAGGACGACCGGCGTCCAGTCGTCGGCGGCACGCAGGCGGCGGCAGATCTCGGTGCCGTCCAGGCCCGGGAGCCCGATGTCCAGGACGACCGCCACCGGCCGCAGCCGCCGGACCGCGTCCAGACCGGCCACCCCGTCGCTCTCGGTGTGCACCCCGAAGCCCTCGCGGGCGAGGTAGAGGCGTTGGAGGTCGGCGATGTGGCGCTCGTCCTCCACGACCAGGACCAGGCCCTTGCTCGGTGTCATCGCCGTCCTCTTCCGACCTCCGCCGCCGCGCACGCTCCGGTCGCGGGTCTCGAACTGCTCCGATGCTAACGCGCCGAACGGGTCGCTCCGGGGCGCCGCCGGTGATCCTTACACGCCCCGAACACTCGCCGAACCCACCGCTTGCAGCCCCGGTCCAGCCTGTTCCCGGGCCCCCCGACCGGCGGGCCCGGACGCGAAGGAGGGCACCGGTGGTCACGGATCCGAGGGCGCTGGTACTGGCCGGCGTGGCGGCCACGGCCGTCCTGCTCGCCGCCGGCGCGGGGTTGCTCGCCCGGACCCGCAGCCGTCCGCGCACCCGCGGCCTCCGCCGCCGGACCTGAGCCCGCGTGCCGAGCCCCGAGCCGACCCACGTCATCCCGAACCGTCCCGAGCCGTCCCGAGTCATCCCGAGGAGAAGCATGACCCGCCGTCCCGCCCCACCCCGTTCCCCGGCACCCTCACCCGGCCGGCTGCGCCGGATGCTGCGCCCCGCCACCCGGCGCGGCCGGATCGCGCGCGCTGTCGCGGTGCCCGTGGCCACCGTCCTGGTCCTCGCCGCCGGTGCGGAGGTCGCCGCCGGGCACGTACTGGAGAGCCGGATCGCCGAGAGTACCGCGAAGGCCCTCGGTGCCCCGGTGGAGGTGGACACCGGCAGCGGTCCGGCCCTCGTCAAGATCCTCGACCGGCGGCTGGAGCACGTCACCCTGAGCGCCGACAACGCCCGGCTCGGCGGCTTGAGCGGCGCCTCGGCCCGAATCACGCTGACCGACGTGCGGTTCGCCGCGTCCGTACCCAGTGCGGCCGGGGTGTCGGCGCAGATCACGATCCCCGCCGACACCCTGGCCGCCACCGTGCGCGACTCCGGCCAGAGCCTTCCGGTCGGTGCCGCCCGCACCGATCCGGCCGCCGGCACGATCGAACTCGGCCTGGGCTCCGGCGGCACCGGCCGGCTCACGCTCAAGCCCGCCCTCACCGACGGCAGGGTGACGATCACCGCCACCGCGCTCGAATTCCTCGGCCGCACGATCACCGGGCCCCAGCTCGACCGGATCAACGAGCGCCTCACCGCCAGGAAGCAGGGCGGCGGCTACCCACTGGGCCTCTCGCCCACCGCCCTCGCCGTCACTCCGACCGGCCTCGCCCTCACCCTCTCCGCAGGCCCGACCACCCTGAAGCACTCGTGAACCGGGAGCCCTCGCCGACCATGCCGCAGAACCCCTCACCCCAGCCCCGACCGGCCGCGCCCATCACGCCCGCCACGCCCACCCCACCCGCCACGCCCGTTCGCCGGACTCGCCGCGCCAAGCTGCGCCGCCGCCTGCTCACGGTCGTCGCAGGCGTTCTCGTCCTGGCGCTCGGCGCCGCCGCCGGTCTGCTCTGGCTGGCCGCGGGCAAGATCGTCAGCCCCATCGACGACACCCCGCTCAACACCCGCGTCCTCGCCTCCGGCCCCGGCACGGTGACCCTCCCCGCCACCACCGACAGCCGCTACGCCGGCACCTACGGCCTGGTCTGGCAGGACACCGCCGACCGCCGCCACCACGGCGTCCTCGGGTCCGTCCTCACCACCGACGGCGACACCGTCACCAGGGAGCTCACCGCCGACACGGTGCCCACCCCCGGCGCCAAGGCGAAGATCATCGTCACCGTCTGGAACTCCGACCCCCGGCAGGCCGCCGGGCTCGACTTCCAGGACGTCACCTACCCCGGCGAACTCGGCCCGATGCCCGCCTGGTTCGTCCCCGGCACCGGCACCACCTGGGCCATCCAGGTCCACGGGCTCGGCGCCGGCCGCGCCGCCGGACTGCGCACCATGCCCCAACTGCACGAACTCGGCCACCCCGTCCTCGACATCACCTACCGCAACGACCCCGGCGCCCCCAGGGACAGCAGCGGCAAGCGCCACTTCGGCGACACCGAGTGGCGCGACCTCGACGCCGCCGTCCGGTACGCCCGCAGCCAGGGGGCCACCGATGTCGTCCTGATCGGCTACTCCATGGGCGGGGCCGTCGTGGAGGCCTACCTCCAGCGCGCCGCCGACACCGACGCCGTCAGCGCCGTCGTCCTCGACTCGCCCGCCCTGGACTACCGCGCGGCCCTCGACTCCATCGTGACCGGCCTCGGTCTGCCCGCACCCGTCGCCGCCCTCGAGACCGGGATCATCGGCCTGCGCGCGGACGTGGACTTCGACGACATCGACGCCCTGGCCGCCAACCGGCGCACCGGCGGCCCCGAGCAGCCCGTCCTGCTCTTCCACGGCACCGGCGACAGCGTCGTGCCCTACGCCACCAGCGCCGAGTTCGCCCGCGACTGGCCCGGCAAGGTCACCCTCGTCACCGTCGAAGGAGCGAGCCACACCGGCGCGTGGAACGCCGATCCCGCCGCCTACGACAAGGAGCTCGCCGCCTTCCTCACGCAGCACAGGCGGACACCTGACGTCGTCCGGCCCGCAGGACCGTGACCAGCGGGCCGCACGGCAAGGCGGACGGACTCCGCAGTCCACGGCGCGGGACGAAGGCAGGATCCGCAAGGAAGACCCGGGTTCCGTGTCAAGGCGCCACCACCCGGAGGAAGATGATCCGATGAACCACGTACCGGAGGACGCCGGCAGGCGACACCGCATCTTCGTGTGGGCCGCCTGGAACCGCGACGAGGCGACCTGCCACATACGGCGCATCATCAACGTGAGGAAGCCGGACGGTACCTTCGCCGGACGGAAGGACAGCCCGGGCAACAAGAAGGTCTTCGGGTTCCGGACCGGCCCCCTCGCCCGCAACAGCGACGAAGCCGCCGTGCTGGGCGTGCTGGCGGGCCTCGTGGCCGCCGAACACTCGGACGACGTGACGATCGTCCTGGCGTCCCGGACCGCGGACGACCTGCTCCAGCACGTCCGTGACACGGGCGAGTTCCCGCAGCCGCACCCCCTCGCCGAGACCCTGCTCGGATGGACCGGCCGACGGCTCTCCCGCGCGGTCCAGAGCGTCGAGCCTCCGACCCACCCCACGTTCGCCGGTCTCCACCGCGCGGCCGAGTCGTCGCACCTCGGGCCCGGCGTCCTCAAGACCCTTCCGGAGGTGTGTCAGTACCTCGCCACGGGCCGCCTCGGCCCGCTGGAGGATCCCCGGAGGACCGACGCCGACGGGTGTCGGTGCGGGAAGGTCCGCTACGACTCCTGGGATCTCGCCCTGGAGGCGCTCCTGGCCATCACGAGTCGGCGTGATCTCGGCTACTACCCGAAGCGGGTGTACGCGTGCCCGACGAGTCGTCAGTGGCACCTCACGAGCCGGGCAACCGAGGGGCAGGTCGGACGGTCCGGCCCCTCGGCCCGGTGATTCCCCCGGCGCCGCCCGGGCGGCGCCGCTGCCGGCCGCGGACGGCCGCGGACGCACGGCGGTCCCCATGACGTCGCTGCTCCCGCTGCCTACCGAGGAGAGACAGTCGGTCGATTAGACGACATGCATCTGTTTATCTTTTGCGCAGGGATGAGCTCCCAGGAATACAGGCCGGCGACGAGCGTGTCAACGAACCCGGCCGATCCCTGCCCGCAGGACACTTGATCCCCCGCCCAAGTCCGTTCGCATCAAGTGGACGGCACCCCGCCGGACATCCCCGTGGAGGCGAGGGAGGGGGCGGTCAGTCCTGGGCGAATGAGAATCGATGTCTTGCAGTCCTGTGTCACATCTTTGCTCTTTCCTATGGACTTCATGCGATGACCGACCGTAGTCTCTCGCCTCGGCGGCAGCCCCCGCGCCGCTCCCCAACTCCCGGTGCGCTCCGCTCCGTTCACCGGGCGCCCCGCCCGTGGCGACGGCCGACCTCGCGGGCTCGCACCCCACCGCCACCACCCCGTCACCACCACCCCGCCATCACCCCCACGACCGGCAAGGATGTGCTGACTCCATGCAACGACAACGCCGCCCGCAGCCACGGATCCGGTTCCGGAACGGCCTCGCCGCGTTCACCGCCGTCGCGGTGGGCGCGGCCGGCCTGTTCACCGCGGCCGCCGTCACGACGGCCGCCCCCGCCCACGCCGCCGCGGTGCCGACGCTCTCCCCGCTGGACGTCCCCGCCCGGGGCGCCACCGTGCCGTTCAAGGAGCAGGAGGCCGAGTACGCGGCGACCAACGGCACCGTGATCGGCCCCGAGCGGGCGTACGGCACGCTCCCCTCCGAGGCCTCCGGGCGCCAGGCCGTCACCCTCGACGCCCCCGGCGAGTACGTCGAGTTCACCCTCACCGCACCGGCCAACGCGATGAGCTTCCGGTACTCCCTCCCGGACAGCGCGGACGGCCGGGGCCGGGACGCCTCGCTCGGCCTCCTGGTCGACGGGGTGAAGCTGAAGGACCTGCCGGTCACCTCCAAGTACGGCTGGTACTACGGGGGGTACCCGTTCAACAACAACCCCGGGGACACCAACCCGCACCACTTCTACGACGAGACCCGGACCATGTTCGGCTCCTCGCTGCCGACCGGCACCAGGATCCGGCTGCAGGTCACCTCGACCGCGCAGTCGCCGACCTTCACCGTCGACCTGGCCGACTTCGAGCAGGTCGCCGCGCCGATCGCCGCACCCGCCGGCGCCATCGACGTCGTGGCCGACTTCGGCGCCGACCCCACCGGAGCCGCCGACAGCACCGCGAGGTTCCAGGCCGCGGTCGACGCCGGCCAGGCGCAGGGCCGGACGGTCTTCGTCCCGCCGGGCAGCTTCACCCTCTACGACCACGTCGTGGTGGACGGCGTCACGCTGGCCGGCGCCGGGCCCTGGTACAGCGTGCTCGGCGGACGCGACCCGGTGAACCGGAACCGGGCCGCAGGCATCTACGGCAAGTACGCCCCCGGCGGCGGGTACGGCGGGGCGGTCCGCCCGCACGAGTCGAACGGCCCGAGCCGCAACGTCACCCTCAAGGACTTCGCCGTCATCGGCGACATCAGGGAGCGCGTCGACGACGACCAGGTGAACGCCATCGGCGGCGCGATGAGCAACTCCACCGTCGACAACCTCTGGATCCAGCACACCAAGGTGGCCGCCTGGATGGACGGTCCGATGGACCGCTTCACCCTCAGGAACAGCCGCATCCTGGACCAGACCGCCGACGGCGTGAACTTCCACACCGGCGTCACCGGCTCGACGGTCACCAACACCTTCGTCCGCAACACCGGCGACGACGGCCTGGCCTCCTGGCCGGAGCGGGTGCCCAACGTCGGCGACAGCTTCACCCGCAACACCGTGGTCCTGCCGATCCTGGCGAACAACATCGTCACCTACGGCGGCAAGGACTTCACCATCTCCGACAACGTGATGGCCGACACCGTCACCAACGGCGGCGGCCTGCACATCGCCAACCGCTACCCGGGGGTCGGCTCCGGCAACGGCACCGCCGTGGCCGGGACCATCACCGCTGCCAGGAACACCCTGATCCGGACCGGCAACAGCGACTACAACTGGAACTTCGGCGTCGGCGCCATCTGGTTCAGCGGCCTCAACGAGCCGATCAGGGGCGCGCACATCACCGTGACCGACACCGACGTCCTCGACAGCTCCTACGCGGCGATCCACACCATCGAGGGCGCGTCCGAGGGCATCGAGTTCACCAACACCACCATCGACGGGGCCGGCACCTACGCGATCCAGGCCCAGGCCGCCGCCGACATGCGGTTCACCCACGTGACCGCGAAGAACATCGCCCAGAGCGCCACCCCGACCCACAACTGCGTCGGCGCCGGATTCAAGGTCACCGACGGCGGGGGGAACTCCGGCTGGTCCGGCTCCACCTGCTCCGGCCTGTGGCCCGCACCGCGGTTCACCTACGGCGGCCGCCCGACCGGCGGAACCCCGACGCCGTCCCCCACACCGAGTGTGCCCACCACCCCGACGACCCCCTCCCCCAGCGCACCCTCGCCGACGACCACCGCCCCGACCACACCGCCGGCCTGCGATCCCGGCACGGGCAACCTGGCCCGGGGCAAGAACACCACGGCCACCAGCCGCAACCAGACCTACACCGCCGCCAACGCCGTGGACGGCGACGCCGCCACCTACTGGGAGAGCGCCAACGACGCGTTCCCCCAGGCGCTGACCGTCGACCTCTGCGCCGTGACCGGCGTGGACAGCGTCACCGCCAGGCTCCCCGCCTCGTGGGGTGCACGCACCCAGACCCTCTCCGTCGAGGGCTCCGCCGACGGCACCGCCTTCACCACCCTGGCCCCCGCCGCCGGGCGCACCTTCGATCCGGCCGGTGGCAACGCCGTCACCATCGGACTCCCCCGCAGCAACGCCCGCTTCGTCCGGGTGACCGTCACCGGGAACACCGGCTGGCCGGCCGCCCAGCTCGGCGAGCTGGAGATCCGGGCCACCGGCGCGACCGCCACCCCGACGCCCACCACCACACCCACCACGCCGACCACCACACCCCCGGCCGGAACCAACCTCCTCGCGGGCAAGCCCCTCACCGCCACCGGCTCGGTCGGCGGCTACGGCCCCGACCAGGCCGCCGACGGCGACACCGGAAGCTACTGGGAGAGCACCGGCCACGCCTTCCCGCAGTCGCTGACCGCCGACCTCGGCGCCCCCACCGCCGTCGGCCGGCTGGTGCTGAGACTGCCGCCGGCCCCCGCCTGGACCGCCCGGACCCAGACCCTCGCGGTGCTCGCCAGCACCGACGGCACGACGTGGACCACGGCCAGGGCCGAAGCCGCCCACCGCTTCGACCCGGCCACCGGCAACACGGTCACCCTCGCCGTACCGGGCACCACCGCACGTCACCTTCGGCTCTCGTTCACCGGCAACACCGGCTGGCCGGCCGCCCAGCTCGCCGAGTTCGAGGCCTACACCTCCTGACCCCGCGCCCCCCGGGCAGAATCCGAAGGGCCGCAGGCCCCGCCGTTCCGATGGACCGGAACGGCGGGGCCTGCGGCCGCGTGGGGCTGTGTAGGGCCGCGTGCGGTCAGCCGGCGGCGGGGGCCGGCCCGGTGGAGCTGCGCACGACCAGCTCCGGCTCGAACAGCAGCTCGTCGTGGGTGATCCTCGCGCCCGCGATCTCCCCCGCCAGGAGGTCCACGGCCGCCCGGCCCATCGCCTCGATCGGCTGGCGCACCGTGGTCAGCGGCGGATCGGTGCAGGTCATGAACGAGGAGTCGTCGTAGCCGATCACCGACACGTCGCCGGGCACCGACAGCCCCGCCCGGCGCACCGCCCGCACCGCGCCCAACGCCAGCGGGTCACTGGCACAGACGATCCCGGTCACCCCCTCGCCCAGCAGCCGCGTGGTGGCCGCCTGGCCCCCCTCCAGGGTGAACAGCGCGCGCTTGACGTGGCTGTCCGGCAGCTCCAGGCCCGCCGAGGCCGCGGCCCGCCGCGCCGCGTCCAACTTCCGCTGGGACGGCACGTGGTCCGCCGGCCCCAGTACCAGGCCGATCCTGCGGTGACCGAGCTGCCGCAGGTGCCCCATCGCCTGCTCCACGGCCACCGCGTCGTCACAGGAGACCCGCGCGAAGTCCAGGCCCTCGATCGCCGCGTTCAGCAGCACCGTCGGCAGACTGCGCTCCGCCAACCGCTCGTAGTGGTCGTGGGCGGCGTCGGCCTGCGCGTACAGACCACCGAAGAACACCACCCCCGACACCTGCTGGGCCAGCAGCAGGTCCACGTAGTCCGCCTCCGAGATCCCGCCCGCGGACTGCGTGCACAGCACCGGGGTGAATCCCTGCCCGGCCAGCGCGCCGCCCACCGCCTCGGCGAAGGCCGGGAAGATCGGGTTCTGCAGCTCCGGCATCACCATGCCCACCAACCGCGCCCGCTCACCGCGCAGTTGGGTGGGGCGCTCGTAGCCCAGCACGTCCAGCGCCGTCAGCACCGCCGCCCTGGTCGTCTCCGAGACGCCGGGCTTCTCGTTCAGCACCCGGCTGACCGTGGCCTCGCTGACCCCGACCTTCTTCGCCACCTGGGCCAGTCGTCGTGTCATGCGGCCATTCTAGCTCCGCCACGCAAGGAAATTGCATGGTGTTGCGACGAAGACGCAAATTCCAACGGGCGATCGGACAGGAACCGCACGCCGCTTGCCGAACCCCGCAAGCCCTGAGCCCGGCCTACCAGGTGGGACGCCGCGCCGGAACGCAAGGACCGCCGGGAGGTCGGAGACCTCCCGGCGGCACGAACCGCCCGTCACCGGGAGGTTCCCCTCCCTACGGGTTGACCTTGATGGTGAACGTCGAGGTGGTGTTGCGGATGTTCTGGTGGTTGTCGCTGAACCGCAGATGGTCGAAGGTCACCGAACCGACCGCCGGGCCCTGCCCCGGTTCGGGCAGCTCGTTGGCCCAGACGCCGATACCGGACCTGGCGTCGGAGGCGTCACCGCTGCGCCGCGCACCGGAGATCGAGATGTTGCTGAACACCGTGTCGGCGACCGGGAACTGCGGCTGACCGCCCACGTAGTTGGTCTGGAACATGATGCCGCTGTACGTCGGGTCCACGATGTCCACGTCGGTGACCCTGATGCCCTGGAACACCTTCGAGGCCGAGAACACCCAGATCGCCGGGAAGACCTGCGCCCCCCAGAAGCGGCCGCCGGCCCGGACGACGGAGATGTTCTTCAGATCGGTCGTCGGCGAGGCGCCGAAGCCGTTCATCGGGTACCCGAAGTCCAGCGAGGAGATGGTGATCCCCGAGTAGACCAGGGTGTCCGCGATGTAGATGTTGCGGAAGGTGTTGGCGTACCCGCCGTAGACCGCGACGCCGGCGGCCCGCCAGGTCAGGATCGAGGTCAGGTTCTCGAAGACGTTGTTCTTCTCGTCCGCCCCGCCCGCGTCGATCGCCGAGAACAGCGCGAAGGAGTCGTCCCCGGTGGCCCGGGCCTCGTTGTTGGAGACCAGGTTGTCGGTCGAGCCGTTGGTCATGTTGACGCCGTCGGCGAAGGTGTTGCGGATCCGGGAGTTGGTGATCTTCATCCGGTCCGTGTTGGCGCCCCAGTACAGGCAGACCACGTGCTCGGTCCAGATGTCGTCGATGGTGATGTCGGCGACGTTGGCGAAGTCGAAGACCTTGCCGGGGCCGTCGATGCGGGAGGTGTAGTTGCCGAAGTAGGCGAAGCCGGTGAAGGTCGAGCCGTTGGCCGAGGCGTCGGCCCGGAAGCCGACGTCGGTGTTGGACTGCGAGGACGGGGCGTGGAACCGGGTGAACCAGGGGCCCGCGCCGACCACCCTCACCGCCTTGCCGTAGACCTGGAACTTGCTGGCGGTCTGGTAGTCCCCCCTCGGGAGGTAGACGCCCACCAGGGCGCCGGTGGTGTCCATCCGGACCCGGTCCAGAGCCGCCTGCACATCGCCGTGGGTGAAGCCGGTCGGCACCGCGTACCGGGCCGGGTCGGGGTTGGGGAGCTGGGTCGCCTGCTCCAGGCTGACGAAGTCGATGGCGTACGTGGTGCTGTTGCCGGCGTCCTTCTGCAGCTTGATCCTGCTGCCGGCCGGGAGGGTGGTGCCGAGCAGCAGGTTCGCCTCGTCGTAGACGTGCCGGGGGCCGCCGGCGCCGGGCGAGTTGCCCGGACCGGTCTCGCTGCCGTACAGCCAGGAGTACTTGGAGGTGAGGTCGAGGGCCTTGAGGAAGACCCCGTCGACGTAGACGTCGAGTTTCACGTCGATGCCGTCGCCGCCCGGCGCGTCCGGGATTGAGAAGCGGGTCACCAGGGTGTTGGTCGGCGCCTTGGTGGTGAACTCGACCGAGGCGCCGGTCGTGTTCAGGGTGACGGCCTTGCGGCCGGAGGCCTCGCCCGCGAGGTCGCCGACGGTCCGGTTGGGCCCGACCACCGCGGCGCCGCCGGCCAGCACGCCGTCCTCGGCCTCGTAGGTGTCGAACGGCAGGTTGGCGCCGCGGCCGACGAACAGCGACTGGGTGGAGGTGTTGTTCGCCTGCTTGACCGGCAGTTCGTTGGCGTCGGTGGCGATGACCGTCCTCACGGTGTACCGGCCGTTGCCCGCCGTCCAACTGCCCAGGTTCACCGGGGAGCCGGTGGCACCGGGCGCGATGACGCCGGTGTGGCTGCCGGTCAGGGTCCTGACGACCGCACCGGTGGCGTCGGTCACCGTCAGGCCGATGCCGTGGGCGCCGCCCGCCGAGGCGGTCGTGCCCTGGTTCTTGACCGCCACCGAGAACGTGACCTCGTTGCCGCTCGCCGGGTTGCCCGGGGTCCAGCTGACGGGCGCGGCGACCAGGTCGGAACCGGCGACCTGACTCACCACCAGCGGGGCCGGCGCGGTGTGGGCGTTGTTGGTCTCGTCCCGTTCGACGACGGCGCCGGCCGGGTCGGCCTCGGCTCGCAGCTGGTAGCTGCCCGCGTTCTGCGGGCCCGTCGGGACCGAGACGGTCGCGGAGGCACCGGCGGCCAGCGGGCCGAGCTGCGCGGTGCCGGCCTTGGCACCGCCCAGGTAGAGGTCGACGGCGGTGGCGGCGGAGGCGGCCGTGCCGGCGTTCCTGACCGTCGCCGAGAGCGTGAGCGGGTCGGTCTCCACCGGAGCGGCCGGAGAGGCCGAGACCGCGGTGACGGTGAGGTCGGGGTTGGGCGCCGGGGTGCCGATCACCTGGAACTCCGCGATCTGCCCGGCTCCGGCACCGGAGTTGGCGGTGATCCGCAGCCGGACGTCGGCCGCGGTGGCCGTCAGCGGGATCGTCACCGTGTTGCCCGAGGCCGGGGAGAACGTGTAGGGCTTCGCGGCCACCAGGCTGGTGAATCCGGTCGCGTTCTGCTCCCGGCCGAGTACCTCCACGGTCTGGGTGCGGGTGGCCCAGGCCGCGGCCGGGTTGAGCTTCAGCACCACCGAACCGACGGTCGCGTTGGAACCCAGCCGCGTGGTCAGCTCATTGGGGTAGCTGCCGCCCGCGCCCTCCCAGTAGGTGGTCACGTCGTCGTCGTTGGCGTTCGCCGCGACGAAGGTGTAGATGCTGGAGTCGGCCGTGATCGGCTTGCCCCCGGCCAGGTTGGTGCCACCGCCACCGTCGTTGCCGGTCCGGACGACGGTGTTGCTCGCCTCGGAGCGGTTGCCGGCCGCGTCCCTGGCCTTCACGTAGTACGACACCGTGGCGCCGTCGGCCCGGCTGTCGGTGTACGTCAGCACGTTGCCGGCCACCTCGGCCTGCAACGCGCCGTCGGCGAAGACCTCGTACCCGGTGACCGCGACGTTGTCGGCGCCCGCGCTCCAGGCCAGTCGGACCTGCCCGGAGGTCGGCCGGGTGTACGTCAGGTTCGTCGGCGCGGACGGCGCCCGGGTGTCCCCGGGGGCGCCCGTGCGGGTCACGGTGTTGCTGGCGGCCGACTGGTTGCCGGCCGCGTCCCTGGCCTTCACGTAGTACGAGACGGTAGCGCCGTCGGCCCGGCTGTCGGTGTACGTCAGCACGTTTCCCGCGACACTGCTGACCAGGGCGTTGTCGGCGTAGACGTCGTAGCCGGTGACCCCGGTGTTGTCGCTCGCCGCGCTCCAGGCCAGCCGGACCTGCCCGGAGGACGGCTGGGTGTACGTCAGGTTCGCGGGCGCGGACGGCGCCCGGGTGTCCCCGGTCACCGGGCCGTACACCTCGAACTCCGCGAGCTGGGCGGCCGGCCAGCCGGTGTTGGCGGTGACCTTCAGCCGGACGTACCGGGCCGTGGTGGTGCCGGTGTCCACCGTCACCGTGTTGCCGGTGGCCGGGTCGAAGACGTAGTCGGCGGACGCGACCCGGTCGGTGAAGGTGCTGCCGTCGGTACTGGTCTGCACGACGAGGGTCTGGGTCCGCCGCTCCCAGCCCGTCGGCAGCTTCAGGACCAGCCGGCTGACGGCGACCGCCGTCCCGAGGTCGACCTGGATCCACTGCGGGAGCGCGTTGCTCGCGCTCTCCCAGTAGCTTCCCTGGTTGCCGTCGTCGACGTTGCCCGCGCCGTAGCCGCCCGAACTGCTGCCGGCCGTGAAGGCCCGGCCGCGGGCCAGGTTGGCGCTGGAGCCGGTGGTGCCGTGCACCTCCAGCTCGGAGATCTGCGCGGCCGGCCAGCCGGTGTTGGCGGAGATGTCCACCCGGACGAAGCGGGTACCGGTCGACGGGAAGCCGATCCTCACCGTGTTGCCGGCGCCCGGTTCGAAGGAGTACGGGGCCGAGGCGGTGAGGGTGGAGAAGGCGGTGCCGTCGGTGCTGCCCTGAACGGCGAGCGTCTCGGCGCGGGCACCCCAGCTCGCGGGGAGCTTGAGCACCACCTCGTCGACGGCGGTGGTGCTGCCGAGGTCGACCTGGACCCACTGCGGGAGGGCGGTGCCGGCGCTCTCCCAGTAGGTGTTCTGGTCGCCGTCGTTGACGAAGGCGGCGCCTCGGCCGGCGGTGGCGCTGCCGGCGGCGGCCGGCTTGCCGGAGGCCAGGTCGGGGCCGCCGGCGGCCCGGGCGGGCAGCAGCGGGCCGGCGACGAGCAGCAGGCAGGCCGAGGCCAGCCCTGCCACGAGTCGGGAAGTCGGAGCTGTCGATCTCACGGGAGTCCTCTGGATCTCATCAGGATGACAGGTGGGGGGCGGACAGGCCCGGAAAGCGGAGCCTCTCCGGGAGGGAGTGGGCGCGTGCGTGCCGCGGCCCCGACCGGCGGGGCGGTCCGGGCGTGCGTCGCGGAGGGGCCTGGCGAGAGGGGGCGGTGACCGAGCCGACATCATCTGGATCCTCCGGGGAGGGCCGACGAGCTCAGGACGGGCGACGGCACCGGACCGGCCGGCGCCGCCGGGGAGGGCAGGGAGCGCAGGGGAGCGCAGGGGCGGCCGTGGCCGGCCGACCGCTTCAGCCCTTTTCGGTCGGATCCTGCGCCCGGCAGGATCCGCGAGGGAGGGCCCGGTGATGGCGGGCCGTCACCGCGACCGCAGCCAGGCCGCGGCGTCCACGGGAAGGAGGTTTCCGTCGAGCGGCCGACTGGTGAGCAGGACGGTGTCGTGCGCGGGCAGGACGACGGGCGCCGGGGAGAGGTTGACGACGCAGGCGAACTCGGCGCCTCGGCGGAAGGCGAGGACGCCGCGGTCGCCGGGCAGCCACTCGAACTTGTCGCCGCGCAGACCGGGCGATCCCCGGCGGATCCGGAGCGCGGCGCGGTACAGCGACAGCACGGAGTCCGGGTCGGCGCTCTGCGCCTCCACCGTCAGCGCGGCCCAGCCCTCCGGCTGCGGCAGCCACGGTTCGGTGCCCGCCGGCGAGAAGCCGTACGGCGGGAGGGGGCCGGACCACGGGAGCGGGACGCGGCAGCCGTCCCGGCCGGGGTCGGTGCCGCCGGAGCGCAGGTGCATCGGGTCCTGGAGACGATCGATCGGGAGGTCCTCCACCTCGGGCAGGCCGAGCTCCTCGCCCTGGAAGAGGTAGACGGCACCCGGCAGGGCGAGGGAGAGCAGCGCGGCGGCGCGGGCCCGGCGCAGGCCGAGGGCGACGTCGGTGGGGGTTCCGAAGGCCTTGGCCGCGAAGTCGAAACGGGTGTCCCTGCGACCGTAGCGGGTCACCGTGCGGGTGACGTCGTGGTTGCAGAGGACCCAGGTCGCGGGGGCCCCGGCCGGGGCGTGCAGGGCGAGGGTGGAGTCGATGGACTCGCGCAGCGCCTCCGGCTCCCACGGGCGGGCCAGGAAGTCGAAGTTGAACGCGGTGTGCAGCTCGTCGCGGCGCAGGTAGCGGGTGAACCTCTCGGCGTCGGGCAGCCACACCTCCCCGACGAGGATGCGCTCGCCCGGGTAGGAGTCGGCGATCCTGCGCCAGGACCGGTAGATCTCGTGCAGCTCCTCGCGGTCGGTGAAGGGATGGGGGTCCACCCCCTTGCGGAAGTCGGGCAGTTCGGGGTCCTTGACGAGGAGGGCCGCGGAGTCGATGCGGACGCCGGCGGCTCCGCGGTCGAACCAGAAGCGCAGGATCGACACGTGCTCGCTGCGGACCTGCGGGTGGGCCCAGTTGAGGTCGGGCTGCTGGCTGGCGAAGAGGTGCAGGTACCACTCGCCGGGCGTTCCGTCCGGGTCGGTGGTCCTGGTCCAGGGGCAGCCGCCGAACTCGGACTCCCAGTCGTTGGGCGGCAGTTCGCCGTCCGGGCCGCGGCCGGGGCGGAAATGGAACAGCTCGCGCTCGGGGCTGCCGGGGGCGGCGGCGAGGGCCCGCCTGAACCACGGGTGCTCGGCGGAGACATGGTTGGGGACGATGTCGACGATGGTGCGGATGCCGTGAGCGAGCGCCTCGGTGATCAGGTTCTCGGCGTCCTCCAGGGTGCCGAACAGCGGGTCCACGTCGCGGTAGTCGGCGACGTCGTAGCCGCCGTCCGCCATCGGGGACGGGTACCAGGGGTTGACCCAGATGGCGTCGACGCCGAGTTCGGCGAGGTACGGGAGGCGGGACCGGACCCCGGCGAGATCCCCGGTGCCGTCGCCGTTGCCGTCGGCGAAGCTGCGCGGGTAGACCTGGTAGATCGCCGCGTCGCGCCACCAGGCCGGGTGCTCGGGCTGGCGGCTGGAGTTCTGTCCCACGGTGGGGGGTCCTTTCGACCGGACGGGAGGGGCGTGGTGGTCGACCGCTTCCGGGCGGGGCGCTCAGCCCTTGAGGCCGCCGGAGGTCAGGCCGGACACGATGCTGCGCTGGAAGATCAGGAAGAAGACGATCGTCGGTGCGGAGGCGATGGCCAGGGCGGCGATCACGACGTTCTGCGGCAGGCCGGTGGCGAGGGAGCGGATGCCGATGTTGAGCGTGTGGTCGGCCGGGTCCGGCAGGACCAGCATCGGCCAGAGGAAGTCCTTCCAGACCGCGACCACGGCGAAGATGGAGACCACGCCGAGGATCGGTCGGGACATCGGCAGCACGATCGACCACAGGGCCCGGGTCGGTGAGGCGCCGTCGATCGCGGCTGCGGCCAGCAGGTCCTCCGGGACGGAGTCGAAGAACCGTTTCAACAGGAAGATGTTGAAGGCGTTGGCGACGGTGGGCAGCCAGATCGCCCACGGGGTGCCGACCAGGTTGAGGTGGAGCAGCGGGAGGTCCAGCACGGTGAGGTACTGCGGCACGATCAGGACCGCGGAGGGGACCATCAGGGTCGCGAGCATCATGCCGAGGATCACGTTGCCGAGGATCGGCCGCAGCTTGGAGAGCGCGTAGGCCGCGGCGACGTCGAACACCAGCTGGAAGGCGAGCGCCCCGAGCGCGTAGTAGAGGGTGTTGGTCAGCAGGCGGCCCATCCTGAGCTGGCGCCAGGCCTCCGCGTAGGTGCCCCAGTGGATCTCGGACGGGAAGAGGGTCGGCGGGCTCTGGATCACCTCCTGGGTGCTCTTGAGGCCGCCGGTCACCAGCCAGTAGAGCGGGCCGACGAAGACGGCGGTGAAGACGAGGACCACGAGGACGAGCACCGTCCGGTAGACGGCCTTCCCGAGCGGTCGGTCGAGCTGGGTCTGTGCGACGAGCGTCCGGGTCCGGGGTTCGTTCGCTGCCATGGCCGGAGCCCTTCCTAGTCGTCGGTGCGGCTGAGCCGCGTGTACAGGGCCGAGAAGCCGGCGAGGACCACGAGCATGACCAGGCCCATCGCGGAGGCGACGCCGTAGTTGTTGCCTCCCATGTCGAAGGCGTACTCGTAGACCAGGTAGACGACCGACATCGTGGAGTTCTGCGGGCCGTTCCCACCGGTGAGCAGGAACGGCTCCACGAAGACCTGCATGGTGGAGACGATCTGCAGCAGCAGGAGGAGCGAGAGGATGAGCCTGGTCTGCGGGACGGTGACGTGCCAGATCTTGCGGATCAGGCCGGCGCCGTCCAGGTCGGCCGCCTCGTACAGCTCGCCGGGGATGCCCTGCAGGGCGGCCAGGTAGATGAGGGTGGCGCCGCCCATGTTCATCCAGGTGGCCGCGACGACCACCGAGACCATCGCGGTGTCCGGCGAGTTGAGCCAGGCGGAGGTGGGGAGGTGGAGGGTCGTCAGGATCGAGTTGAAGAGGCCGTACTCCGGGTCGTAGAAGTACTTGAACAGCAGCACCGCGGCGACGGGCGGCATCATCACCGGGATGTACACCAGGATCCGCAGGTAGGCCCTGGCGTGCCGGAGCTCGTTGAGGAGCACGGCCACGAAGAACGGCACCGCGAAGCCCAGGAGCAGCGCGAGCGCGGTGAAGAGGAAGGTGTTGCGCCAGGCGGTCCAGAAGTCGGGGTCGCCGAAGATCCGTTCGAGGTTCTCCAGCCCGACCCACGTGGTCTTTCCGCGTCTGGTCTTCTGGAAGCTCATGACGACTTCGCGGACCATCGGGTACCAGGTGAAGAACCCGAAGCACACCAGGGCGCCGAAGAGGAACCCGTGGGCGGAGACGTTGCGGCGGACGGTCCGGCCGAGTTCCGGACGCTTGGACGAGCGGCCTCCGGAGCCACCCGTGCGGTCGGCCGGGATGCGACTGGCCCGGCGGGTGGTCTTGTAGGGGGAGATGGTCCCGGCCATCGGTGCTCCTGGTGTGCCGGCTGGACCGGCGGGTCGGGCGGGTCGTCGGTGCCCGGTCCGCCGGTCTGCATGTCCGTCGGTCTGCTTGTCGGTCGGTCTGCTTGTCGGTCGGTCTTCGTATCCGTGTGTGTCCGTCGGGGTGGCCGTGGGCGGCTGAGGCCCGGGGCGGGTTGTCCCCCGCGTCGGCTAACCGAGGCTCGCCAGGATCTTGTTGGCCTGGGACTCGGCGTCGGCGAGCAGCTTGTCGATGTCGGCGCCCCGGTCGGTGAGCACGGCGGAGACCGCGTTGTCGAGGACCTTGTAGAGCTGCTGGGCGTTGGCCGGCTCGGTCTTTCCCGGGACCTGCTCGGAGATGTAGGGCGCGTAGTTCCGGACCGGGACGGTTGCGCTGGCGGCCTTGGCCGCGTTGTCCGCCGCGAGGGTCGAACCGGTGAAGAAGTTGGGCTGAGGGATGCCGACGGGCAGGTTGTCCGACCTGTTGCGGGCGTAGTCGAACTGGCCCTTGCCCATGGTCAGGTACTTGAAGGTGACCCAGGCGATGCCGGCCTTGATCTGGTCGGGCGTGGACCCCTTCTTGAAGAGCCGGGTGTCGCCGCCGAGCAGGGTGGCCCTGCCTCCTGGCATCGGACCCATGCCGTAGTCGGCGTAGTTGCCCTTGAGGGTCTGGACCATGTACGTGATGTCGTCCGGCGCCCCGATGTACATGCCGAGCTTGTCGGTGGAGGTCTGGGTCATCAGGTCGGGCCACTTGAGCCCCTGGGCGGCGCCCATCGTGCCGTCGGTCCAGCGCATGTCGTGGAGGTTCTGCAGGACCTGCTTGCCCTCGGGGGTGTTGAAGGCGGCCTTCCTGCCGTCGTCACCGGTCATCCTGCCGCCGAGGCCGTACAGCTCGGCGGTGAAGTGCCAGCCGCCCTGGTTGGTCGCGCTGTACTCGCCGTAGCCGTTGACGCCGTTGCCGAGCGCGGAGATCTTCTGGGCGGCCGTCCGGATCTCCGCCCAGGTCGTCGGCGGCTTGTCGGGGTCGAGACCGGCCTGGGTGAAGAGCTTGCGGTTGTAGATGAGGCCCATCTTGTAGTTGGTGACCGGGAGGCCGTAGAGCTTGCCCTCGCTCCTGAGGGTGTCGAGCACCGAGGGGTCGATGTCCTTCAGGGCCGGGACGGTCGTCTCGTTGACGTACGCGCTGATGTCCTCGACCGCGCCGGCGTCGAGCGCCTGGCCCAGGTCCGTGAAGTAGGCGTAGAAGAGGTCGGGTTGGGTCTTGCCGGCGAGCTGCGCGGTGAACTTGGCGGGCTCGTTGCACGGTGAGGCGTCGGTGGCCCTGATGGTGACGTTCGGGTAGGTCTTGTTGAACTCCGCGATGTCCTCCTCCCACTGCCTGCGCTCCCCCGGCTTCGTGGTCGGCGGCTGGCAGTCGGCGCTGATGGTGACCTTGGCGGACGGGTCCAGCGGGGCCTCCGCTCCGTTCGGCGCGCCGGGGTCGCCCGAGGAGCCGCTATCGGCGGAGCTGCTGCACGCGGCGGCCGGGAGGACCAGGGCGCCGACGGCCACGGCGGCGAGGGATCTGCGGAGAAGCCGATTCGTCTTCATGGGGGAGAGGACCCTTCTACAGGCACGGCGGGCAGGGCCGGTGCCGGGGCGCGGGGGAGCCCCGGTGTTCCGGTGGGGATCGCCCCGGTCCTGGTGACGGGGGCGGGGACGTGCGGAAGCGAGGCCCGCGCACTCCTGGACTGCGCGGCTCGGACGCCCCGGGGGCACGTCGCGGACCCTCTCGGGACCTGTCGGCGACCACCCCTCGGCGCGCCGCTCACTTAACCATCCCGCCCAGATGACCACAAGATGTCGACAGAATTTCGCAAAAACAAGATAGCCCGCCGCGATGCCCCGACGACCTGGTCGGCTGCGGCCTCAACCGGCTACACACTCACCCCTCCCTGGGATCTGCCGGCGGGTCACACCTCCCGCACTTCGCCGCCCGAACACTGCCGGATCACTGCCGGGGCCGCCCACCAGCGGAAGGCCCGGCTCCACGTCCGCAAGATCCACTCTCCGCTACTGCATGAAGTCGGCAAATCTTAGAAAGAACCTTGCATGCATCTTGTGAGGTGCTCGGCGAGCGCGCTCTACTGTCACGACCACCTCCTCCCCGGAGAATCGAGCACCGGATGCCACGGAGCACCACGGATCCCTCCCAGGCCGGGATATGTGTTTGTCGACGCGGGACGGCATGCATAGGGTCGGCGGCATGACGACACGGCTTGTTCAGATTTCGATGAATGCCCGGGACGACTCCGCGGTCGGCCGGTTCTGGGCGGAGGTACTCGGCTGGGGCATCGACAGCGAGGGCCCCGGTGTGACCAACCTCGAACCCGTGGGCTTCGTCTATCCCGACCCCGTCGCCGTCTGCATCGACGTCGTTCGCGCCACCGACCCCAAGACGGTGAAGAACCGTCTGCACATCGACCTCGCCACCACCTCGGCAGCCCATCAGGCGGAGCTGGTCGCACGGCTGAAGGCCCTCGGCGCGACGCCCGCCGACGTGGGCCAGGGCGACGTGCCGTGGACGGTCCTGGCCGACCCCGAGGGCAACGAGTTCTGCGTACTGGAGCCCCGCGAGCGCTACCTGGACACCGGGCCGATGGCCTCGGTGGTGGTCGACTGTGCGGACCCGAGGGCCATGGCGGGGTTCTGGGGCGAGGCGATGGACTGGACCGTCCACGAGGTGACGGACGACCAGGCCGTGCTGCGCTCCGCCAGGAGCGTCGGCCCGTACCTCGAATTCATCCGCACCCCCGACGAGAAGACCGTGAAGAACCGTCTCCACCTCGACCTCCGCCCGTACCCCGGGGGCGACCGGGTCGAGGAGGCGGCGCGGCTGCGGGCTCTCGGCGCGACGCCCGCCGACGTGGGCCAGGGCGACGTGCCGTGGACGGTCCTGGCCGATCCCGAGGGCAACGAGTTCTGCGTCCTCGCCCCGCGCTGACGCGGAGCCCGACGACACCCGGCCCGTAGGCACGGCCGCTCCCCCACGGCCGGTCCCCGGTGGTCGGCGCCGGGGACCGGCCGGGCAGGTGGCCTTTTCCGTCGTACGGGAATGAGCCGGGCGGCAGCGCCCGTTGTGGCGGGAGTGACCACGACGCCGCCCTTCCGACTGTCGGTGCTGGACCGTTCCCGGACCCGCAGGGGGGAGGAACCGGCCCGGGCGCTGCGGGACACCGTGGCCTTCGCCGTCGAGGCCGAGCGGCTCGGCTACCACCGGTTCTGGGTGTCCGAGCACCACGGCGTCCCGGGCGTGGCCGGTTCGGCCCCGACCGTGCTGGCCGCAGCGGTGGCCTCGGCAACGGAGCGGATCAGAGTGGGGACGGGCGGGGTGATGCTCCCCAACCACCAACCGCTGGTCGTGGCCGAGCAGTTCGGTGTGCTCGCCGCCCTGTTCCCGGGCCGGATCGACATGGGTCTCGGCCGTTCGGTGGGGTTCACCGACGGGGTACGGCGGGCGCTGGGCCGGGAGAAGGACTCCGCCGACCGGTTTCCCGAGCAACTCGCCGAACTGCTGGCCTACTTCGATGCGCCGTCGAGCGCCCCCCACGGCGTTCACGCCCGGCCGGCCGAGGGTCTGGACGTACCGGCGTTCGTGCTGGCCACCGGCGCCGGCGCGGACGTCGCGGCCGAGGCCGGGCTCCCCCTGGTGATCGCGGCCGCGCGAGGGCAGGAGCGGATGTTCGAGGCGATCGACCGCTACCGGGAGCGCTTCCGCCCCTCGGCCCGCGCCTCCCGGCCGTACGTCGTGCTCTCGGGTACGGTCGCCGTCGCCGGGTCGGAGTCCGAGGCCCGCGACCTCCTCGTCCCCGAGGCCTGGGCCGCCGCCCACTCCCGGACCCACGGCGAGTTCCCGCCGCTGGCCCCCACCGGGGAGATCCTGTCCCGGACGATGACCCCGCGCGAACGTGCGGCGTTCCAGCAGTCGCTCACCGGCCACATCGCGGGCACCCCTCAGCAGGCGTGGGCCCGCCTCACCGAGCTGATGGAGCGCGCCGCGGCGGACGAGTTCCTCCTCGCCACCAGCACCTACGACCGCGACGCGCTGTTCACCTCCTACCGCCTCCTCGCACAGGTCGCCGGTCTGAGGCCGCTCCCCGCGGGGACCCAGGACTGACGGCGGGGACGGCGCGGGCCGGGCGCGACTGTTCCGCCGACCGGGTCGCCGACCCTGCGTCCCCTTCCGTCGCGGCGGCCCGGGTCGGTCACGGACGGCACGACGGCTTCCGCTCCGGGCGCCACATGGTTACTCTTCGGTAATCGAGCCCGGGCGCGGGCCCGTACCTGGAGGAGCACCATGCCGACCCTGCCCCGATCCGCCGCTCTCCTGAGCGGCCTGCTGCTCGGCGCCGGGGTGGCACACTTCGCCGTCCCCCGCCCGTTCGACGCCATGGTGCCCCGCGGCCTCCCCGGTGATCCGCGCACCTGGACCCGGCTCAGCGGGGTGGCGGAGCTCGCCGTCGGCGCGGCCATCGCCTGCCCGCCCACCCGCCGGGCCGGCGCGCTGGCCGCAGCCGGCCTGTTCGTCGCGGTCCTGCCCGCCAACGTCAAGATGGCCCGGGACTGGCGCCACCGTCCCGCACCGCTTCGCGTCGCCGCCCTGGCCCGGGTACCGCTTCAGGCTCCCCTGATCGCCTGGGCCCTACGGGTCTCCCGCCTCTGAGCCACGCCCCCGGGCCACGCGCCGGAACACCGTCTGCGCACGGCGAGGCCGGGGTGGGCCCGCGACGCCTACTGCTGCAGCACCGCCACCAGTTGGGAACGCCGGGCGATCCGCAGCTTCCGGTACGAGTTGGTGAGGTGCGTTTCCACGGTGCGGAGGGTGAGGCACAGCGCGGAGGAGATCTGGGCGTTGGTGTTCCCCACCGCCGCCAGTTCGGCCACGCGCCGTTCGGCCGGGGTCAGGGCGTGCCCGCCGTTCCTGCTCCGTACCCCGCCCTCGCGCAAGGCGTCCTGGGTCAGGGCGAGGAGACGGCCGACGGCGGCCGGCCCCCCGGCTCCCGGAGCGGCCCCCGAAGCGGGCGCGGGGGCCGGCCGCAGGGCCACGGCGTGCGCCTCCCGCAGCGTGTCGCGGCCCTTGCGGGCGCTGCCCGCCTCGATCTGGGCCCGGCCGAGGTCGACCAGGACCTCCGCGAGTTCCACGGGCGCGGCACTCGGCCTGAGCAGTTCGGCGCCCTCGGTCAGCGAACACAGCGCCAGCCTGCCGCCCACGGCCGCGGCGTACGCCCGCAGCGCCCGGCCGACGGTACGCGCGGTGCCCCAGGTCCGGGCGTGGCGCAGCTCCTCCTCGGCGAGTTCGCGGGCTTCCTGCCGCCGCCCGAGCCGGACCAGGGCGAACGCCGCTCCCGAGCGCCACGGCGTGGCGACCGGGCTGACGAAGTCGTGGGCGCTCTGGCCGGCTCCGCAGGCCAGGTAGTCGTCGAGAGCCGCGTGCCAGTCGCCGTCCGCCGCATGCAGCACGGCCCGCGTGTAGCTGAGCTCGTTCCACTCCCAGGAACTCTCGCTGCCGCGCTGTCCGGCGAGGGCCACGGCCTCCCACGCCCCGGCGCGATCGCCCTTCTCGTACCGGGCGGACGCCACCATCGCCGACAGGTGCGGCAACCGGACGCCCCGCTCGCCGGCCGCCTCCACCAGCGGCGCGTTCTCGGCGACGACGCGGTCGAACGCGCCCTCCCAGAGCGCCGTCTCGGCCCGGACACTCAGCAGGCACTGCACACCGACGTCCGTCAGGGCCGGGGGGACGGAAAGGCCGGGCAGGCACAGGCCGGTCAGCTCGCGGGCCTCGTCCAGACAGTCGGCCCACTGCAACAGGGTGGCCGCGCTGCCGAACCAGGCCGTCCGCAGACGCGGGTCGACCCGCGTCGCCAGGCGCGGTCGGATCCGGGCGAGTGCCTCGGCCGCCGAGCAGAGACCGGCGCCGGCCTCGTACTCGGTGATCAGCCCGCACACCAGCGGCTCGATGGCGGGGGGCGCCGTCGGGGCGAGCGCGCGCAGGCCGGCGACGGCCCCGCGCCACTCGTCGTTGTCGTGCGAGGCGACGAGCGCGCCGAGGGTCTGCAACACCTGGACCAGTTCGTCGTCGGCGGCGGCGCGACCGGCCTGGCGCAGGACCCGCATGGCGGTGTCGGGGTCCCGGACCGCGACGAGGGCCGCGCTGAGGGCGGTCGCCGCGGCGGCCCGTTCCCGGACGTCGGTGTGCAGTTCCAGTCCGGTGTGGAGTCGACGGATACCGGCCGTCGGGTTGTTCGCAAGCTCCAGGGCGCCGAGGCGCACGGTGAGGGCGGCGCGCCGGTCCGGGTCGAGCGTGCCGCTCAGGGCGTGGCGCAGGTACGCGGCGGACTGCGCGACGTGACCGTTGCGCGCGGCTTCCTCGGCGGCCTCGGAGAGCGCGCGGGCCATCCACGTCGCGCCGGGCCGCTCCACGTGCAGGAGCCGGGAGGCCACGGCCGTCGCAGGGGCACCGCTCTCGTCGAGCAGTTCCGCGACACGGGCGTGCAGTGCGGCGACCTCCTCCGGATCGGCGGCGGCGAGCACGGCCCCGCGGGCGAGGGGGTGACTCAGCAGTGCGTCCAGGTGGTGCGCCGGCCGCTCGCCCGGGGCTCGCGCGGACGTGCAGAGGTCGCAGAGCCGGTGATCGGGACCGGGGCCGGCAGGCGGGTCGCCCTCCGCCGCGACAGCGAGGGCGAGACAGGCGTGGCGTAAGCACGGATCGGCCTTCCTCAGCCAGTCGGCGATCGTGTCGCGGTAACGGCCGTGCGGCCGGGCGGACTTCGGGCCGGACGGCGGTCCGCCGCCGAGGTCGGCGATGAGCGCCCGTACCAGGGCCGGGTTGCCGGCACCCGCTTCGACGCAGGTCGCGGTGTCGTCCCGGTCCAGGTCGGCGGCCCGGGCGAGGCGGACGACGGTGGACTCGCTGAGGGGGCGGAGGGCGACGGCCCCGCCCGTGGAGGGTGGGAAGGGCACCGGACCGGGCTGGTCCGCGCACTCGGTGACCACCAGCAGGACGGGGATCTCGGCGATCCGGCGGGCGAGGTAGCCGATCCAGCGCAGGGACGGCTCGTCGGCATGGTGGAGGTCGTCCACCACGAGCAGGACCGGCCGCTCGGCGGCGGACCGGGTCAGTCGCGTCACCAGGCGGTGGAACAGCCACTGTTCGTCCATCCCGGTCGGCACCGAGAAGGGCACGGCTTCGTCGTCCGTGAAGAGCTGCCGAACGATTCCGAACGGGAACGCCGTCTCCTCCGCCACGCCGCGCGCCCGGCCGACGCGCATCGCGCCGCGGCCGGACTCGCGGCGGACGATCGTCTCCAGCACCGCGGTCCGCCCCATGCCGGCGACCGGCGCGGAGAGGAGGATCCACCGGCCGCTGCCCGCACGCGTGGCTGCCGCGGCTGCCGCGGCCGTGCCCAGCACCTCGTCGCGTTCCAGGAGCATTCGTTCCCCACCCCCTTCCCTGCGGGTGGCCCCGATCCGGAGGTGGCCGCCCCGGCCGTCGGGCCCGGGACCTCCCCTCACCGGGGTACCGGTGGTGACGGTGAGCGGGACGCCGTCGCGGGCGCCGGGACGCGGAGGTGCGGGGGCAGCGGTGCGGTTCACGGGGGTACCTGCCTCACGGATCGGATCGGGAGGATGGCGAGGGTGATGACAGCACCGCCGTCGAAGGGGCCGACGGCGAAGGGACCGACGGTCGGCGGCAGAGCGGTGACGGTACCAAGGACGCCGAGAACCTCCGCGCAGGAGCAGGCTCTCCGGGCAGCCCTTCGGGCATCCGGGCCGGGCCGACGGCCCGGCCCGTGCCGGAGCCGAGGCCGGTGACGGCCGTGCCGGTCGCGGCGGGCAGCCGGAAGGGCAGCGTCACGCCGGCGACCGGCACGACGGAGGCGACGTCGACGGCCTCGCACGAGGTGGCGGTCACGACGTCCCTCCCCGGCGTCAGAACTATCTAACATCCGTTAGATAAGCTGGCGGGGGTACTCTAGGCCAGCCCCGCGGCCCCGGCAAGGCCCGCCGAAGGGGCCCTGATCAGGAGGCGTAGTGGCGACCCGAATGACCCCGCAGGAGCGGCGGCTGTCCATCCTCGACACCGCGATGGACGTGGTCTCCGAGGAGGGCTACAAGGGCCTGTCGCTGCGCGAACTCGCCCGCCGCTGCGGCATGTCCGCCCCGGGCGTGATGCACTACTTCCCGGACATGCCCACCCTGCTCCTCGCCCTCCTGGAGCACCGTGACGGGATCGACGGCCCGCACCTCTACGCCGTCGTCGCGGGCAGCCCCGACCTGCGCTCCGCGCTCGACGCGATCGTCGACTACAACGCCTGCCACCCGCGCCGGGCCCAGCTGTACGCCATGGTCCAGGCCGAGGCCCTCGACCCCGCCCACCCCGCTCGCGCCTACTTCGACGGCCGCACCGAACTCCTGATCCGGGAGGCCCGCAGCCGCGTCGACACCGACGCCGCGCCGGAACTCCTCCAGGTCGTGCCGGCCGTCCTCGACGGCCTCCAGCTGCACTGGCTCATGGACCCCGAAGGCTTCGACCTGCGCACCCAGTGGGCCGTCGTCGCCGACGCCCTCTTCGCCCACTACACACGCCGGCCCGCGGTCGGCACCGACACCTGACCGGCCGCCACCGGCCACGGCCCCGCCGGCGGAGGCCGGCGCTCGGGCCCGATCTCGGCCCAGCTGGCGGCGTTCATGCCCCCGGGGACGGTCACCCGGATCTCCGGCCGCGGGTCGTTCGAGGACGGGCGGCTCACGCTCGACGAGTCCGGCACGGCCTCGGGATTCCTCCACTACGACGACGGACACGGGCCGGGTTCCGTCAGTGTGAGCATCAGCGATCCGCGGCCGGGGGTGGTGGCGCGTCCTGCGGCGCCGCCCCCGGCCGCGGCTCAGCGGTACCAGGTGCGGATGGCGGTGGCGGTCTCGCGCACGTCGGCCTGTCCGTCGCGGACACGGGCGGCCAGGGCGACGGCGGCCTTCGGTTCGGCGGTGACGATGACACCGGAGGCGCTGAGGTAGGAGGCGGCGACGACGGCGGCGAAGTGCTCGTTGGCGTACTCCAGGGCCGGGACGCGGATGAGCTGGTGCATGAGCGCGGCGGCACGCTGGTGCACGGCCCCGTACACGGGCACCTCCATGACCTCGTCGACGTGGCGGGCGACCGCGGCGGCGAGCGTGCCGTAGTCCGTGACGTCGGGGTCTGCGGCCAGGAACTGGTGGGTGACGTCCAGGAGCCAGGCCCGGTCGACGCGCAGGATCACGCCGCGTCCGCCGTGCCGGACCGGGCGCTCTGCGGGTAGGGGCCGAACCCGGCCTCGAAGGCCGGCGCCCACGCCTGCGAGAAGTGCGCGGCGGCGGTCAGGAAGCGCTCGCGCCTCTCGTCGGCCTCCTCGACCAGGACCTTGCGCGCGTAGTCGGGCAGGCTCATCCCGGCCGCCTCGGCGCGCTGCTCCAGGGCTTCGTGGGTCGTCTCGTCCAGGCGGACGTTCAGTTGCTTCACGCCCGTCAGCGTAGCCGTGCGTATCGTGCGCTACAACACCCCCGGGCCGGATCCGACGCAGGCCGCCCACCCTTGAGGGGGCGGGCGGCCGACGCACGAGGGGGTGGCGGACGTGAGCCGCGCTCAGTCGGGGATCCCGGCTCGGGACGGGCCGCCGGCCGGGCGGGCGTCGTCCCGGCCTTCGACCAGGACGGCGGGCTCCAGCGGCGAGGCGATCTCCTGCGGCTTGCTGCGGGAGGCCCAGTCGCGGATGCCGAGCAGCACCATCACGAAGAAGATCCCGTAGACGATGCCGGAGAAGTACAGCTCGGAGTGGACCGCGAGCGGCACGCCCACCAGGTCGACGGCCAGCCAGACGAACCAGAACTCGACGTAGCGGCGGGCCTGGCTGTACATGGCGAGGATCGAGCCGATGAAGATCCAGGCGTCCGCGAGGACCATCCACAACGGCGCGCCGGGGTAGAACGAGGCGTCCGTCCATCTCAGCACCGCGCCGAACACGGCCGTCCCCAGCACCATCGCGGCGATCAGCGCGACGCGTTCACGGCTCGACGCCCAGCGGACGTTGATGGTGCCTTCCTGCTCGCGGCTGCGCTTCCAGGTCGCCCAGCCCCAGGAGGCCGAGACGATGATCACGATCTGCCGGGCGGCGTTGCCGCCGAGATGCACGTTCAGGCTGGCGATCAGCAGCAGCACCGAGCCGAGGATCTGCACCGGCCAGGCCACCAGCGAGCGCCGCAGGGCCAGCCAGACGGTGGCGAGCGCCAGGAGGTTGCCCAGGAAGTCGGACCAGTAGACGGGGAGACCGAAGAAGCTGAACTGCTCGTTCAGCCAGTGGAATGCGCTCATGACTCACACCTTTGTTCGTTCGGAGCGAGGAGGGGGATCGACGGTCGGCCCCGCCGAAGCGGGGGAAGCGGGGCCGACCGGGCGCGTGGGCGCAGGGCGCGGTCACCGAGGGGGCGGGAACGCGCGCCGAGCAGGTGGGGCGTGGTGACGGGGTCAGGAGAGGACGTTGCGGACGTGCCGTCCGTACGCGGAGTCCAGCAGGGCCTCCGAGCGGCGGACGTCCTCCCGTGCGGCGAGCACCAGCTCGTCCGCCGAGGCGAACCTCTCGGTGTCCCGGATGCGGGCGACGAACCAGAGGTCGACGCGCTCGCCGTACAGATCGCCCGGGGCGTCGTGGCAGTACACCTCGGTGTGGATCTCGGAGGTGTCGCAGAAGGTGGGGTTGGTGCCGACACTGATCGTCGCGCGGTGCACGGTGCCGGTCGCGCGGCGGGCCAGCCAGCCACTGTAGATCGCGGGCGGTGGGACGGGAGTGCCGGGGTCGGGAGCGACGTTGGCGGTGGGGAATCCCAGGCCCGTCCCCCGGCCGGCGCCGTGCACCACGGTGCCGGCCAGGGGGGTCGTCGGTGTGTCAGCCATGCGGGGTGAGCTCGCGGAACTGGCTGGTGTGGAAGACCAGCGGCTCCACCCCGGGGAAGAGCTCGGCGGTGAGCAGCTCCATCAGGACGATCTCGTGGTCGCCGCCGTCGTACACCGCGCTCACCCGGGCGGTCAGCCACAGGGCCGTGTCGTGGATCAGCACCGCACCGTCCGGCGTCGCCTGCCACGCGGTGCCCTCGAAGCGGTCGCCCGCGCGGGAGGCGAGCCGCCGGCAGAGCGCGCCCTGGTCACGGCTGAGCACGCTCAGCCCCAGCACGGGCGCCCCTGCCAGCCTCGGCCAGGTGGTCGAGGAGCGGGCCACGCTGACCGCGACCATCGGCGGCTCCAGCGAGATCGACACGAAGGAGCTCACCGCGAGCCCGATCGGTCCGCCGCCGCGCAGCGCACCGATCGCGACCACACCGGTGGGGTAGGCGCCGAACGCCTGGCGCAGCACCGCCGCGTTCAGCTCCGCGGCGTCGGGCTCCGCACCGTTCGGCTCCGCAGCGGTCGGCTCCGCAGCGGTCAGCTCCGCAGCGGTCAGCTCCGCGGACGCGGCGGGCGGGGTCGGATGGTGGGCGGGAGTGACCATGGTCGTCGTCCTCTCGTCGCGCGTGGGGTGGTCAGTGACGGTGCTGCGCGGCCGGGTGGCTGGCAGGCAGGGCGCGGTCGGAGGCGCCGGTCAGCCGCTCGCGCAGCGACTCACCGGCCGTGTACTCGCCGCGGAAGACACCGCGGGCGCGCAGGATCGGGAGCACCGACTCCACGAACTCCGTGGTGGAGGCCGGCTGCACGGTCGGCGAGAGCAGGAAGCCGTCCAGGTCGGCGCCCTCCGCCAGGGCGCAGATCTCGTCGGCGATCTCCTCGGCGGTGCCGACCACCGGGCGGGCGCCGACACCGTGGGTGTGCCAGTCGGCGAGCACGTCGCCGACGGTCCTGCCCGCGAAGCGGGCGACCTGGGTCTGCGACATCTCGGTGGACAGCTCCGACATCGGGGTGCCGGGCGCGTACGAGGAGAGGTCGAGGCCGGTGAACATGGCGTAGCTGGCGACGGTGACCTCCGGACGCTGGGCGTCCAGGACGCGCTGCCAGCGGCGCTCGGCGTCGGAGGTGGTGGCTCCGACCACACAGGAGAACGCCGACATCACCTTGACCTCGTCGGCGCGTCGGCCCGCCTTCACGGCCTCCTCGCGGATCGCCGTGGTGTGCCCGGCGAGCTGCGCCACCGAGCCGCTGCCGACGAACATGCACTCGCCGTGCCGCCCGCCGACCCGTCGCCCGGCCGGGGACGCTCCGGCCTGGAACAGCACCGGGGTGCCCTGCGGGGAGCGGGCGGTGTTGCCGTAGCCGCGCGAGCGGAAGTACGGGCCGTCGTGCTCGACCAGGTGGACCTTCGCCGGGTCGGCGAACCGGCCGTCCTTGTCCTTCTCCAGGGCGTCCGGCTCCCAGGCGCCCTCCCAGTACTTGTAGACCAGGTCGAGGAAGTCCTCGGCCATCCTGTACCGGTCGTCGTGCGCCACCATGTCCATGCCGAAGGCCTTGACCGCCGTGTCGGCGGTGCCGGTGGTCACGACGTTCCAGCCGAGCCGGCCGCCGGACAGCTGGTCCAGGGTGGCCAGTCGGCGGGCGAACGCGTAGGGCGGTTCGACCAGCACCGATCCGGTCACCACCAGGCCCAGGTCGGTGGTGCTCGCGAGCAGGGCCGAGGCGATCACGAACGGGTCCAGGCGCGGCAGGTCCAAGGTCTCCTCGGTGGCGATCGGCGGGCGCACCCCGTCGATCTCCGACCAGCCCCAGGCGTCGGCCAGGAACAGGAAGTCCAGCTTGGCGTCCTCGCAGATCGCCGCGATCTCGCGCCAGTACCCGAAGGTGTCGAACAGGTGCCGGCGGCTGTCCGGGTGGCGCCAGGTGGCGGTGCCGCTCGCGTTGGTCTGGGCGTTCTCGAACAGTCCGAGCTTGAGGTTGCGCATGGGTGGTTCTCCGTTGAACTGGGGGTGGTGCCGAGGGAGGGGCGACGGAGGTGCGTTCCGTCAGGACACGGCGGCGGGGGCGTCGAGCTGCGCCGCGTACGGCATGGAGGACTGGGCGCCGAGCCCGGTGACGGCCAGCGAGGCCGCACGGACGGCGCGTTCGGCCGCGGCGAGCAGGTCGGCGCCGCGGGCTAGGGAGTCCGCGAGGGCTCCGCAGAAGGTGTCGCCGGCGCCGACGGTGTCGACGGCGTCCACGACGGGGGCCGGCAGGTGCACGGCGGGGCGGCCCGGCTGTTTGACCAGCGCTCCGTCCGCGCCGAGCGTCACGACGACGGCCCCGCAGGGCAGCGCGGCCCGCTCCAGCAGTTCGCGTGCGCCGTCCGGCCCGGTGGGCCGCTCGGCTCCGAGCAGGGTGGCGAGTTCGCCGAGGTTGGGGACGAGGACGTCGACGGCGGCCAGCACCTCCGGGGCGACCGGCCGGGCCGGGGCCGGATTGAGGACGACCGTGCCGCCCTGCTCCCGGGCCCGCAGTACGGCGGCGGCGGCCACCTCGGCGGTGATCTCGTGCTGGACCAGGACCACCTCCCCCGCGGACCGGGCCAGCCGCTGCGGAAGGTCCGCGACCGACAGTTCGGCGTTCGCGCCCGGGTTGACCACGATGGTGTTCTCACCGGCCCGGTCGACCACGACGGAGGCGATCCCGGTGATGCTCTCCGGCGCCGGGCGCACCGCCTCGACGTCCACGCCCTCGGCGGCGAGCGCCCGCAGGATGGGACCGGCGTCCGCGCCGACCCGGGCGACCAGACGCACCCGTGACCCGAGCCGGGCCGCCGCGACGGCCTGGTTGGCACCCTTGCCGCCGACGCCCTCGACAAATCCCCGTGCGAGCACGGTCTCGCCGGGGCGCGGCAGGTCCTCGACGGTCAGGACGAGGTCGCGGTTGACCGAACCTACGACGGTGATGGGCGGCATCCACACTCCTTGGGAGATCGATCTCCCACACTGTGGACCAGCCCCAGAAAACCGTCAAGTACCCTCGTGCTGCGCATTTCCGCCGGCTCAGACCCACTGAGCACGTCTCCGACCGCGAAGGACCACCCACGTGACAGCGCCCCGACTCCTCGACGTGGCAGCGGCCGCCGGCGTCTCCCGCGCGACCGCCTCACGCGTCCTGGCCGGCACCCCGCGCAACGTCGACGCGGACCTCGTCCGCCGCGTCGAGGAGGCCGCCCGGCGCCTCGGCTACCGCACCAACCACTCCGCCCGGGCGCTGCGGACCGGCACCACGGGCACCGTCGGCGTGGTCGTCCCCTCGCTCGCCAACCCGTACTTCGTCCAGCTCGCCGACGCCCTCGCCCAGCAGGTCCGCGCCGCCGGAGGCCAGTTGGTGGTCTCCGACGCCGCCAACGACACCGCCATCGAGGCCGAGCAGATCGAGACCCTGCTCGGCGGCCGGGTCGACGGCCTGCTCGTCGTCCCCGTCTCCGCCGGCGCGTCCGGGCCCGCCGTCCGGGCCGCCGCCGAACGCGCGCCGGTCGTCCTCTTCGACCGCTGGGCCACGGGCTCCGGCACCGTCGCCGTCACCCTCGACAACGCCGCCGCGATGCGCCTGCTCCTCGACCACCTCGAAAGCCTCGGCCGCCGCCGGATCGCCCTGGTCGCCGCCGACCAGGCGTCCTCCTCCGGCGCGGAACGCCTCGCCGCCTTCACCGAGGCCCGCGGCACCGACGCCACCACCGTGCTGCTGCCCAGCTTCACCACCGACGCCGGCCGCACCGCGGGCCGCCGCATCGCCGAACAGCGCGACCGGATCGACGCCGTCGTCTGCGGCGCGGACGTCCTCGCGGTCGGACTCGTCAGCACGCTGCAGCGCTCGGCGGTCTCCGTGCCCGGGCAGATCGCCGTCACCGGCTTCGACGACACCGAGCTCCTCGAACTCCTCGACCCGCCCATCACCTCCATCCGCCACCCGCTCACCGCGATGGCCGAGCGCGCCCTGACGCTCCTTCAGGCTCCGGCCGGCGAAAGGGAGGAGAGCGTGGAGCGCTTCGCCCCGCAGCTGGTGGTGCGGGCCTCCACGGACGCGGACGCCTGACGGCGGAGGCGGAAACGGCGGCGGCGGCGGAAACGGCGGGCACCAGGGCGCCGGCGGCACGGCGCGGCAGGGCCCGACCCCCACCGCGGTGGCGCCGGGGGGCGGGTGTTCCGACCCCATCGGCACCGATGCACACGCCGGGGTCCGGGGGGACGGGCGCCGCGTCGGCGGCCTCGGCCGCGGAGGGCAGCCCGTCCAGGTACCCGGGAGGCGCGGGCGCGCCACGGTCAAGGAGCGCAGCCGGTCGCTCCCGCGCGGGCCGAACGCCGTGGCCGGGGCGCGGCTCGTCACCGCAGCGGCAGCGGCTCCCAAAAGCCACCTGCGGGCGCCGCTCGGGAGCCCAGGCCCGCGGATCACCGAGGGCCTGGGCGGGCTCAGTCCTCGACCGGGCGGCAGAACCTCTCCCCCGGCCGCCCGGACGACCGCCCGGCGGCCCTCAGCCCGTGGGAGTCCCGACCAGGCGGTCGCCCAGGATGCCGGCCAGGTCCGGGCGGTAGTAGTCCCTGATCGACTCGGCCCAGTCCGACACCGCCACCTGGTCCGTGCTCGTGGGTTCCAGGCCGTCGAACAGCGAGTGGATGTTCGGCAGGGCGAAGCCGATGGCCGTCATGACCCCCACGAAGACCGGTCGCTCGATCAGCCCGTCGCCGTCCGGATCCGCCAGGGTCGAGAGTGCCTCGGAGAACTCCCCGATCGCCTCGTCGAACCGCTCCGGCGCGAGCACGACGGCCTGGAACTCCTCGAAGTCGATCCTGCCGTCACGATTGGCGTCGAGCTCCGTCTCCAGGCTCCCCCAGAAGGCCCGGAACGCACTGAGCATCGCGCCGTGCTTCGCGCCGGCGGCCCCGGGCACCGCCTCGATGACCCGCCCGGCCATCAGCTCGAAGTCGTCGGCTTCGATGAATCCGTTGCCGTCTGCGTCGAACAGGGTGAAAACACACCGAACTCGATCGACTGCTTCTGTCCGCATCGATGTCCCACTTTCCGGAGTCGCGAAGGAAGTCTTCCTCGCGATTCCATCAGGGCGGGCCCGGCGGGCTCCTGCGGATACGGACCGTTCACGCGAAGGAGTGAACGCGCGGCGGCTGCGCCGACGTCTTCGGCAGTGCACCCGCTCCCACCGATCGGGCGCCGGCAGGAACGGGCCGCTCGACGGTGAGCAGCGGCAGGCCGTCCACCGGCAGGGGCGCGGTCCGACCCCGGAGCCGCGGTGGGCTCCTGGGTCGGAGCGTGCTCGCCGGCCGGCGGCCACGGCCGCTGCGACGCCGTGTCCCGACGATCCGGCGAGGCCCGTGCCCGTCAGGCGTCGAAGTCGGTCCCCCGGCCGACCGCCTCCCAGTCCCGGACCTCCTTCTCCGCGGCGTCCAGGTGACCGAGGATCGCGTCGACGGCGTCGTTCCCGAGGGCGAGCCGCAGCGGGGTCCGCTCGTCGTCCAGGGCGGCCAGGATCGCGGCGGCGGCCTTGGCCGGGTCGCCCGGCTGCTTGCCGTCGCTCTCCGGCAGCGCGGTGCGCAGCGGGCCGACCACCGACTCGTACGCGGGGATGGCGGCCGCCTGGGCCAGCGCGCCCGCTCCGGCGAAGGAGGTGCGGAAGGAGCCGGGCTCCACGATCAGCACCTTGATGCCGAACGGCGCGACCTCCTGCGCCAGCGCCTCCGAGAGGCCCTCCAGCGCGAACTTGGTGGCCGAGTAGGCACCCACCCCGGCGAAGGTGAACCGGCCGCCCATGCTGCTCAACTGGACGACCGCGCCCGAGCCCTGGGCCCGCATGTGCGGCAGGACGGCACGGGTCAGCGCGGCCGGTCCGAAGAAGTGAAGCTCCATCAGGTCGCGCAACTCGCGGTCGGTGTACTCCTCCACGGCGCCGATCAGCCCGCGCCCGGCGTTGTTGACCAGGACGTCGATCCGCCCGTACCAGAGCAGGGTGTCCGCCACCACGGCGGCGATGCGGGCCGGGTCGGTGACGTCCAGCCGGACCGGGACGACCCGGTCGGGGTGGGCGGCGACCAGCGCGTCCAGCGTCTCGGGCCGGCGGGCGGCTGCCACCACGGTGTCGCCGGCGGCCAGCGCGGCCTCCGCGATCGCCTGGCCGAAGCCGGAGTTGGCGCCGGTGATCAGCCAGACCCGACCGGCCGCGGTCGTCTCGGGGGTGGTTCCGGTCATGGGGGTGCCTCCGTAAGGCGTGACAGAACTCGGTAGTTGACGGACTCTTTTATGTCAGCCAGGGATCGAAGACGTCCAAGACAGAACCCTGGTCGATCGATAAAGACGCTTTATGATCACCGAGTGGAGTTACGCCAGCTGCGGTACCTGATCGCGATCGCCGACGAGGGCAACCTCGGCCGGGCCGCCGCCCGCCTGTTCGTGAGCCAGCCCGCCCTCTCCTACGCCCTGCGCAGGCTGGAGACCGAGCTGGGGGTCCGTCTCTTCGACCGCCACTCCGGCGGAGTCACCGCCACCGCGGCCGGGCTCGACGTGCTCACCGAGGCCCGCCGCACCGTCACCCAGGCCGAGCGGATCAACGCCGCCGCCGAGCGGCACCGGCGGGCGGCGAGCGGGGTGCTGCGGGTCGGCTTCGAGGCCAGCGGTGCAGGCGAGTTGACCACCCGGGCACGCGCCGAGTTCGCCCGCCGGCACCTGGGCGTCCGGGTCGAGCCGAAGCGCTTCGACTGGGGCCAGGAGGCCGACGCGCTGCGCGACGGCCGGGTGGACGTCGCCTTCGTCTGGCTGCCCGCCGACCTCACGGGGCTTCACCACGAGACCGTCCACACCGAGCCGCGGATCGTCGGGCTGCCCACCGGCCACCGGCTGGCCGGGCGCGCGGGCATATCCGTCCTGGAGGTCAACGACGAACCGCTGATGTGGACCGAGCGCGCACCCCGCGCCTGGGTCGACTGGTGGGCGGTCAACCCCCGCCCGGACGGTTCGACGCCGCGCTGGGGGCCGACCAACGACAACGTCGAGGAGATGCTGGAGCAGGTCGCGGAGGGCGCGGCCGTCTGCTTCGCCCCGGCGAGCCTGGCCCGCTACTACACCCGCCCGGACCTCGCCTGGGTCCCGCTGACCGACGTCGAGCCGCTGCGGGTCGCCCTCGCCTGGCCGGCGGGCGAGGACAACCCGCTCGTCCACGGCTTTGCCGCCGTGGTCCGCGAACTGGCCGGCTGAAACGGCCGACCGCCCGGGGCCGAGAGCCCGGACCCTCGCCCGGGAGGATCAGCCCGGCGCCGCCCGCGAGGCCGACGCCGTCCGCCGCTCGCGCCGGTAGGCCCCGGGCGGGGCGCCGAAGTGCCGCTTGAAGGCCTTCGCGAACGCGAATTCCGAGGTGTAGCCGGCGTTCCCGGCCACGGCGCTCAGCGAGTCGGCCGTCTCACGCAGCGTGCGTGCCGCGACGGCCATCCGCCACGTCGTCAGGTAGCTGAGCGGTGGCTCGCCGACCACCGTGGTGAACCGCCGGGCGAACGCGGCGCGCGACAGCCCGGCCCGGCTCCCCAGCGATTCGACGGTCCACGGATGCGCCGGGTCGTCGTGGATCGCCCTCAGCGCCGGGGCGATCAACGGGTCGTCCAGTGCCGCGGCCCAGCCCCGCGTCCGCTCCCCGGGCAACTCGGCGTACCAGGACCGCAGGATGTAGAGGAGCAGCAGGTCGACGAGCGCCGTGACCACCGCGTCCGAACCCGGCCGCGGCCGGTGGATCTCGGCGCAGAGCTGGTCGACCGCCGAGCGCAGCGCCGGATGGCGACCGGGGCCGGCCGGGAGGTGGACGACCTCCGGGAGGTCGCCGAGCAGCGGATGCGGCCGGTCGATGTCCAGGTGGTAGGCCCCGCACACCAGCACGCTGCGAGCGCCGTCGCCCTCGACGGTGAAACGCCCGATCGGCGAGGAGGTGTCGACGCGCTCGGGTTCGAAGGCGACCGGCTCGCTGGTGACCGCGTCGCAGATGGCGTGACCGGTGCCGCGCCGCAGGAACACGACGTCGCCGGGGCCCAGGGGTGTCGGATCGCCGCCGACCGGCAGGAGGTAGCAGCGCCCTTCGACGACGACGTGAAATCCGGCTCCCGCGACGGGCTGGAAGCGCACACCCCACGGCGCCTGCGCGTCGGTCCGGACCACGGACGGACGCCCGGTGCGCAGGGCCGCGAGCGTGTCGCTGAGTATGTCCATGCGCTCACCCTAAGGCGCTGCGATCGAGCCGATCGGACAGAGAATCGAGACTTCGTGTCATTCACTGTCTCGATCGCGACACGTAGCGTCCTCGCCATGAACAACACATCAGACACCCGGCGTGTCGTCGTCATAGGTGGTACCTCCGGCATCGGATTCGCCGTCGCGCAGGCCGCGGCGGCTGAGGGCGCGGACGTGGTCGTCGCCTCCAGCAGCCGGGACCGGGTCGACCTGGCGGTGAGGAAGCTCGGCGACCCGGCCGAGGGCGTCCTGCTGGACGTCGCCGACGAGGCCGCCCTCGTCGCCTTCTTCGACCGGATCGGCGAGTTCGACCACCTCGTCTACACGGCGGGCGAGCCCCTGCTGCTGAAGCCGCTCGCCGACCTCACCGCCGAGGAGTCCCGAGCGTTCTTCGAGCGCCGCTTCTGGGGCGCCGTGCTCGCCGCGAAGTACGCCACACCGAAGCTCCGTTCCGGCGGCTCGATCACCCTCACCTCCGGCGCCTTCGCCACCCGGCCCGTCCCCGGAGCCTCGCTCGGCGCCGGCATCACCGCCGCCGTCGAGGGCCTGACGCGAGCCCTCGCCCTGGAACTCGCCCCGCTGCGGGTCAACGCGGTCCGCCTCGGCGCGATCCGCACCGAGCTCTGGGACAGCACCGTGCCCGAGCCGGAGGCCTTCCTCCGGGCGCAGGGCAGCGGCCTTCCGGTGCAGCGCGTCGGCAGCCCCGAGGAGGCTGCGGCGGCCTACCTCTACCTCCTGGGCAACGGCTACGCGACCGGCACGGTCCTCACCCTCGACGGCGGCGCCGCCCTGGCCTGACACCGGGCTGCTGTCGGACCGGACCGGCAAGCCCGGTCCGACAGCCTCGGGCGCCACCCCCGGCACGTCGTCCGCCGGAGAAACGGGAGCCACCCGGACAGGGACAGGGCGCGGAATCCACAGGGACCCCCTGCCGGACGATCCACCCGCCCGGCCGCCGCCCACCGACGCACCGCGGACGTCGGACGTCAGACGCCGCGCCGGCCGTGCTCCTGCGCCATCTCCGCGAGGACGGCGTCGAGCGGGGCCGGCGCGACGTTCAGCACCTCCGCGGTGAACGACGCGTCGAGGATGCTGGGGCGGTCGTACAGGTACAGCATCTCCGGGAACTCCGCCATGACCGAATCGGTCCGTCCGATCTCCTCCAACTCGGCCGTCGTCATGTGGGTCAGGTCGGGGCCGGGTACGGCGGCCGTCCGGGCCAGGTGGGCGGCCAGCTCACGGACCGGGGCGTGGGAGGTGGACGGCACGTGCCAGGCCCGGCCCCAGGACCTCTCGTTCCGGGCGGCGGCGATCAGCGTCCGGGCCGCGTCACCGGTGTAGGTCCAGCTGTGCGGGGCGTCGAGATCACCCGGGTACGAGACGGACGCGCCGCTCAGCACCCGCTCCCCCACCATGAGCGTGAACGGCGAGTACGCGCCCGCGCCGAGGAAGTCGCCGGCCCGGACCTCGGTCACCCGCACCCGGCCCGCCTCGTGGGCCGAGAGCGCGTCCTGCCACATCCGGGCCCGGACACGGCCCTTGACGCTGGTGGGCGCCATGGGAAGGTCCTCGGTGACCGGCCCGTCGACGGGTCCGTAGCCGTAGGTGTTCCCGAGCATGACGTAGTCCGCTCCGCCGCGTTCCGCTGCGGTCAGCAACGAGGTCGCCAGCGGTGGGAACTCGGCCGGCCACCGGTCGTAGGCCGGCATCGCGCAGTTAAACAGGGCCGCCGCCCCGCGGGCCAGCCCGCTCAGCCGCGCGGTGTCGGTGGCGTCGGCGGCCACCCGCTCGATCCGGTCGTCCACCGGCCCGCCGCCCCGGCGGGTGACGAGCCGGACCTGCTCGCCCGCGTCCGCCAGCAGCCGTGCGGCGGCCGATCCCGTGGATCCGGCCCCGACGATGACGTACAAGGACACGTGTTCACTCCCTGGTCGAAGTGCTGGGACGGGTCCGCCCCAACGCCCCCACCCTCCGCCACGGTTGATCCGTAAGGTAGTGGCCCGAATGCCAAACATCCGGAGGTTCGGGCCATGCACCGCGTTGCCGTCGTCGCCGTCCCCCCTGCCACCACCTTCGACCTGTCGATCCCGGAACTCGTCCTCGGCGAGACGAGCGTCGACGGCCGCCCCGGCTACCGGGTGCGCGTCTGCACCGCCCGCCCCGGTCCCGTCGTCACCGGCAGCATGCAGGTCACCGTCCTCCACGGGCTGGAGGCCGCCGACGACGCCGACACCGTCATCGTGACCGGCACCGGTGCCCGCGACGACATCGACCCGCGCGTCCTCGCGATGCTGCGCCACGCGTCGGCCGCGGGAAAACGCATCGCCTCGATCTGCACCGGGGCGTTCGTGCTCGCCCGGGCCGGGCTGCTCGACGGCCGCAGCGCCACCACCTACTGGGCCAAGTCCGAGGAGTTCTCCGCCCGCTTCCCCGCCGTCCGGCTGCGGCCCGACGTGCTCTACGTCGAGGACGGCAACGTCCTGACGTCCGCAGGACTGTCGGCCGGCATCGACCTGTGCCTGCACCTGATCCGCTCCGACTACGGCGCCGCGGCGGCCAACGCCGTCGCCAGACTGGTGGTGGCGGCACCGGTGCGGCCCGGTGGGCAGGCGCAGTTCATCGCGACGCCGCTGCCGCCCGAGACGGGCATCTCGCTGGCCGCGACCCGGGCCTGGGCGCTCGACCGCCTGGACGAGCCGCTCACCCGCGCCGACCTCGCCGCTCACGCGAGGACCAGTGTGCGCACGCTGGCCCGCAGGTTCCACGACGAAACGGGTCTGAGCCCGCTGCAGTGGCTCCTCCACCAGCGGGTGATCCGGGCGCAGGAACTCCTGGAGACGACCGACCTGTCGATGGACCAGGTCGCCCGGCTCAGCGGCCTCGCCACCACGGACTCCCTGCGCCGGCACCTGGCGCGACGAACGGGGCTCGCTCCCAGCGCGTACCGGGCCGCGTTCACGCAGCGGTGACCGGCCGCCTGCACGGACCGGCCCGGCACCGATCTCCTCCCCCCGGCCGGTACCACGGCCGGGCCCGGGAACGTACCCTGCCCGGCATGACCACTGAGATTCGTCTTCGGCCCGCAACGAGGGAAGACCTTCCCGTCCTGGACCTACTGAACAACTCCGGTCCGGAAACGGCCTCGGCCTTCGGGTGGTTCGGATGGAACGATCCGGCGCGTCTGACGCGCCGCTGGGAGGAGAACGGGCTGCTGACGCCCGACTCCGGGAACCTCGTGGTGGCCGAGGGCGACGAGGTGCTCGGTCACGTCTCCTGGCACCGCTCCCAGCAGGGCCCGCTCAACCACAGCTGGAACATCGGCGCCGGGATCCTGCCCGAGGCCCGCGGACGCGGCGTCGGGACGACGGCCCAACGACTGCTCGTCCGGTACCTCTTCGCCCACACCCAGGTGAACCGGATCGACGCCAGCACCGATGTGACGAACGCCGCCGAGCAACGTGCGCTGGAGAAGGCGGGTTTCACCCGTGAGGGCATCCTGCGAGGCGCCCACTTCCGGAACGGGCGGTTCCACGACATGGCCCACTACAGCATCCTGCGGCACGAGGTGGCCCTCGACTGACTCTCCGACGCTTCGCCCGTGAGGCGCTGCGCCCGGCGGCGACGGCCCGGCGCGGCCGTGACCTCCCGACCGCGCGGGAGGTCACGACAGAACGGCACTGACGCCTTCCCCTATGGTTCGCCCACGGGTGCTTCACCGGGGCGGAGCCGACCGCCCCGGTCAGGCGGGCGGGCCGGACCAGATCACGTTCTTGCGCTGCGACCCGAGGCCGTGGTCGATCCCGACGGAGAACGGGTCGGCCGCGCCGGCCGGCAGCGCGTACGCGGACACGCCGGTGGCCTGCTCGCCGGGCGCGAGGGAGCCGGGGAGGATCTTCATCCGTGCGCTCCCGTCGATCAGGGTGAAGACGGGACCGCCGTAGGCGTCCCTGACGGAGGGCAGCCCCGCCCCTTCGAGCGAGACGCCCTGGGACCCGGTGTTGACGACGGTGATCGTCACCTGGACGATCTTGGCGTTCTTGGGGGCCTCGAAGACGGTCGTGCTGGGGACGTAGCGCTCCGGCGCGGCCATGGTGACCTTCAGCCCGTCCGGGTACGTGTAGGACTGGCCGAACGACAGACGCCTGGCCCTCTCGTCCGCAGCCGCCTTCTCCCGCTCGGCCGCGATCCGCTGCCGCTCCGCCTCGATCCGCTGCTTCTCGGCCTCGGCCCGTTCCTTCTCCTGCGCCGCCCTCGTCTCGGCGGCCTCGATCGCGGCTTCGGCCCGGACCCGCGCGGCCTCCTCCTCCGCCTTCCGTTCCTGGTTGACCGCCCGGAGCTGTGTCACGACGAACACGCCGGCACCCGTCGAGACCAGCAGACCGGTGATGCCCAGGATCACGCCCGCGAGCGCCGCCGCACGGTTGGTCGCGAGGCCCTTGCGCACCTGCCCCAGGCCGACGGCCCCGAGGATCACGGCGAGCAGGGCCGGCAGCCAGGACAGCCAGAAGAGGATCACGGCCAGGCTCAGCGTGGAACCGACGATCCCGAGCACCATGGCCGCGGTCCCCAGAGAGTTGCGGGGCGGCGGCACCGGCATCGGGTACGGGGCCCAGGGCGGCGGACCCGCCGCCGCGAACGCCGGGGCCCCACCGCGGTCGGTGGCGTCGCCCCGGTCCGGACCCGGCGGAGTCCACGGGTCGTCGCCGGTCGTGTCCTCGACGGGCCGCGGGCCGGTCGTGTCCTCCTCGACGGACCGCGTACCGGTCGCTTCCTCCACGGGCTGCGGGCTGTCGGGCGGGGCGGGAACGGTCATGCGAAATCCTTCACGCACGGGGAGACGAGGAGCGCCTGTCGGCTCCGGGGCCGAAGCCCGGCCCGATCCGGCGACGGCAGCGGCCCGGCGTCCGCACGGCCGTCACCCGGGCAGGCAGAACCGCACGTCAGAGGCTGTCGCGGGACACCGGGAGCACCGGCGGGTGATCAACATACAGGGTCCCGGGAAACAGCCCGCCACCGGCGGCCCGACCGGACTCGGGGCACCGGCCGCGGCAGTCCCCTGTCCGCGTACGGCACCGCTCCGACGGGGGCGGCCCGCGCGGTGGCCGCCCCCCGCGTCCGTCATGCCGAACCCTGCCCGACGACGCGTTCCGGCGCTACCGTCGACGCGGGCCGAGGAGCGCGGGGACGAGCAGCGGGCACCCGCGCGGCATGCCGTCGATCACGGCACGGACAGCGTGGGCGACGACGACCGGGGAGGGCCGACGGCTTCGTGGGACGCGTGGTTGGAGACGTTCGACGAGGTGTACGGCGCGCTGCCGCGGTCCGTGCGAGCGACATGCCCGGGGTGCGGGAGCGCGGCCGGGAGCCTGCACCTGCTGGACCTGACCTCCGACCCGGCGAAGGAGGCAGCGGCTCCTTCTGGTGCGGCGACTGCCGCTACGGGATCGCGCTCCGCCGCTGCCGGATCCCCCGGGGCGCGCAGGTGGTGGGGTACGACACGCCGGAGGCGGAGCTGCCGGGGTCACTGCCGTCGGTACGGCTCGCCCCTCCGGCCTGACCCGGCCGGGCTCCGGCCTCCGGTGCGTGCCGCACGGCGGTCAGCCGAACAGGCCGGTGAGCCTGCGCCACACGGAGGCCGGCAGGACGTCGGGGCTGCCCGCCCGCCCGGCCTCGGCGGCCCGGGGCGTCGCGGGCACCGGCGCCGGGTCGGTCGACGGCCCGCCCGCAGGTGCGGCGGCGGGCGCTCCGCAGGGCCGGGCGGCGGACGGCGGAGCGGGAACGGGTTCGTGGACGCGGACGGCCTCGGCACGCACCAGCGCGCCCATCGCGGCATAGACATCGAACGGCATGACGGATCTCCTGCGGTGTGCGGAGTCGGACGGTGGTCGCGGCAGGCCGGGGCCGGTGCGATCGGCGGCGACACCGCCCACGCGTCCCGGCACCTCCCGGCCGGGCACCGTCAGCAGCGCAGGACCACCTCGCGGACGGGCCCGACGCCTTCACCGGTCCTGGGCCGGGCCGCCCCCGCGTCGGGTCGCCGCGCCGTTCCGTCACCGTGGGCCGCCGCCGTCCCGGTCCGGACGGCCCGGTGGACGACGACGCCCGCCGACACACCCACCCGGTCACGGCGTCGTTCGCTGGGCTCGGAGCAGTTCTCCGGATCGGGCGCGCCGGGCGGCGTCGAAGGGCCACCCTCACCTGCGGGCCGTTCCTGGCCGGCTGCGCAGTGGCCGCTCGCCACGCGCTCCGGGAAGCCGCTGTCGGCTCCCCCGCCGAGCAGCGCGAGCGCGAGTGCGACACCCATCAGCACCACGACCGCGAACCGGGCCGTGGAATGGCCGAGCCGGGTCGTACGCCCCATGGGTCATCCTCCAGGAATCCGCTCCCAGCCAACTCCGGACGGGCCTTGGACCACCCTCCGAAGCGCACCCGCCTCACCCATCAGGGGAGCCGATTCACCCTGACGGCGTACGTCGAGGACGTCTGCCGGTCACTCTCCGTAAAAGCACTCCCGCTGCAGGCCATGCCTGCCTTCTCGTCGCCGGCGCGGAGCCCGGCGCCTGAGCACGACCCGGACCGGGTGCCGGCCGCCCGTTCGTGACCGCGGCTCCGCACCGCCGGCGCATCGCGCGCGGGCCCGGCAGCGCATCGCGCGCGGGCCCGGCGGCGGGAGCGCCGCCGGGCCCGGCCGGGGTGGCGTGCTTCAGCGGCGGCCACCCGGGTCCTGCGGGGTCACAGCCTCCAGACCTGGTCGTTGTAGGACGGCACGCAGTCGTACACGCGGGCGGGGTCGGAGCTGTCCTGCCAGGCGAAGAAGACGAGGCAGCGGTTGTTGTGGGTGTTGCGGATCTGGTAACCCTGGTCGACCTTGTCGAGCTGCCAGACCTGGTCGGCGAACTGGGCGTCGCAGAACGTCTGGAGGGCCGCCGCTCCGTTGTCGGGCGTCTGCCACGGGACGTAGAGGCAGCGGTTGCTGTAGGTGTTGCGGACCTGGTAGCCCTGCGCGACCTTCTCCACCCGCCAGAGCTGGTCGGTGTACTGGGGGTCGCAGAAGCTCTGGCGAGCGTTCGCACCGTCGCCCGGCGTCTGCCACGGGACGTAGAGGCAGTTGCCGTTGTGGACGTTCTTGATGGAGGCGGTGCGCCAGCGCACGCTCCGCACCCAGTCGGCGAGGACGTCGGCGCGGGTGCCGTGGGCGCCGGTGCGGGTCTCGGTGGCCGGGACGCCGAGGCAGCCACCCTGCCAGGAGCGGCTGGTGACGGCGACGAGCTCGCCCTGGCCCCCCGTCTCGCGGATCACGGGCGCGCCGGTGTCCCCGAGGCAGACGGTGGCGTCGGCGGGCGCGGTGGCGGTGAGGTCGATGCCGGCCGCCTCGACGGCGCCCACGCCGAAGGTGGCGGTGTGGGGCGCGGCGGGGGCCCACACGGTCCTGGTGCGCCCGTAGCCGGCGACCTTCAGTCCCTCGCCCGGGACCGGCGCCGCGGTGGCGACCGCGAGCGGGACGACGGCGGTGGCGGGCGAGGCCAGACGGGCCATCACGAGGTCCCGGTCGGCGTGCGGGACCAGCTCGGTCACCTCCGAGGTGTGCCCGCCCGCCCCGTTCAGGTCACCGCGGCCGACGATCGCCGTGGTCCTCTTCTGCGGCGCACCCGCCGGCACCGCGAGCGACTGCGCCGGGTTCTCGGCGAAGCAGCTGGCGGTGGTCAGCACCCAGTACGGGTCGACCAGCGTCCCGGTGCAGGTGCGGTTGCCGACGCCCAGCTTGGCCAGGTACGGCCGGTCCGAGGCGCCGGTGCCCGGCGACGCGGGGCCGGTGGCGGTGATCTCCAGCAGGGTGTGGGCGCGCCCCTGGGGGTCCGCCGCCTCCCCGACCGCGGTCCACAGGTGCCGGTCGACCGTGAAGGAGGTACCGGCACCGTCGACGGACATGGCGACGCTCACGTCGCGCACGCCGTCGCTCTGGATGCCGTGGACCCGCGGGACCTCCAGGCTCAGGTACCCGGTCGCGCCCGTCATGCGGAAGCAGAGGTCGTCCCGGCCGCGCGCCATGATCCGCAGCAGGCCGCCCCCCGGCGCACAGGGCGCCAGCACGATGTTGCCGTTGCCGGCTTTCAACCGCACGCCCCTCTCGGCGAGGATCCGGTCCGCGTCCGGATACGAACCGTCCTCGACGACGAACGGCGCGGCGGCGGTGGGCGTCGCGCCGGCCGGTGTGATGCCGAACGCCCCGTAGAGCAGCGACATCCCGATCGCCGCGCCGGCTGCCACTATTCGAGAAGAAACCCTCATTTCGGGCTCCTCACCCCCCATATCCCTCTGGCTTGAATTCGACTTCCCCGTCATCGGCACGGCGACCGGCGGCGGCCCGGGCGGTGCCGCGCGGATGCGCCGGCACCACGTCCCGGCCGCCGACCTGCCGGGATGACGGGTCATTGATATCACCTCGGCCGCTGAACGAACCCCGACTGTCCGCAATGTGATGGATAGTAAATTATGGGTCGGATGCGTCCATTGTTCTGACAAATTCGACGGAAACCCGCCGCGCGTCGAACGCGTCATGAAATCATTCGCCCCGGGGGGAAGTCGTTCACCCCAATCGGTTTCGTGACGAACTGACTGATTTCGAGGGGATCGAGGGGATTATGCAACAGCAGATACCGCGGGGGCGTCGGAAGGAGTCCCCGCACGCCGGACCGGCGCGCCGCCTTCTGGCGGGCATCGCCGTGCTCGCCCTCGCGGCGGGATCGCTGTCCGCCGCCGCCACCGCGGCGGCGGACACGCCCGCATCACCCGCCCCCGGCCCCCGGGCCCAGGCGGTCGCCGAGTGGAAGTCGGGCGGAAAGGCGGTCCGGGCCGCCGCCGGACAGGCACTCACCGGATCGGACGGCGAGATCGCCGCGTTCCTGGAGACCGGGCGCGCGATCGCGGCCGAGGAGGACGACCGGCTCGCCGTCCTCCACCTGCTCAACGTCAGCGGCCCCGGCGTCCGGGAGGCCGCGCAGGCGGCGCTCGCCGGCACGCCGCAGCAACTGCGTGCCTTCCTGACGACCGGCTGGACGGCGCCGTTCACGGAGGACCGCAAGGTCGGCATCCTGCGGGCCATGAACACCGGCGGGACCGCCGTGAAGGAGGCCGGCCAGCTGGCTCTCGACGACGGCTCCCCGGAGGCGGCGGCCCGGTTCTTCGCCACCGACCTGCAGAAGGCGCAGGAGGAGGACGACCGGGTCCGCGTCCTGCGGCTTCTGAACGTCGGCGGCCCCCAGCTGAGGAAGGCCGCCAGCGCCGCCCTGGACGCCGGCCCCGCAGAGGTCCGGGAGTTCCTGCGCGAGGGCCAGAACGCCGCCCGCGCCCAGGACCAGGAGGCCATGACGGTCGGACAGCTCGTCGAGGCGGCCCGCCAGGCGGGCGCCGAGGCCGCCAAGGAGACCGCGTCGGCCAAGGAGGCCTCGGGCCGCGCCGTGGACTCCGCACGCCTCGCCAAGGAGGCGGCCCAGCGGGCCGCCGCCGAAACCGCCGCCGCCCAGGGATCGGCCCAGAAGGCGACGGCGGCCGCGAGCCGGGCCGCGGACGCCGCCGAGAGCGCGGCCACCGCCGCCCGCACCGCGATCACCGCAGCCAACGCGGCCAGCAGTGCGGCCCGCACCGCGGCCTCCGCGGCCTCCGCCGCCGCAGCCGCGTCGGCCGCGGCGGGCCGGGCCGCCGCCCGTGCCTACCAGGCCGCGTCCGCCGCGGCCCAGGACCAGAACCAGGCCGCCGCCGCCCGCGCGGCCGCGCAGACCGCCCGCGACGCCGCCGTCGGCGCCGGCAACGCGGCCCAGTCCGTCTTCCAGGCCATCGGCGCCCTCAACGAGGCACTGACCGCCGTCGGCGAAGCACTCGACGCCGGCTCCCACGCTGCCGCCGCCGCCACCGCCGCCACCGCCGCCGGCGGCAACAGCGCGGTCGCCCAGGCCCAGGCGAACCGCGCGAACGCCGCCGCCGCCAAGGCCCGGCGCCTGTCCGCCACCGCAACCGCGGCCTCCAACACCGCCAAGGCGATGGCCGGCCGGGCCCTGACCGCCGCCCAGCAGGCCCGCACCGCCGCCAACGAGTCCGCGGCGCACGCCAACGCCGCCGCCCGGGCCGCCCAGGACGCGGCCGACCACGCCGGCCAGGCCGGCAACTGGGCCAACCTCGCCACCGAGCACGCCAACGCCGCCGTCCAGGCCGCCGAGAAGGCCACCACCGCCGCGAACCAGGCCGACCAGGTCGAACAGACGGCCCGCCAGGCCGAGACCGTCGCCCTGGAGAGCGACCGCGACCTGTCCGTCCAGTACGCGGAGGAACAGAAGCAGCAGTACGTCGAGCAGCAGTCCGCGCAGGCCACCGAGCGCGCCGAGTCACTGCGCCAGGACGAGGAGACCAAGCAGCTCCTCGCCGAGGCCACCGCCCCCGCGGCACCCACCGAGACCGTCCTCGTCAAGGGCCGCAAGGCGGCCCTGCGTCTGCTGGAGACCGGCTCGCCGTGGACCGAGCGTGCCGCCGAGGCGGCCCTGGCCGGCACCGAGACCGACGTCCGGCAGTGGCTCGCCGGCGGTCGGAGCACCGCGGCCGCCCAGGACGACTACACCAAGATCGCCGCCCTCGCGGCGAGCGGCACCCCCGCGCTCAAGACGGCAGCCCTCGCCGCGCTGGACACCGGCCCCGGCGAGCAGGCGGCCTTCCTGGAGACCGGCCGGCACACCGTCCTGACCGACGACTACCGCGTCCAGATCCTCGCCCTGATGAACAGCGGCGGAAAGGCCGTCAAGGAAGCCGGATCGGCCGCCCTGGACGCCAACTCCACCGAGGCGTTCCGCGTCTTCCTCGCCACCGGCCAGCACCTGGCCCGCGAGGAGGACGACAAGGTCGAGGCGCTCAGGCTCTCGGCCACCGCCGGACCGCGCGTCAGGGCCGCGGCCCAGGTCGCCCTCGCCGGCCCCGCCCCTCTCCTGCGCGACTTCGTCGCCGAGGTCCAGCACAAGGCCGCCACCCGCGACCAGGACGACGCCGTCCACGTCGCCGGCATCCGGCGCCTGGTCGCCGAGGGCAAGGCCCTCGCCGCCACCGCCACCCAGAACGCGGCCCAGGCCGCCGAGGCCGCCGCCACCGCCAGGGGCGCCGCCACCGAGGCCACCGGCTACGCGGCCCAGGCCGCCGCCTCCGCGCACACCGCACAGCAGGCGGCCGACCAGGCCTCCGACGCGGCCAGGTCCGCCGACGCCTCCGCGCGCCAGGCCGCCGAATCGGCCACCCGGGCCAGGAACGCGGCCGCGTCGGCGAACAGCTCGGCCGCCCAGGCGACCCGGTCCGCCCACCGCGCCGCGAACTCCGCCGCCACCGCCGCGGCCTCCGCCCGCGCCGCCTACGACTCGTCGTCGCGCGCGTACGCCTCCGCCGTGGCCGCGGGCAAGAGCGCCGGCGAGGCCCTGACCCTGGCCGGCGAGGCCTTCGGCCACGCCATCACGCTCGCCCAGCAGGAGGCCAAGGCCAACGCCACCGCGCCCACCTCACCGGGCACCCCCGGCGACCCGGGCACCGGCCCGGGCGACGAGTTCGAGCCGGCGCACCCGGAAGAGCCGATGGACCTCGAAGGCGGGCTGTCCGCCGCCGACGCCGCCACCCTGGCCCTCGACATCATCGGCATCTTCGACCCCACACCGATCAGTGACGGCGCCTCGGGCCTCCTCAGCCTCTTCCGCGGCGACCTCGCGGGTGCCGGCCTGTCCGCGGTCGCGATCATCCCGTTCGCCGGTGACCTCTCCAAGCCGGCCAAGATCGCGAAACTCCTGGGGAAGAACAGCCACATCGCGAAGCGGGCCACCGACCTGGAATGGGTGAAGTGGGCCGCACAGAGCCTCAAACACGTCTCACCGGCCAAGCTCGGCGACGGCGTGGCCACGCTCAACACACTCGCCCGCGACGCCAAGAAGGGATACACCGCGAATTCCCGGTCCGCCGCCATCAGGCACAACCTGCCCACCGACCTCGAAGGGCCCGTGCCCTTCGTTCCGCCGAAGGGCTGGATGGGAAAGCCCGAAAGGGGCGGCGGCTTCAGGGACGCCTACGGAAATCTCTGGAAGAAGGCGGACGACGGGAAGGACGAATGGGATGTCCAGGTGAAGAAGGGAACGAAGTTCTCCATCTTCTCCAGCGGTAAGAACCAGGGCAAGGATTTCGAACACGCCAACATCTCCCCTGACGGCTACGTCACGCACTGAGACGAAACCCGCCCGCCGCCACCGGCCCCGGCACCCCCGCCGGGCCGGTGGCGGCACCCACCGACCCCAGTAGAATCCGCGCACGATTCGACCACCGACTCGGGAAAGCGACCGAACGATGCCCCTGGCCCCTCACCGCCTCGTCTGGATGAACCTGCGGCTGGAGGCCCCCGCCGAGGAAGGCCCGCGGCTGACCCGCGCCGTCGCCGACGCGCTCGCCCCCCTCGGCCGCGTCACCGTCACCTCGCGCGGACCCCACTGGCGCACCCCTTCCCTGCTCCTCCTCGACGTGGAACTCACCCCCTCCGCCTCCACCACGCACTGCCTCCTCGCCCTGGGACTGCGCCCGGACGAGCACGGCGACTGGCCCCGCTGGGAACGTACGGCGCGCGGGGACGTCTTCCTCCACCCTGCGGTCCGCGGCGCGGAGGTCGGTGAGGAGGAGGCCGCCACCGCGCCCCCCTTCGCCAACGGCGACGTCGTGACCATCCTCGACGGCCCCACCGCCCGAGAGCAGGCGCTGGTAGGCGCCCGGGGCGTCGTCCACAACTCCTTCTACGCCACCGACCAGCCCGACCCGCTGCTGCGCCACTGGTACCACCAGGTGATGCCGGACGGGCGCGAGCAGCTCGAACCCTTCCGGAGCGCCGAACTGCGCGCCACCGGCCACCGGGTGGCCGTCGACGAGGAACCCGCCGCGGAGCACGTCGCCACCGCGGGCAGCGTCTGAGTACCGCCCGCCCCGCGAGGTGCCCCCACACCCCTGACCGCCACGGCCCTGACCGGCTCGCGCGGACGGCCGTCCGCGCGAGCCCCCGCCGGCAGCGCGCCACCGCGGGCCGGTCCCACGACGGCCGGGCGGATCCCGTAGGGTCGGCCAATGGCGAAGTACTTCGACGTTCACCCGCAGACCCCCCAGGCCCGCACCATCAACACCGTGGCCGACAGCCTCCGCTCCGGAGCCCTCATCGCGTACCCGACCGACTCCTGTTTCGCCCTCGGCTGCCGCATGGGCAACCACGAGGGCCTCGACCGGATCCGGTCGATCAGGCGCCTCGACGACCGCCACCACTTCACCCTGATGTGCGAGAACTTCGCCCAGCTGGGGCAGTTCGTCCACATCGACAACGACGTCTTCCGCGCCATCAAGGCCGCGACACCGGGCAGCTACACCTTCATCCTCCCCGCCACCAAGGAGGTCCCGCGCCGTCTGATGCACCCGAAGAAGAAGACCGTCGGCGTCCGGATCCCCGACCACACCGTCACGCGGGCCCTGCTCGCCACGCTCGGCGAGCCCCTCGTGTCCAGCACCCTGCTCCTGCCCGGCGAGGACGAGCCGATGACCCAGGGGTGGGAGATCAAGGAACGGCTCGACCACGTGCTGGACGCCGTCGTCGATTCCGGCGACTGCGGCACGACCCCGACCACGGTCGTCGACTTCTCCGACGGCGGAGCGGAGATCGTCCGCCGCGGAGCCGGCGACCCCGCACGCTTCGAGTAGCCGCACGAGGACGCATCCGCCGGTGGCCGCCACCGACCCGCACCCGGTTCGGGCGGCGTCGCCGGACGGGGCGTCGGACGGGGCGCCGGACGGGGCGCCGGGCCTTGCGCACGCTCGTGGCGAGAAGGGGCCGAGGGCAGTGTCGGTGGCGCGTCTCTCCGCCTTCACCCGGAAGGTCCAACAGGACTCGGGGTCCTGTCCGTGATCGTCCTAGGGTGGGCCGGGTACGCCGCCGTTCCGCCGCCGGGTGCGCCCGGTGCGGGCCGCGGATCGGGGTTCCCGGCTCGGCTTTGGATCGGAGCGACGCATGACCTCCTCACTGCCCTTCGGTGACAGGACGGATTTCGAGAACGCGGAGCGCGGACTGATCGCTTCGCTGGTGCCCGCCGTGGTGAAGGCCGAGGACGGGCGGGTGATCTGGGACAACGACGCCTACGACTTCCTGCGGGGCGAATGCCCGCCCACCGCGAACCCGAGCCTGTGGCGCCAGGCGCAGCTGTGTGCGAAGCAGGGCCTGTTCGAGGTGACCGAGGGCATCTACCAGGTGCGGGGTCTGGACCTGTCGAACATGACGCTGGTGGAGGGCGAGCGCGGGGTGATCGTGATCGACCCGCTGATCTCCACGCAGACCGCTGCGGCGGCGCTCGCGCTGTACCGCGAGCACCGGGGTCGGCGGCCGGTGACGGGCCTGGTCTACACGCACTCGCACGGCGACCACTTCGGCGGTTCGCGCGGTGTGCTGCCGGCCGGTACGGAGGAGGGGGTGCCGGTGATCGCCCCGGTGGGCTTCCTCGAACACGCGGTGAGCGAGAACGTCTACGCGGGCAACGCCATGACCCGGCGGGCGATGTTCATGTACGGGGACCGGCTGCCCAAGGGCCCCGAGGGACAGATCAGTGCCGGGCTGGGCATGACCACCTCGACCGGCACGATCACGCTGATCCCGCCGACGCTCGACATCACCCACACCGGGCAGGAGGAGACGGTCGACGGGGTGCGGATCGTCTTCCAGCTGACCCCCGGCACCGAGGCCCCGGCCGAGATGAACTTCCTGTTCCCCGACAGGCGGGCCCTGTGCCTGGCGGAGAACGCCACGCACAACATGCACAACATCCTGACCCTGCGCGGCGCAGTGGTCCGGGACGCCCGGATCTGGGCGCGCTACCTGGACGAGGCGATCGACTTCTTCGACGGACGGTACGACGTGGCGTTCGCCTCGCACCACTGGCCCACCTGGGGTCACGGCAACGTCGTGACGTTCCTGTCGGCGCAGCGCGACCTGTACGCCTACCTGCACGACCAGACCTTGCGGCTGCTGAACGACGGGCTGACCGGGCCGGAGATCGCCGAGCAGTTGGAGCTGCCGCCGGCGCTGGAGACCTCCTGGCACGCGCGGGGCTACTACGGCTCGCTCTCGCACAACGTCAAGGCCGTCTACCAGCGGTACCTGGGCTGGTTCGACGGCAACCCGGCGCACCTGTGGGAGCACCCGCCGGTGGAGCAGGCCCGCCGGTACGTGGACGCGCTCGGCGGGCGGGAGCAGGCACTGGCGAAGGCCCGGGCCTTCACCCAGGACGGGGACCTGCGTTTCGCCGCCACCCTCCTCAACCACCTGGTCTTCGCCGACGCCTCCGACACCGCGGCCAAGGACGCGCTCGCCGGCGTCTACGACCGGCTCGGTCACGGCGCGGAGAACGGCCCCTGGCGCAACTTCTTCCTCACCGCGGCCCTGGAACTGCGCCAGGGACCGGGCACCATCCTGCTGGACTCCACCAACCCCGAGATGGCGATGGCCCTGACCGTCGACATGCTCCTCGACTCGATCGCGGTCCGCGTCGACGGCCCCCGGGCCTGGCAGGAGAACCTGACGATCGACCTGGCCCTCGTCGACGAGCGCCGGCGCCACCGTCTGACCCTCAGCAACGGCGCCCTGACCCACCGCACCGTTCCCCCGAGCGGCGCGGCCAGGACAGCCGCCGACCTCACCCTGACCCTGACCAAGCCCCAGCTGCTGGGCCTGCTGGCCGGCGGCGGTTCGGAGAAGATCGACCACGAGGGCGACCTCGGCGCCCTCGATCGGCTCTTCTCCCTGGTCACACCGGTCGACAAGTCCTTCCCGGTCGTCACTCCCTGACCGTCCGACACCGCGACCACGGCCCCGCATGCCACCGAAGCCGCGCATGACCCGAACCGCACCCTCCAGGCTCCGCCGCCCCCACCTGGGCAGGCCGCGGCCCGCCGACGTCTCCGCCGGTCTGGTCACCGGCCTGTTCAGCATCCCCGAAGGCATGGCGTACGCGGCGATCGCCGGGTTCAACCCGGTCGCCGGACTCTTCTCCGGTGTCGTACCCGCCGTCGTCGGCTCGATCACCGCCCGCACCGTACTGATGGTCACCACCCTCACCAGCGCCATCTCACTCACGGCGCAGAGCGTCCTGGCCGACGCCGGCCTCGATGCCGGCAGCGGCGGGAACATCGCGATGCTCGCCATGATGACCGGCCTCGTCATGCTGCTCATGGGCGTCCTGCGGCTCGGAGTGGTGCTCTCGTTCGTCTCCAACGCGGTGATGACCGGCTTCTCCGTCGGCATCGCCGTGCAGATCATCACCGGTGTCCTGAAGGACGCCACCGGATACAAGCCGCAGGGCCACAACAAGCTCGTGCAGCTGGGCGACTGGGTGGTGCACGTCGGTTCCTGGGAGCTCGCTGCCACCCTGACCGCGACCGCCACCGTCGGCGTCTGGGCCCTGGCCCACGCCGTGGAGCGGCTGAGAACGGTCGCGCTGCTGATCGCCATGGTGGTCGTCAGCAGCGCGGTCGCCGCGCTGGGCACCGGTGTGGAGCTGGTCGAGGGCATCGCCGACATCCCCTCGGCCCTGCCCCACTTCACCGCCCCCGACTGGTCGGCGTTCCCGCACCTGCTCGGCGGCGCCGTCTCCATCGCCCTGGTCGCCCTCGCGCAAGCGGCCGGTATCGCCCCGACCGTCCCCAACCCGGACGGCTCCCGTTCCTCCGTCAACGGCGACTTCGCCGCCCAGGGTGCGGCCAACGTCGCCGGGGCCCTGTTCCAGTCCCTGCCGGTCGGCGGCTCCCTGTCGCGCACCGGTGTCGCCGTCTCCGCCGGCGCCCGCACCCGCTGGACCGGGATCTTCTCCGGCCTGTGGCTCGCCGCGATCGTCCTCACCCTCGCGCCCCTGGCCGAGCGCATCCCGATGCCCGTCATCGGCGGCCTGATCATCGTCGTCGGCGCCGAACTCATCGCCGGCAAGATCCCCGACATCCGCCTCGTCCTGAAGACCTCTCCCCTGTCGACCGCCGCGATGGCCCTCACCTTCCTCGCCACCACCGAGCTCCCGCTCCAGCAGGCCGTCATTCTGGGCGCCGTCGTCTCCCTCCTGCTCTACTGCGCCCAGGCCGCCCGCCAGTCCCGGCTCCTCGCCCTCGAACCCGCGGGCGACGGCCGTTGGAGGACCGCGCCCCCGCCCGACCGGCTGACCCCCGGGCAGGTCACCGTCCTCGACTACAACGGCGTCAGCCTCTTCGCCGAACTCCCCCGCATGGACCGGAGCTGGCCCGCGCCCGCCGAGGGCGCCGTCCTCGTCCTCGTCGTCCGCACCCTCCCCGACGTACCGTCGTCCGCCATGATCAAGCTCCTGCGCCGCAAGGCGGACGAACTCCACCACGCGGGCGGACACCTGATCCTCGCCGGCGTCCAGCCCCCGCTCGCCAGGATCGTCGCCGACACCGGTCTGGCCGAGCACCTCGGGCCCGGCGCCGTCGTCCCCGCCACCGGCACTCTCTTCGGCCCGCTCGAAACCGCCCTCCGCGACGCCGACGCCTGGATCGCCGCCCACCGCAACGCCCCGGCGCCGCCTTCGCCCTGACGCGGGCGCGTACTCGTCCGGAGCAGCACCGCCGGCCACGGCCGAGTCCCGGACCGGTCTGCACCTCCAGGTGCCCGGGCTCGGCGGGCCGGCACCTCGTGTCGGTCCGCACACGTCCCGTCCTTCGCGGGTTGAATCGCCCCATTCATCGATCTGCGGTGCCGTGCGGCACCACACGAACGAGGGGAGACCGCCCATGGCACCCGTACCGAGCGGCACCTACGGCATCGACAAGCCCAACGAGCAGTTGCTCAGCCTGCCGGGAGTCAAGGAGCACGTGCTGCTCCTCCCGCCCCACGGAGGCAAGGTGGAGGCGCAGTCGTGGGAGGTGGAGGAACTCGACAACGGCAACGTCCTGCTCCGCAACCAGCGGCATCGCTCCTACGCGGGCTACTACGGCGATCCGGAGGAGAACTCCGAGGTGGTCGGCTCGTCCGAGCCCCGGGAGTGGGAGCTCCGCCCGGCCGGAGATCCGGACGCCTCCCGGTTCCACGTGGTCGTCCCCGGCGGTCCGGTCGGAGGGACCGAGCTGGCGCTCGATCTCAGCGTGCTGGACATCGCTCCGCAGCGGATCGCCCTGCGACCGCTGGACGTCCGCGACGAGCAGCAGGCCTGGGGCTTCCTGATCCACCTTCCCGGATAGGGTCCGGCCGTCCGCGGTCGCGCGTCCGGCGGCGTCCGGCGGACGGCGCTCATCGGTTCGGGGGCCGCCGCCGCACGGTGATGTGGCGGCAGCCCCCGTTACGCGGCGTCTACTCCGGTTGCGTCACCGTCGCGGCCCACCGGATCGTGTCACCGGACGCGTCGACGCCCACGTAGAAAGATCCCAGCACGACCCCCGGAGCCATGGTCGCCGACCCCACCCCGGCGGTTCCGACCGGGCAGTCCACGGTGAGCGAGGCCGTCTGCGCCCCCTGCGACTCCATCGTCACCTGCACGCTGCCGCCGCCCTCGCAGGCCACCGTGAGGACGGTCGGCAGGGTGCTCCACGCTCCGCCCGACACGAAACCGCCGTCCCCCACCTGGTCCGGCACCCACACCAGACCGTCCGGCCCGGGGTGCGGGAGCAGCACGTCATCGGCAGCGGCCGCAGGGCCCGCACCCGTCACCGCACACGCCGCCAGTATCGCCAGAACCGTGAGAACCCTCGCACGCCTCACAACCGCCCCCTTCGCATCCGTCATGACGTCCCCAGTGTGAGGCCGCACGAGCGGCGGGCGCCTGAGTATCCGTACTCAGCCGAGGCCGAAGCAGGAGCCGACGGGCGCCCGCGCGCGAACCGCCCGTCCACCCGCTCGCCGCCGACGCGCCCGCGGTTCCGGAGGTGCGTCCGGGCCGAGCCTGGCGCGATCAGGCCGGTCGGCTGTCCGCCTCCGAGGCTTCCGGTTCCGCGGGAGCCGTCCCGCCCGGTTCGACGAACAGGGCCAGGTATCGGAACTCCCCCGCCGCCCCGGGCCGGATCGAGTACGGCTGCCAGCGCAGGGGGTACGTTCCGCGCAGGACGCGGGTGTTGGGCGGGTAGTCACCCCCGCCCCACAGCAGTTCCCCGGTCAGCTCGCCGCCCTCGTGCAACCGGAACGCGTGGTCGCGCGGCAGCTTCGCCGACGGCTTCGGCTCCCGCCACAAGGCCGACGTGTTGGTGACCATCAGCGCCAGACCGTTCTGGTCCGGCCGGTCGCAGAACCGTTCCAGCCGTGCGACGTCGAACACGAAGTCGCGCCTGGCCAGATCAGGGGCACCGTGCGCCTTCAGGGCGTACTGCTCGCCCGAAGGCCCGGCACCCACCGCTCCGCTCCAGGCGCTCTTGACGTACTTGAACTCCACCGCGGTCCGACCCTCCGCGGTGGCACAGAGCAGGTCGAGGTGCTCGACACCGTCCGAGGTGGTCTGGCGCACCTCCAGGCGGCACTGCACCTCGCGGTCGAGCTCCCAGAGCGTCCGGGCGAACGCGTGCTGCAGGTCGGCCTCCGAGTGGAACACCGGCCGTGTCCGGGCCAGCTCCGCCATCACCGCCGGCCGTGGCAACCGGCCGGCGACAAGATCATCCATGCCCAAGGTCATCCCTCCTCGTCCAAGGACCCTATCGGGATGCGGACTTGGTGCGCCGGCCGGTCGTCGGCATTCGGCGGGCCGGTGATCCTGAGCCCTTCCAGGAGCACGCTGACGTCGCCGTGCCGGCTTCGGGAGCGGGCGAGGACGACCCGGCGACGGCCACGGCTGGCGAGCCAGACGGCAGCGGGGCCCGCCGGACATCGGCCGGAGCCGATGTCCGGGAGGAGCCGCCCCCGTTACCGCCCGGTGGCGGGCCCGGCCGTGGACCGGGCGGTCAGGGTGACGGGCAGACCGGCCTCGATGCGGCGCAGGAGGCGCCCGCCGTGGACGCCGGGAGCGTCGAAGCAGCGCAGGTCGTCGGGGTCGTCGTCGGCGCCGGTGCGCAGGACCTCGGGAACGAGCACCGTTTCGGGAGCGACCGTCGGTCGGCCGGGAGCGGGAGCGAGGTAGTCGGGTGCGAGGACGGGCCCGTGCAGGGCGCCGCCGATGAGGTCCGGGGCGAACTCGGAGGACAGGACGGTGGCGTGGGCGTGGAGGTCGCCGTGGATCATCACCAGTTTGTCGGTCATGTTGCCGACGAACGCCTCGACGTGGACGCTCCCTCGGACGAGCAGTTTGGCGTCGCCCTCCAAGTAGACGGCGGTGGCCCTGAGGTCACCGAGGACGATCAGGGCGGGGCAGCCGTCGTCGAGGTTGAGGATCGCGCCGGCGACGTCGAGGTTCCCGTCGACGATGTAGCCGGTGCCGTCCGGCTCGACGGCATCGAGGTCGAGGTGGCCGTCGATGGCGAGGTCACCCGCGTGGACGTCGTAGTCCTCCTCGTACAGGTTCTCGTAGGTGCTGACGGGCAGGCTCCGCTGCTCGAAGAGAGCGACGGCGCCGTCCCAACTGTGCGGCGTGGCGACGATGTTCATGGGCAGAACTGTGCCACGCGCCACTGTCAGGCGAGCGGACTACCGGGCCCCCGCCCTCGGCTCGCCCGGACGGCCACTGACCGGGTCCACGGTGAACACCGTGGTCTCCTTCTCCGCGAACACGGCGATCTCGTCCGCCCCGGACCACTTGGCACTCTTGAAGAAGCCCCGTCCGCCGGCCTCCTCCCACACGCCCAGATCCCAGTGGCGGGCTGACCACCCGCTGCCGGTCAGCAGCTCCACGCGGTAGACCGGGTCGATCGAGAAGGCGATGTCGGTCGCGGTCAGCACGTGGTCCGGGTGGTTCGGATCGGCCTTCCGGTCGACTGCCCGACCGGACGGGCCACCCCTTCCCTCCTCGCCGCCGGGGCCGGGGCCGGGGAAACGCTACTGCCATGACCGCACAGGACCGCCGGGTCAATTCGGTCGAGACGGCTTCAGCAGTCCGAGTAGCCTCGCCCTGTGGTGGATCAGGAGCAGTACGTCCGGTATCGGGAAGACTCGAAGGTGCTGGCAGTGATCGGGGAGCATGTCGACGCCCAGGTCGGCCGTGTCACCGTGCGACTGCCCAGGGCTGTGGCCGAGGCCGCGGTGGATGCCTGGGAGCGTGACGAGTTGGGTGACCTCGGCGAGGAGACCCACGAGCAGTACGCGCTGCGGGACCAGGCCGGCGATCTGGCACTGATCGGCCTGGTGATCTCGGAGCGCGGCCGCTGGGAGGGTGAGGAGGTCGTGATCGACCTGGATGTCGCCTCCGCGGGGGCAGCAGCGCGGGCGTCGCAGTAGTCACGCCGCACCGGCCCTCGTTCCGGATGCCCGGTGTGCCTGACGGGCTGCGCCCCTTGCGGGACTCGGACACCGCCGATGACGGGCGGGCACCGCCGGACGGCATGCGGGGGCGTGGACGGGGATACGCTCGGCCTTCCGTTCTCTACACGGTGTGCTCGCGAATGACTTCGCCGAGCTGCCGAGGAAGGGCGGGAGAGAACAGTGTGTGTCCCATACCGGGAATCGGCCGGAATCGGGAGTGAGGGACTTCCTCGGCGAGGGCACGGCCATGTCGTGAAGACGGGTGACGGCCCGCTGCCTGACGAGACGCTACGGCCGGGGCGGTGAAGGCTCCGGCCGCACCACTCCGGCGACCGGCATCCGTTGCAGAGCGGTGAGCCGGACCACCGTGCCGGGCCGGGGCGCGTGGACCACCAACCCGTCACCCACATACAGGCCGACGTGGGTCGCCTCCTCGAAATAGACCACCAGGTCACCCGGGCGCAGCGGAGCGCCACTCGGAACGCGCGGGAGCTGCGCCCACTGCTCCTGACTGGTCCGGGGCACGGTGACACCGGCCGCCTCCCACGCCTTCGAGGTCAGGCCGGAGCAGTCGAACTCCGTCGGCCCGGTCGCGCCCCAGACATAGGGGCTGCCCATGCGGCTCAGCGCGTAGGCCACGGCACGTTGGGCGACCGGGTCGGTCCGGCCGTCGGCCGGCGCCGAGTTCCGGTACGTCCCCGGCTGCCAGACCCCGTCCCCGAACCGGCCCGCGAGATCCGCGCGCATCCTCTCCTGCCGCTGCACCAGACCGGCCTGGTCCGCCTCGACCCGGTGGACCTCCTCGGCGCCCGCCGACTCGGCAGCACGAGCGAGATCCGCCTGCTGCGCCCGGGCCCGGCGCACCTCCTCGGCATCGTGGTAGCGGTCGGCGAGGGCGTCGTCGCTGAGCCGCTCGCCCCGCCATCGTTCAAGGCTCTGTTCGGGTGTGGAGCTGAGGAAGGCGGCCAGCTGGACCATCCCGTGGTTCAGGTACTGGGCCTGGGCCAACCCGCTGAGCAGATCTCCCAGCACCTCCTGCCGGACCCGCCCGGCGTCCGCGGACGCCACGGCGGCGGCGGCGTCCTGACGGAGGCGTACGGCCGTGTCCCGCACAGCCGTCAGTCGGGCCTCGCCCTCCACGATCGCCAACGCGGTGTCCGTCCACTCCCGGACGGCCTCCGCCGTCGGGGCCGGGCCGGGTTCGGCCACCGCGGCCGGCTCTCCGTCCGGTCCGAGCGGCCCGGTCGGCGGCGCGAGCCCCTCGTCCGGCGGCGCGGTGCCGGCGGACGGCGACGGCACGGGCGACGGCACGGGGACGGGAACGGGCAGCGGTTGGGCTCGCGCCGTGCCCGCACCGAGGACGGCCGACGAGCAGAGAACGGCTGCGGCGATCAGGCCCACCGAGCCACGACGGCACGTCCCGAGGAATGAGGAGGTCACCAGTCCCAAGGAGTCAGAGCACGGACGGCCCCGGACCGAGTGACACCCGCTTGTCACTTCATCGGGCGATATCAGCTGGGCCGGATGGCACGGCCACCGTGATCGTGGCCCGGAAGCAACCGCACCTTCTCGACGGCTGCGGGCACCGACACAGCACAGCGGCCCGCCGGCGGATGGCCGGCGGGCCGCTTCGTACAGTGCTGTGGTGCTGTGGTGCTGCGGTCGGACGGTGGTGCAGGTGTTACTGGAGACCGCTGTGGATCGCGTTCACCAGCTCGCCGTTGGCGGTGTCACCGCTGAACTCCCAGAAGAAGGCGCCGCGCAGGTTCTGGGCCTTGGTCCACGCCATCTTCGAGGCGATGGTCGCCGGGGTGTCGTAGCTCCACCAGTTGGTGCCGCAGTGGGCGTAGGCGGTGCCGGCCACCGTGCCGGTGACGGGGCAGGTGTTCTTGAGGACCTTGTAGTCCTCGATGCCGGTCTCGTACGTACCGGCCGCCGCACCGGTGGCGGTGCCACCCGGGGCGGACTGGGTCACGCCGGCCCAGCCACGGCCGTAGAAGCCGATGCCGAGCAGCAGCTTGTCGGCCGGCACGCCGATCGACTTGTACTTGGCGATGGCCTCGGCCGAGGTGAAGCCGGCCTTCGGGATGCCGTTGTACGTGGTGAGCGGGGAGTGCGGGGCCGTCGGGCCCTTCGCCGCCCAGGCACCGAAGAAGTCGTACGTCATGACGTTGATCCAGTCGAGGTACGGCGCACCGGCGGCGTAGTCGGCCTTGTCGATGTTGCCGCCCGGGGAGGCGTCGGCGGAGACGGCCACGGTGACCAGGTCACGGCCGAACTCGGTGCGCATCGCCTGGGTCATCTTCTTGAACGAGTCGGCGCCGCTGGTGTCGCAGGTCAGACCGCAGGCGTTCGGGTACTCCCAGTCGAGGTCGATGCCGTCGAAGACGTCGGCCCAGCGGGGGTCCTCGACCAGGTCGTGGCAGGACTTGGCGAACGCGGCCGGGTTCTGCACCGCCTGGCCGAAGCCGCCGGACCAGGTCCAGCCGCCGAAGGACCAGATCACCTTGATGTGCGGGTAGAGGCGCTTGAGCTCGCGCAGCTGGTTGAAGTTGCCGCGCAGCGGCTGGTCCCAGGTGTCCGCCACGCCGTCGACCGACAGGTCGGCGGTGTAGGCGCGCTCGTAGTCGGCGTAGGCGTCGCCGATGGTGCACTTGCCGTTCTGGACGTTGCCGAAGGCGTAGTTGATGTGGGTGATCTTCGCGGCGGAGCCGGAGGTCACCAGGTTCTTCACGTGGTAGTTGCGGCCGTAGACGCCCCAGTTGGTGAAGTACCCGAGCTTGACCTTGTCGCCGACGACGACGTCGCCGCCGGTGGTGCGCACGCTGCCGGGGGCGCTGGCGGGGCCGGTCAGGTCCGCGGTGTCGCGGGCGACGACGGTGTAGTCGTAGCTGGTGCCCGCGGTGAGGTTGCTGTCGCTGTAGCTGAGGCCGGTCACCGTGGCGACCTTGGTGCCGTTGCGCAGGACGTCGTAGTTCTTGATGCCGGTGTCGTCGGTGGCGGCGGTCCAGGACACCTTCAGCGAGGTGTCGGTGACGTCGGAGCCGACCGGGGTGCCGGGCGCGGAGGGCGCCTTGTTGCCGCCGGGCAGGTCGGTGCCGTCACAGGAGGCGCCGTTGAGCTTGCAGCCGCTGGGCACGCCCGGGCCGGCGCCGTTGAAGCCGAAGGTCACGGAGGCACCGGGGGTGAGGGTGCCGTTCCAGCCCTTGTCCTTGGCGGTCCAGTGCGTGCCGGAGCTGGTGACCGTGGCGTCCCAGGCCGAGGCGACGCTCGTGCCGGTCGGGAAGTCCCACTCGATGGTCCAGGACGTGAGCGTGGTCGTGCCGGTGTTCTTGACCGTCCACTTACCGTCGAACCCCGAGCCCCAGTCGGAGCCCTTGGCGAAGGTGGCGGTGGCGGCGGTGGCGGCCTGGGCGGGGGTGGACAGGCCTACGACGGCGACCAGCGGAAGGGCGAGCGCGGTCAGACCGGCTGCAGCGACTCTCAACTTCTTTTTCGACATGGCGAAGCGAGTACTCAAGAGAGGGGCTCCTCGACGTGGGGGCGGACAGGGGTGGGGGAGTCCGTGGTCGCACGCTGCGCGACGTCCTTCGCAGGGTGCTCCGGCGAGACTAGAAAGGTCCAGACCAAGCCGTCAAGAGGTCCAGACCATTTTTCCTTTACCTGACCTTTGCCGACAAGGACATCCCCCTGGGCCTCCTGACGGTCCGTCCGAAGACGAAGCGGACGACAACGGACGAAATCCACCCGGCTTCGCGCCACCCCGGCGCCGGCGGGGCCGTCCGTGGACATCGCGCTCCGCCAGGATTGACATGCAAGGGCTGCGGGCAACCTTGTGGCGTCATCACCGCAAACTCCCACCAATGGAGACAAACGCCGTGTTGCGCCGAACTGCACTCACCCTCTTCACCGTGGCGAGCCTGGCCACGTCCGCCGCACTGACCGCACCGGCCGTCGCGGCACCTCCGGCCACGGCCGCCGCCTACCCCACCACCCCGGTCCACGTCGCCGACGGCGCCGGCAGCTACATCTCCGGCACCCTCACCTGGTACAACCGATCGGTGGGCTTCACCGGGACGTTGAAGTCCGTCGGCTGCCGCAGGGCGTGGTACAGCGTGTTCGACGGCTACGCCAACCCGCTCGGCCCCAGGAGCAGCAGTACGCACTGCAACACGGTGACCTCGGTGCCCGCCACACTTCCCGCCGATGTCGTCGGCGGCGGCTCGTACGTCGGGGTCTGCCTCGACGACGCGAACGGCAAACCGGTCACGTCGTGCGGCGTCTACCCCCGTCCGTGACCGCTCGCTTCCCCTGCCCTCCCCCGCAGTCGGCCGATCCACCGGCCCGCACCCGACCCGCCCCCGGGGCCCGCCCGGGAGCACACCACGTGGTCCCCGCCCCGGCGCACTGCGGCGGGGACCCTTCCTACCCACCGGAAGGTCACCGGAGCGGACCGGGCCTGACGCGGGCGAGGCGAGGACCACCACCGCGCAACGGGCGTCGGGCTACTGGAGGTTGACACGCCGTCGCCCCATCCCCTTGCGAAGCGGCCAGACCCTCATGGACCTGCCGTAATTCGTGCACGTCAGATCAGCGAGCCCGGCGAGCGAAGGTCACGTGAGTTCGGAGCATCCGGCGAACGAACTGTGCCGCCAAGTCCCTTTCTCCCGGAGGAAAATGAAGGGGTTACTGCCAGCCAGTCGAGAGGGGCCGCGGATCTCGCACCTCGGTGGACGCGGCGATGTCGGCCGAGGACGAACGCCTGGGGGCTGCTTCCGCCACAGGGGTGCTGTTCGAACCGACCGTCCCGGGTGGCGCCCGCGGTGAGGTAGAGGCCGCCGAGGCTGTGGGCGACACGCGTGTGACCGTCCGCGAGCGGTCCGAACCCGGAGCCCCGGTCCGGGGCGTCGGCGTTCGGTCTACGGACGACCGCGGCACGGTCGGCGAGGCTGCTCCCGCTCACGTCGACCGCGTCGCCGGCACCGCCCCCTCCCCGGGAGCGAGGGGTCCGATTCTCGGCCCGTCGGCCGACGGCGGCAAGGTCCGAATTGCTGATGGGGCGGATAACAGAATCGTATGGGCGGCGCACCGCACCCACCTCACGTCGACCGCAAGGATGTTGTCCAGGTGGGGCCGGTCGGGGTGAAGTGAACGTGGAAGCGCGGGCGTCCGGCCGGCCAGGTCCTGATCTCGAAGCATCGCTGTCGTAGATCGCACAGGGAGTCTGCGTCGGATGGTGCGCCCGGACGATCCGGCCGGCCGCCACCACTGCGCCGTGGTGCGGCCCGTCGAGGCCGCCGACTCCGCGTGCGTCCGCAACAGCGTCCGGAATCCGAACGAGGCGAGAGGTACACGCATGATCGATCTGTCGGCAGCGCCGATGACCTGGGTGACCGCAGGTGACAGCATCACCCAGGCGAGCACGCACACGCGAGGGGCCCGCGGATGGGTCGAGCACCTCCACGAACGCGTGCGGCGACAGCTGGACCGTCGCACGGACATCGTCGTCAACACCGGTGTGTCCGGCTGGACCTCCGCCGACGTCCTCGGCTCCTACCACCATCTGATCGGCCGGTTCGCCCCCGACATCCTCTCGATCTCCCTGGGCACCAACGACGCGCACGCCGGGGCGGTCGGGCTCGACGCCTTCCACTCCGGCATGCGCGAGATCATCACCCGCACCCCCGGTGCCCAGATCATCCTCCAGACCCCCGTCCCGACCGGCCCCGCCGCCCGGACCACCCACCCGGGCCTGCCCGCCTACTGCCAGGCCGTCCGGGACATCGCCCACGACACCGGCTCCCTCCTCGTCGACCACGAGGCGTACTGGCTGGCCCGCTTCCCCGACGGCGACCCGGGCGAGTGGCTCGACGACCCCATCCACCCCAACGCAGTCGGCCACCTGCACATGGTCAACCTCACGCTGCGCACCCTGGGGCTGGGCGAACTGATCCACCCGTGACTCCGCTCGCGCTCCGCAGACCCGCCCGGAACGACCGCGCCGTCGCCGCTCCGTTCGGGTGGCGGCAGGGTGCGGCCGCCGGGCGGGTCTGCGGAGCTGTCGGCATGATGGCGCCCCCTGCCACCGATCCCCCGGCTCGGCCCGAGAGAGATCCGGTTGGCCAAGAACACGAAACGGCAACACCCCTGGCGGCCATTTCGTATATCGCATAAGTTTCGGGCAAGGCTCCAGCTTGCTGCTTCGACGTTACGCCGCACCGCTCTGGGGCCGGTCTCTGGGCCGGATCGCCCCGGCCTCTCCCTGCCCCCGCACGTTCCGGGACGGCCGGCCCGGCCGCTGCCCGTCGCACAAGGAGACCCCCTCATGGCACCACTACTCCGCCGTAGACTCGCCGCCGCCGTCTCGCTGGCCTCCGCCGTCGCGCTCGCAGCCTCGGCCTGTTCCTCCTCCACCGGCGGGTCCTCGGAGTCCGCCGGACCGACCACCGTCAAGTTCTGGTCGATGCCGTACTGGATCGGCCAGGACGGCAAGGTCAAGGAACTGGTGGACGAGTTCAACGCCTCCCAGCGCAAGGTGAAGGTCGAACTCACCCTGCTGGAGTGGAAGGACGGCCGGGACAAGATCAAGCAGGCCGTCGCCGCCGGCAAGGGTCCCGACGTCTGGCTGATGAACAACGGCCTCGACCTCGACTACCTCAAGTCCGGTGCCCTCGCCCCGCTCGACAAGCTCGGCTACGCCCCCGCCGACACCGAGAAGTTCCTGCCGCTGGCGAAGGTCGACGAGTACGACGGCAAGATGTACGGCGTCCCGCTCTCCTTCGACGTCGGCGTCATGCTCTACCGCACCGACATCCTCCAGCAGTACGGCATCGCCGCCCCGCCGAGGACCTGGGACGAGCTGAAGTCCACCGCGGCCACCATCACCGCCAAGTCCGCCGAGGCCGGGAAGAAGGTGGCCGGCTGGCAGTTCAAGGGCATGGACGACCACCTCAACGCCATCAACTCCGTGTGGGAGAGCTTCCTCTGCCAGGCCGGCGGCACCCTCACCACCCCCGACTTCAAGACCTCCACCCAGAACACCGACGCCGGGCGCACCGCGATGGAGTACATGAAGTCCTTCTACACCGAGAAGATCTCCCCCACCGGGACCAGCGCCCTCAACGGCTTCATCAGCGGCGACGTCGCGATGTTCCCGTTCAACCAGTCCGTCATCGCCAGCATCAAGCTCGGGGGTGCCAAGACCGAGGGCAAGTGGGCCGTCGCCCCGATGCCCACCGGTCCGAAGAGCGGCTGCTCGATGGTCGGCGGCCAGAGCCTGGTCGCAGGCTCCGCGAGCAAGAACCTGAACGGCGCCGGCACCTTCATGCGCTGGCTGGCCTCGCCCGAGCGCAGCGCCCAGTACATGGAGTACTACGGGATCTTCCCGTACGACCTCGGCAAGGTGGACCCGGCCGTGAAGGCCACCGTGGACGGCAAGGTCAAGGCCGACCCCAACTGGAACGCCATCTTCGAGCAGCTCGGCCGCAACACCCCCGAGCTGCTGCTCCAGGACCGGCACGCCTTCCAGGCCCGCTGGGACGCCCAGAAGGCCAACATCGTGGCCGGCGTCAACGGCCAGGTCCCCGTGGACAAGGCACTGAAGACCATCGACGACGCGGTCGGCCAGGCCCTCGGCAAGGAATGACGGACCGTGGCAAGGGGCGAGGGAGACCTGTGACGAGGGCGACCGGGCTCCCCGCGCAGCACCCCCTCGGCGGCGCGGTCAAGGAGTAGGACCCACGTGCTCCCCGGTAGTCGCACGGATGAACCGGGGAGCACGAGCCCGGCCAGGTGCTGGAGACAGGCACCCGGTCGGGCCTGTGGCATGCGCGTGTCGGACCTGCGGAGGCTGCCCCGACCGCAACCGGCTCGCCGGTGCGGAGAGCGGACGGCAGGAGCGCGAGGGGCTCACGGGCGCCGGGGGCGGTGTCGGGGCCGGGTGGCGCTCAGGTCCGTTCAAGGACCTTCAGGGCGCGGGCGGTGTTCGGTGACACCTCGACGGCATCGATGCCACAGGCGAACAGGGTGAGGACCGCACCCGGGCCGGCGCCGGAGCGTTGCCGCTCACAAGGGCCAGGATCCTGCGGGTGCGCGAGCGAGGAACAGGTCGTCGGCCTGCACGGATAGCTCTGGGGCACGGAAGACACCGGGCCGAGGCAGAGATATCGCCCACGTTCAATCAGCTCAGAAGGCGCACTCGACCTCGTGCACGGCCTGCGAGCCTATGTGGGCGCGTACCGCGTCCGCGGCCGCGACCGGGTCGCGCCGGCGCAGCGCGTCCACGATCACGTCGTGCTCGGCGGCCACGGAGCGCCAGTCCCGGTCGCCCATCGGCGCGGTGATGCGGTAGCGGCGGATGGTGAACAGCAACTGCTCGGTGAGGTCGCGCAGGACGCGGTAGCCCGCGCTCTGGGCCAGCGTCCGGTGGAAGCGGGAGTTCAGCTCGGCCATCTTCTCCAGCGCGCCCGCGGCGAGCGCGTCGTGCATCGCCCGCTGGACGCTCTTGAGTTCGGCGAGCCGGGCGTCGTCCATCCGCTCGGCCGCGAGCTGTCCGACCAGCGCCTCGATGGCCTCGCGGGCGAGGAAGACGCCTCGCATCTCGGCGACGTCGATCGGGGTCACGGTGATGCCCGCGTGCATCCGCGAGACCAGCAGACCGTCCGACTCCAGCCGCTTCACCGCCTCGCGGACGGGGATCTTGCTGATGCCGAACCGGCGGGCCAGTTCGTCCATGTTGATCCGCTCGCCGGGTCGGAGACCTCCCTGGGCGATGGCGTTGTACAGGCTCTCGTAGACGAGGTCGGCCTTGCTCTTCACGGCGGGGATGCGCTCCGCCCAGCTGGTTCGCTCCATTCGTTCATGGTATGCGATATCCCAACGATCCGGGCCTCTCCCCTGAGGTGAATTCATCACCTCAGCCCGGGGTTTCATCCGGTTCGCCCCGGATGTGTCGTCCAGGATCTTCGTGCACCAAGTTCGATGCACCCTCCATTCGGCGGCGGATGCGGCGAACGCCTCCCGGGCAGAACCTGCGGATCACGTTGATCCGGCGGCCGGTCGCCCCGGTCCCCGGGTCCGGCCGGGAGACGTTCGTCAGCCATGCGCACCGTGGTGCGTCGGGCTCAGGTGCGGGCCGGGAATCAGGGGGTGCGGACCCAGAACTCGATCGACCGCGGCGGGACGGTGATGGTGAGGGTGGGCCCGGTGAGCACGGGGATGTCCTGGTTGTTGGTGGCCGGGCCGTAGCGGTGGCCCTGGAAGACGGCGGTCGTCTGGGTGTTGACGGTGTAGGTGAACGACTGGGTGGCGGAGCGGTTGGTGATGACGAAGACCGGCTTGCCCTCCGGGGTCTTCCACGCCATGATCCGCTGGTCGCCGAGTTCCGCGGATTCGTCGACGTGGTAGCGCACCGAGTTCCACGGCATGTACTTCACGAAGCCGGCGACGGCGTTCCAGTTCTGGGGGTTCCAGGTCCAGTGGCCGACCGGGAGGTCGGGGAAGTGGTTGGGGCTGAAGTCGGTGTCGCTCGGCGGGCGCCAGAAGCCGAGGGAGTAGCCGGGCGATTCGGCGTTGGTGGTGGGCTTGAGGGCGTGCAGCCAGAACCAGGTGGGGGAGTTCTGGAAGGTCATCCAGTTCATGATCGACTGGGCGGTGTTGATCGTTCTGTCGTCACTGGTCAAGTTGTCGAGGTACTCGAACTCGTTGTTGAAGACGGGCCTTCCGAGCGCTCCCGAGGTGTAGTCCCTCCCGAGCGGCTTCTTGCTCGGCATCTGCTCGTTGCTCGGCGAGCCGATACGGTGGAAGGACCAGGCGTCGACGTAGGACAGGGCCACGGGGTCGGCGGCGACGGCCTTGCCCCAGGCACTCTCCCAGCCGTCCCGACTGTCGGCGTGGATCATCGCTCGGGGGTAGCGGGCCTTGACCTTGGGTGCGACGGCCTTGAACGTCTTGAGGTACCCCTCGGGCGTGTACTGGCACGTGGAGTACGTGTTCTCCGCGTCCGGCTCGTTCTGCAGGCCCCACATGGAGATGGGAACACCGCGTGCCGAGAGGTAGTCGAGGTCGCCGACCATGGCGTCGCCCAACTGGTCGAGGAACGCCGGCTCGACGGACGCGAGACTGCCTCTGACGTAGGAGTTGTTGCTCTTCCAGCCGGGGGCGGGTGACCAGTACTCGGCCGCCACGCCCTCCATGCGACTGCTGTTGATCATGTCGGCGAGCAGGGCGGTCTGGCCGGGGTAGCGGTCGATGATGTGCTTGCCCGTGGGATCGAGACCGCGGTGGTAGAGCCCGAGCGCGAGCCGGCAGTAGCGGAAGCCCCGGTCGGTGCGGCCGCCCATGACCAACTGCTGGTAGAAGCGGGTCCGTTCGGCCGGCGTCAGGTCGTAGGGCACGCCGGAGACGGTGGCCGGCAGGCCGTTGTTGCCGGAGCCGATCGAGTCCGACTGGATCTCGAAGCCGAGGCCGAGGATGGTCTGCTTGCGCGCCTGGTCGAAGCGGATGGTGTAGTTGCCGGCCGTGGCGGCCGTGGCGGTGGAGAGGTTGAGCAGCGGGGTGATGGCCGCTCCGGCGCCGGCGACGGCCGCTCCGCGCAGGACGGAGCGGCGGCTGATGCCGTGAGGCTCGGGTCTGGTCATGTTCTGTCTCCGTGGGGGATGGGGGTGGGGTGGGGGCTGGAGGTGGCCTGTCGCCGTGGGCGAGGGGAAGGCCGGCTCCGGTGGGGGTGATGCCGGTGTGGACGGCGGGTACGAAGCTCCCGCGGGCGGCACTTCGGCGACGTTGGGCAACGGGCGCCGATCGGGGTCCGCACCGAAGGGGCTTCGGGGTGTGACGGTGCTCGGGCCTACTGATTCCGGAGGCCGGCTGTCGGGGAGGTCGGGCCGTGGTGGCGGCGCGAGAGCGGACCGCCGGGAGGTGCCGACGGATCAACTGCGCGGCGGCGCCGTGGGCGCGTCTCTTGTGGGACGGGCTGCGGCTGGGTCGGCCGTCCAGGTACGTGCGGGAGCAGGGAGAGGCCGGTCGTGATCCGGCTCCCAGTCCGGCCCCCGAACGGCGTGCTGTCACGTCGGCACGACATCCGGAGTCGTGCGTGAAATATATGCGATATACGAAAGGAGCGCCAGATGTGTTGCCGCCTCATTTCTCGGCGAATCCTGATGTGTTCGCGTTCGTGATCTCGAAAGGAGCCGGCCCCTGCGTCTGATCGTGTTCCGTGATCGGACGCAGGGGCCGGCTCGGACGGTGGGCGCTGTCGGCTCCGGCGGCGGCGAGCGGCCTCTCGTCCGGGCACCGGGAAGCGGAAGCCAGGTTTGCGGAGCGTCAGACGATCCGCTCGCGGGGGTCGGCGGTGGCTGTGCGGTAGCCGCCCTCCTCGCAGAGCAGGTGGCTTCGCCGGGTCATATCACCTGTAGATGGACCAGTGCCGCACTCTGGGACGCGCGACCGGGACCGGGCAGTCCGAGTGCTCCCAGCGCCGCACCGGACGCCTGCATGCCCGTCACCTCCCAGGCCACCGCCGGGTCGGCGGGCGCGACGACCGAGGCGCGGTAGCTCCGGGCCGGGTCGAGACCCGGGATGCGCAGCCGTGGTGGCACGTGCACGGTCTCGTCGAGCTGGGCGTAGGAGAAGAGCGCCTCGGACCGGTCCTGCGCGACCACGCCGTGCGACAGCAGGCCGTCGGGCAGCTCGACACGGGTCAGCCGACCGGTGTGCAGGAGTACGCGGTGGCGCTTGTAGAGGTCGATCCAGCGGGCGAGGCGGTCCAGCTCGTGGGGCGGTACCGTCCTGAGGTCCCACTGGATGCCGAACTGGCCGAACAGGGCCGTGGCCGCCCGTAGGTCCAGGGTGCTGGTCCGACCGGTCTGGTGGGAGAGCGGCGCCGTGACATGAGCGCCGAGGTACTCCAGCGGGGCGAGCTGGGCGGTCCAGTGCTGAATGGACTGGCGGGACAGCGGATCGGTGACGTCGGAGGTCCAGACGCTCTGGACCCGTTCGAGCACGTCCAGGTCGATCCTGCCGCCTCCCGAGGCGCAGCTCTCCCACGCGATTCCGGGGTGACGACGGGCCAGCTCGTCGAGGAGGTCGCGGAAGGCGAGGGTCTGCCGCCGCGCCATGGCCCGCCCGGAGCCGCGCGAGTCGCCGCCGTCGATCTGGTCGCGGTTGTGGTCCCACTTGACGAAGTCGATCGGGTGATCCGCCGCCAGGCGGTCGAAGGCGTCGAGGAGGTGTGCCCGTACCTCGTGGCGGCTGAGGTCGAGCAGGTAGCAGTCGCGTTCGAGTACCGGCAGGCGGTCGCCGGTACGCAGGATCCAGTCGGGGTGGTCGCGGAAGATCGCCGCGTTGGGATTGACGGCTTCCGGTTCCCACCAGAGGCCGAACTCCATCCCCAGCTCGTGCACCCGGTCCACCAGAGGTGTCAGTCCGTCCGGCCACGTTCCCGGGTCGGAGGCCCAGTCACCAAGGCCGTCGCTCAGGGAGGTGCGGTTCGTGAACCACCCGTCGTCCAGCACGAAGCGCTCGACGCCCAGCGCGGCCGAGATCTCGGCCAGGGCGGTCAACGTGTCGAGGTCGTGGTCGAGGTAGACGGCCTCCCACGGGTTGAACATGACGGGTGCGGGTGCGGGTGGATGGGCCGCCAGCGAGCGGACGTAGGTGTGGGTCGCGTCCGCCAGGCCGTCGAGCCCGCGCGTGGACGCGGTGACCTGCACCCAGGGCATCGCGTACGTTTCGTTCTCGGCGAGGACCAGTTCGCCCGGATGCAACAGCTCGCCCGCCCGGACGACGGCGGTGCCCGAGCTGAGTTGCTCGACGGCGTACCGGTGGTTGCCGCTCCAGGCGAGGTGGACGCCCAGGACCTCGCCGTTGCCGTAGCCGAAGCCCGGCGTGCCGACCACGACGAGACCGGTGCCGTCGAGGCCGCGCATGCCCCGGCGGTGCTCCCGGACCCAGAGCCCGTCGGCGAGGGCCCGGCGCCGAGGCTGCCGTTCGAGGGCCCAGCGCCCGGTGAAGTCGAGGATCTCGCCGGTGCCGGGCGGAACGGGGACGACCACGTCGAGCGCGTCGACCACGTACGGGCCGCTGCCGGTGTTGGTCAGCAGGTGTCGGAGCCGCAGGCCTCCTCCCGCGACGGCTTCGGCCTCGAAACGGAGTCCGAGGCCCGCCGACTTGTCGGTCGCCTCGACCACGAGCGAGCCCGGAGCGCACCGTACGGACGCCGGGCCGAACGCGGTGGACCAGTCGCTGCCGGGGCCGTCGGGACTGACGCGATGACCGAGCAGCGCGGGCCGTCCGAGGTAGCCGCGCGAGTGCTCCGGAAGGAGGCTGACGGGTGAGCCGATCAGCCAACTGTTCCAGGCCGTGGTCTCGACCGAGGCGGGCGGGGTCAGGGCCCGTACGTCCCCCTCCCCCAGCCTCGGCCCCACCCACCCGATGTCGGGCAGGCCGTCGGCCCGCGGCAGGAGGACGATCGTCGTCGTCTCGGCCCCGCCGGAACCGGAGAGTGCGACGGGGTCGGTGGGTACGGGGGCGGCAACGCGCCCGGGCTCGATCATCAGGCAGCTCCATCGGTACAGAGGGAAGGACGATGTCAGGTCTGCCCGGCGAGAAGGCGACTCTCGATGTCGTCGAGGGCCAGCCGGGCTGCGCCCAGCGCAACGGACTCGTCTCCGAGCAGGGAGACGCGAAACTTGGGCGGGTCGAAGGACGTCGCGGCGAAGTGCCGCCGGAACGGAGCGGCGAGCACCTCTCCCGTGCGGGACAGGCCGCCGCCGAGCACGACGAGGTCAGGGTCGATGGCGTGCACGAGGGTCGAGGCTCCGAGGGCGAGGGCCTCGGCGAGGACGTCGACCGTGCGCATCGCGGCGGGGTCACCTGTCGTGGCCGCCTCGAAGAGCGCTCGGACACCCTCGCCGGTGGACTCGTCGGCGGTCGAGCCGGCGAGCTTGCGACTCTCGTGGTCGAGTTCGGTCATCGCCTCGCGCCACCCGAGCATCTTCAGGGAACCGACGGACGCCGCGAGACCGTGCCGGCCGTTGTGGATGCGCCCGCCGATGACGATCGCCGACCCGATGCGGCGGCCGGCGTGGATGTAGACGAGGTCCCGTGCCTCGGCTGCCGCACCCCGCCACTGCTCGGCCACCGCCGCCAGGTGGATGTCGTTGGCCACCAGCACGTCGCGCTTGAACCGTGCCGAGACCTCGGCCACCACATCGATCCGGTCGAAGCCGGGGAGCGAGTAGACGTTGAGGTCCCGGCCCGCGGAGAGCGTGCGGATGTCCTTGACCGACGAGCCGTCGGTCACCGTTCCGGTGATGCCGCAGGCCACGGAGCGGATGCGCTCCCGTCCCATCCTGGCCTGCCGAACCGTGGCCTCCATCAGACGTGCCGCGGCGTCGATGCGCTCGGCGGCTCCCAGGGCGGGGTCGACGTCGCGCTTGCGTAGCGACACGACCTCCCCCCGAAGGTCGCAAATGATCACGGCCACCTTGTGAGCACCGATGTCGACCCCGACGACGTTGAAGTTCTCGGCGGCGACCCCGTAGTGCCGAGCGGGCCGCCCCGCGGATCGATCGACCTTCGTGGGCCCGGGCGCCTCTCGGACGAAGCCCTCTTCCAACAGGGCGTTCAGCAGTTCCTCGGCCGTGGGGCGCGAGACGCCGATAGCCGAGCGCAGGTCGCTGACCGTCAACGACTCCGCGTTGAGGAAGGCCTTCACCGCGGCCGAGAGATTGAGCCTGCGCAGCAGGCCGGCATCGCCCGAGCGGGTGGTCGAAGTCGCACGGTTTTGGGCTTGACGAGTGTCTTGACGCACGGCAACAGGCTATCTAGATTGACCCTCCTCAGCAATATTGAAAAGCAACTTGCTTATCTAAAGCAGGTTCGGGCGATACCCGCGGAGCGGGTTCGACGCTGGAGGAGAGCACCATGAGACAGCTGACCAACCGTGTGGCGATCACCACGGTGATGGGCATCGTCGCACTGACTGGCTGTGCCGCCGGGGGAAGCGGGACGGGCAACACCGCGGCAGGCGGCGACGTGAAGCTGAGCCTGCTGACCTTCGAGACCCCCAACCTCACCGCCGCGTACTGGGACGACATCATCGCCAGGACCAGCGCCAAGGTGCCGGGGGTGAAGATCGAGAAGCTGGTCGCGCCGAGCGCCGAGCAGCGCAACGAGTACGCGCGTCAGCTCGACTCGACCGGGGGGCTGCCCGACATCATGGTCGCGGTCGAGCCGAACGGACTGGCTCAGGCGGGCAAGCTCGCGGAGTTCGGCCTCGGCGAGCTCGCGGACTGGAGCGACCCAACCTCGAACAGCTTCAACGGCAAGATCTTCCAGCTCGCCACCAACTCGCAGACGTGGCAGATCTACTACCAGAAGGCGGCGTTCGAGAAGGCCGGCATCGCCGGGCCGCCGAAGACCTGGGACGACCTGCTCGCCGCGGTCGGAAAGCTGAAGGCGGCGGGAATCAAGCCGCTCGTCATCGGCGGTGGCGCCCCGGACGGCCTCGGGCCGCGGTGGACGTTCTCCCAGCTGGTGGCCAACGAGGTCTACGCGAAGGACCCGAAGTGGCTCGACAAGTTGGTCTCCGGGCAGACCGACTTCAGTGACCCGCTCTTCCTCAAGGCGGCGACCGAGATGAAGGAGTTGGCGGGCAAGGAGAACGTCGTCAACCTCTCCGCCACCTACGCGGAGGCCCAGAGCGACTTCCTCGCGGGCAAGGGCGCGATGTTCCCGATGGGCTCGTGGTTCCCCGCCGCCCCGGACAAGACCCAGCAGGAGCAGATCGGCGTCTTCACCATGCCCACGCAGGACGGCTCGATCGTCGTGCCGACGTACACCGGCGGCGGACTGTCGGTGAGTGCCAAATCCCGTGACGTCGCGAAGGCCAAGAAGTGGGCCATCGAGTTCTCCAGGGAGAACGCCGACGGCGGGGCACGGAACGACGCCCTGTTCGTGGCCCTCAAGGGCTACCAGCCCCCCTCCGACCTGCCGCCGCTGTACAACGCCACCCTCGATCTCTACAAGAAGGGCAAGGCCGCGGGCACGGTGACGCCGGCCTTCGGCAGCGAGGGCGGCGTGCCGGCCCTGCCGTCGGGCTTCATGGTCAAGGTCGACTCGGCACTGACCGACCTGCTCAACGGCCGCTCGGACGTGGCCGGGTTCGCCGACAAGCTGAACGCGGGATACAAGGAACTCTCGAAGTGACGCTCCACTCGTCCCCCGGCGCGAGGAGCGGCGTCACCGAGAAGGCGGCCCCGGCTCGCCGGCCGCCGCCGGGCCGGGCCTCGGCCGGACCCGGCGGCGGGTCCCGCAGGCGCTCCGCCCGGAGGTGGTCGTCGGCGGGGGCCTTCGCGGCCTTCGTGCTGCCGACCCTCACGGTCTTCACGGCGGTGGTCCTGGTACCGATCCTCTGGACCCTCTACATCGGGACGACCGACGAGCGCGCGACCCGGCGGGAGACCTCGTTCGTCGGCCTGGACAACTACCGTTCCCTGCTTGAGGACGGGAGCTTCCGGCACTCCCTGTGGAACACCGTGGTGATCACGGTGATCGTGGTGGTTCTGACGAACCTGCTGGGCATCGCGATCGCCCTGCTGCTGAGCAGGCCGAGTCGGCTCTACAGCCTCCTCCGCAGCGTCTACTTCACCCCGGTGATCCTCTCCTCCGTGGTGGTGTCGGTGATCGGGCGCTCGATCCTGGCGGACAAGGGCCTGCTGAACAGCACGCTCACCTCGTTCGGGATCGAGAACCCACCAGGGTGGCTCACGGATCCGTCCTTTGCGATCTACTCGGTGTCCTTCGTCATGGTGTGGCAGACACTCGGCTTCGCCGTCGTGGTCTACCTCGCAGGACTCGCGGGAATCCCCGTCGAGCTCGACGAGGCGGCGAGCCTGGACGGAGCGGGCCCCTGGCAACGCTTCCGTGCGATCACCTGGCCGATGCTCGCGCCCGCGCTGACGATCAACACCGTGATGCTGATGATCGGCTCGTTCAAGGTCTACGACCAGATCGCCGTCCTCACCAACGGCGGCCCCGGCACCGACGGCACGGCCACCGTCGCCTTCGACGTCGTCCGCACCGCCTTCGCCGAACAACGCCCCGGAATGGCCTCGGCGATGGCCGGGATCATGCTCGCCATCGTCTCCGTCGCGAGCGTGACCACGCTCAGGCTTCTGCAACGACGAGAGGTGAACCTGTGAAGTCCCGAGTCCCGTGGGTACGCCCGCTCCTGGCCACGGGCACCGCGGCCGTCTTCGCCCTGCCGCTGTACGTCGCACTGGTCAACGTCTTCAAGCCCAACGCCGACGTCGTCGCCTCGCCGTTGGCGCTCCCCACCCCACCCACCCTGGAGAACATCGGGCGCGTACTGTCGCGGCCGGACGGTCTCTACTGGTACGGCCTCGCCAACTCCGCCACGCTCACAGCGGCGTCGATCCTCATCACCACCGTCCTGGCCGCGATGTCGGCCTACCACCTGGTGCGGTCGGACCGCTGGTGGAGCCGCGCCGTCCTCGGCGTCATGCTGACCGGCCTGATGGTCCCGCCCGCGGTGATCATGCTGCCGATCACACGGGTCCTCGACGCCGGGGGGCTACTACACACCATGCCCGGCGCGGTGCTGGTCAACGTCGGGTACTACCTACCGTTCGCCATGCTCGTCTTCATGGGCTTCATCCGCACGATCCCCCGCGAACTCGAGGAGGCCGCAGCGGTCGACGGGGCGGGCCGGTTCCGCATCTTCTGGCAGGTGGTCTTCCCGCTGCTGCGTCCGGCGTCGGCCAGCGTGCTGATCTTCCTCGGCGTGTGGGTCTGGAACGACTTCCTCACTCCGCTGCTGGTGCTGGGCCCGGGAGCCGGAAACACCGTCACCGTCGGCATCTACCGGTCGATCGGGCCCTACCAGCAGGACTTCGGTGCCGTGTTCGCGTTCATGTTCCTTGCGACACTGCCGGTCCTGGTGTTCTACCTCGCGTTCCAGAAGCACTTCGTCCGGGGCCTCACAGGCGGCGCGACCAAGGGCTGACACCCCCGGAGTCCGGGCATCGGCCCGAGCGAGAGGAGTGCCCGTTGCCCCCCGGACCCGGCATGTGTCATCGTCTTGGACCTGATGACACATGCTTCCCGTCCCCCGGGAACCGGGCGGCCCGACACGACGAATCCCCACACCCGACGACCCCGCCATCCGCCCTGTCCGGCGCACCGCCGCCCGACAGGCCGTCGAGAGCCGCGACCCCACCTCCGCCGCCGACCCCGGCGGCGAGGTCCCGGTCGCGGCGCTCGTGCTCCGCGCCGACACCACACTCCGCTCCCCCGCCACCGAAAGAGCCGTCCGTGTCCCCCACCGACCTGCCCTCCCGGGGCGTGCCCCGCGCTCTCGGCAACCCCCACGAACTCGGCGAAGGCGCCCGCTGGATCCACGACCGGACGGTCTGGGTCGACCTCCTCGCCGGCGAACTCTGGGAACACCGCCCCGCCACCGATGCCACCCGTCGCCTGCTCTCCCTCGACGTACCCCTGGGGGCTGTGGCCCCGCTCCAGGACGGGAGCGGCTGGATCGCCGCCTGCGACACCGGCATCGCCGTCCTCCGCGACGGCCGGCCCGACTGGATCGACCGGCCCGAGGACGGCGCCCCGACCCGCATGCGGATGAACGACGGCTGCGCCGACCCCCGCGGCCGGTTCGTCGCCGGATCCATGGCCTTCGACGCCACCCCCGGCTCCGGTTCGCTCTACCGGACGGACACCGACGGATCCGTCACCAAGATCCTCGACGGCCTGACCATCCCCAACGGCCCGGCCTTCTCCCCCGACGGCACCGTGATGTACCTGGCCGACAGTGCCCTGCGGCGGATCGACGCCTACCCCTACGACCTGGAGCACGGCACCCTGGGCACACCGCGGCTCCTCGCCCGGCTCCGTCCCGACGAGGGCGTGCCCGACGGCATGGCCGTCGACCGGGACGGCAACGTGTGGTCCGCCGAGTGGGGCGGTGCCCGCCTCCGTCACTACAGCCCCGACGGCGACCTGTTGCGCATTCTCGCCCTCCCCGCCCGGCAGCCCACTTCGTGTGCCTTCGGCGGTCCCGACCTCACCGACCTCTACGTCACCACCGCCGCCCTCGGCCTCGACGCCCCCGGCCCGGTCGACGGCCGCACCCTTCTCCTGCCCGCCCCCTGCGCGGGCCTGCCCACGGCGGCGGCACGCCTCACCTGAACGGTCTGACGGCTACGAGACCACGCCCCCGGGGGCGTGGTCTCGTAGCCGTCTGCGAACGAGGCTCCGGGAAGGACGTCGGGTACCGGCACTTCGGGCCCGGGACGGGTCGCCGGGGTCCGCAGTGCCGGCCACGGACATGCGGACGGGGCATGGGTGACGGCTCCGGCCGTCACCCATGCCCCGATCTGCTAGAGGACGTCGTACCTGGTCACCCAGGTACCGGTGGACGGCGTCCACACCACGAGGTCGTCGGACCCGTCACCGTTGATGTCGCTGGTGACGGCCTTTCCGTTGCCGGGCTGGCCCTGCAGCACCGTCGCCGCCCCGAACTGCCCGGTGCCGTCGCCGGCCCTGACGGACCAACCGGTGCCGCTCCAGTGGGCGAGGTCGGCGTCACCGTCGCCGTCGAAGTCGCCGGCGGTGATCTCGATGCCGTTGCCCGGATACGGCAGGGCCTGGTGGCTCTCCCTCCCGAAGGAGCCGGAACCGTTGCCGTACCTGATGTACAAGTGGCCGTCCACCTGCCAGACACCGAGATCGGTTCGGCCGTCGCCGTCGAAGTCCCCGGTCACCAGGCTCACGCTCGGCGCCACGGTCCACGTGTAGGTCGATTCGCTTCCGAACGTCGTCCCCGTGCCGTACCGGATCTTCCAGCTGCCGGCGGAGTCGGCCGACCAGGCTCCGAGGTCGAGCTTGCCGTCACCGTTGAAGTCCCCGCCGAAGCGCCTGCCGGGCGCCGCCCAGGCGGTCGGCGACAGCAGCGTGAACTGGGTGCCCGACCCGTTGCCGACCTTGGGGTAGGCGGAGCCGTCCGTACCCTGCCAGGCGAGCAGGTCGCCCTTGCCGTCGCCGTTGACGTCCCCGCCGAGCGGAGTGGAACCGGGTTGGGCGGCCCAGGTGTGGCTGGTGGTCTGGGCGCTCTGGGACGACCGGACGGTGATGGTGCCGGCGCCGGGGGACACGGTGTAGTCGGCGACGCCCGCCGTCCTCGATCCTTCGACGATCCGCCCGTTGGTGGTGTGCAGCCGGAACGTGACGTCCCAGTTGCCGGGCCAGGCGTTGAACAGGATCGCCTCGTCGCCCGAGCCAGGGTGCAGCAGCATCGCCTGGAGCGCGATCTTCCCGATGGAACGCGGCTCGTTGCCCGGTTCGCCGTCGGTGCCTCCCGGGCCGAATCCGGTGTAGCGCCAGGCGCCGGCGCGGAACGCCTCCACGGTCTGGTAGCGCGCCTCGTCGGTGAGGCCGAGGTAGGCCGCGTGGGTGGCGTCGTGCCGCCAGTCCTGCGTGCCGTCCGTCGGGTACTTGCCCTTGCGGTCGGTGTAGGAGGCGATCGCCAGGTCGAGGTTGGCCCGGCCGCTGCCGAACATCCTGAGCGGGAAGATCGGCCAGAGGTTCTGGTTGTTGGTGTCGCCGCCCTGGAAGACGCTGGAGGCGGTCTTCAGGCGGTCGTTGGGACCGTAGGAGGTGTCGTTGTCCGTGACGGACGAGCCGATCGGGAGGTTCGGCAGACGTCCCTTGACCGTCGTCCAGTAGTCGCGGTCGGCCTGGGTGGTCAGCGAGGCCGGCAGGGCGAGCAGGCCGTTGACGGTCCTGGTGAGCCCGGCGACGTCGGCCATCGGGTTGCGCAGGTTCCGGTCGCCCTCACCGGAGTACATGGGATACATGTCGATCTTGCCGCTGGCGAGGTTCCAGTGGGTGTCGTAGAAACGGACCACCTCACGGGCCACCGGCAGGAGCTTCTGCGTCGCGAACGCGTTGTCACCGGTATAGGTGAAGTAGTCGAGCATCATCGAGGTGAGTTCGACGTTGGTCGCGTACAGGTACCGGGTCCAGACTCCGGAGAACCAGTTCGCCGGCTTGCCCGCCCGGCTCCACCCGTACTCCCCGCCGACCGCCTGCCCCCAGAGGCCCATCACCTCGGGCCACATCGCGCCGCTCGACGCCGGGAGCCGCACGTTGTTGTCCTCGGTGGCGCCGTTGCCCCAGAAGGCCTTCACCCGGTCCTTGGCCAGACCGAGGGAGGAGGCGTACTGGTCGAAGTAGGGCTGCATCAGGTCGTAGTCGCCCGAGGGCAGCATGCTCCAGTAGGCGAAGCGCTGGTTGAAGCCGTGGTAGCTGTTCCACCACCGGTGGTCGGCGTCGGTCTCGGTACCCGGGGTGAACAGCGAGCCGTTGAACCGGATCGGCATCTTCGGGGTCCGCCCCGCGATGGCCTCGGTGTAGCGGGTGTGCAGCCATCCCTTGGTGACCCGGTCGGCGTCCGCGTCACCGGAGGCGAAGATGAACGAACGGTTCCAGAAGCCGGTCCAGTACTGCTGGTGGGCCGTGCGGAGCGTGGTGCTCGGCGTCGCCCCGACCGTGCCCGCCCTCGTGGAGATCCCCGTCTCCCACTTGGTGAACCAGTCGGCGCCCTTGTCGATCTGCGACGACAGGGTGATGTCCAGGCGCTGGGACGCGGAGGAGCCGGAGACCAGGCGGGTGTTGGAGGCCGTGGTGAAGCCAGGCCCCTGGATGAGGCCGCCGAAGGTACGCCCGGTGAGCGGGTCGTCGTAGCCGGCCGGGTCGAGGCCCTGCAACCGCATGACCTCGTCGAACCTCGAATCGGCGTTGCGGTGCGTCCACAGCAGCTTGTTCGAGCGCGTGTGCACGGTGTCGGGCGTGATCTTCGGCGGATACACCGAGGTTCTCGGAGGCTCGGTGTCGACCAGGTCCATGAACGTGAGGTTCTCGCGGGACGGGTTGGTCACCTCCGTCGGGCGGACGTTCACGAAGTCGGCCTGCACGGAGAACGCGGACGGCGCGTCGCTCTCGACGTGGATGGTCGGGTTGTTCGCATCGGCCCAGATGCGCGTCGTGATCTTCGGAGTGGTACCCGAGGTGACGACGATCTCCCCTTCCCGCAGCTTCAGCACCTGGGCGAAGGAGCCCGAGGAAAAGGGGTTGGGTGAGAAGGTCAGGTCGAGCCGACCGAGCTTGGCGAGGCGGACGTTCTCCTCCCACGCGTCGCCCGACGACAGCAGCAGCTTGAGCGTGTTGCCCTCGACCCAGACGTTGGCCGCCTGGATGCCGTTGCCGATCGGCATGGAGCCGGTGATGTCGTTGCTCTTGGAGGTCCACGTCTCGTTGTACTGCGGAAGACGCTGGTCGACGATCGGGTTGATCGCCGCATGCGCGGTCGGTGCCACCGGGGAGCCGATCACCAACCCGCCGACGGTGGCTGCCGCGGCCATCGCCGCCACGAATCGTGGCAGCCTTCTGGCACTTCGTCCTGTCATTCGATTCCTCCCGCTTCGGCCGTACGGCGGCCGCGTGCGGGGATCGCACGCAGGAGGGAGCCGCCGGAGGCCTTGTGAGCGATAGCTTTCGATCTCTCGAAGATCTGCCGAGGTCGGGACGGTCGTCCACGACCGACCTCGGACCGGGCGAGCGTCCGGTCCTCGACGGCCCTGCCGGTGATGCCCCGGGTGAAGCACCCCTGGAGCATCCGGCCGGTCGCCGGGACCCGAAGGGGCGCGGGAAACGCGAACCCCGCGCCGAAGTGGAAACCCAGCCTGGTTTTGATAAGTAGGTTTCTTGGCAATATTGCCGTGGGGCATCAATGTAGATAGCGTGTCGCTGTGAGTCAAGACACATCGATTACCGAATCCGGCACGAGATCCGAAGGGCGGATCGGCGATCCGGGGTATCTGCGCAAGCTCAACCTGGCGGCCCTGACACGGGCCTTCCTCGAAACGGCGTCCCTGTCGGTCAGCGAGGTGCGGTCGAGCGTGGGCGTCTCACGCCCGACCGCCGAGGAGCTCCTGACGGTCCTTCTCCAGCAGGGCCTCATCCGGGAGGCGCCCGTACGCCAGGACGGCGAGCGACCCGGCGGACGGCCCGCCCGCCGCTACGAGCTCGTGGCCGAGCGGTCCGTCGTCGCCGGTGTCGACATCGGCGCGCACAAGGTCGCCGTGGCGCTCTGCGACCTGAACGGGACGGTCCTGGCGATGCGCAGGCGCAGCGTCGACCCCGAGCTCGGTGCCGCCGACCGCATCGACGCCGCGGCCCGCCTGGTGCAGGTGGCGGTCCGGGGGTCCGGGACGGACCAGGATCACATCCGGGCGGTGGCCTGCGGCATCACCGGCGTGCTCGCCAACGGCTCGACGGTCATGGACGTCCGCAACCTCCCCGCGGGCCGGGATCTCGACGTCTACTCGCTCCCGGGGTTCGACGGGATCGACGTGGTCGCGCAGGTGACGGACCGTTTCAAGCGCGACGTGTTGATCGCCAACGACATCCAGGCCGCCGCCCTGGCCGAGCAGTGGAAGGGCGCTGCCACCCGCGCCCGCGACCTGGTCTACATGCACGCGGGCCGCAGGCTCGGCGCCGCGATCCTCATCGACGGGCGGATCCACAACGGCCGACGCGGCCTCGCGGCGTCCGTCGGCTCCATGAAGCTCCTGGGATGGCCCGAGGCGATGACGGCACTCGAACGCGCGGCCCTCGAACGCGCGGGCTCGATCGCCGCGCAGGCCACCGGCGACGACGTCCAGGCCCTCTTCCGGGCGGCCGGAAACGATGATCCCGCCGCCGCGCAGGTCGTCGACGGCGTCGCCCGGGCTCTCGCCGTGGGTGCCTCGACCCTCGTCCACGCCGTCGACCCCGACCTGGTCGTGATCGGCGGCGGACTGTCCCGCGCCGGTGACGCGCTCACCCTCCCGTTCGAGCGGCATTTCGCCGCGACCTCCCTCAGCTCGCCGGAGGTCCGCGTCTCCCTGCTCGGCGACGAATCCGTCGCCCTCGGCGCGGCCCGGCTCGCCCTCGACGCCCTCAAGGAGCTACTGGTCACGGTCCAGGCCTGACCCCTCCCCTCGCCGCACACGGCAGGAGGCCGGGCCGAGCCCCGTCGGTGGGCTCGGCCCGGTGGCCGGCCTCGCGGGCAGGGGCCTTGAGGTGCCGGCCGATGGTGTCGGTGAAGTAGAAGCAGCCGAACGCGTGCGCCCGGGGTCGTGGACACCGAGCCTGTAGCGGTGAGATCTCCGCGTCGGATATTTGCATAATTAATGTCCACCGGTACGGTGGCGGCATGACAGAGCAGACGTGCCACCGCTTCCGTGACCGGGTCGCAGTGATCACCGGTGCCGCCGCCGGTATCGGCGCCGCGACCGCGCGACGTCTGGCGGCGGAGGGCGCGGCGGTGGTGATCGTCGACATCGCCGATGCCGCGGGGCGGGCGACGGCCGAGGCGATCACGCACCAGGGCGGGCAGGCCGAGTACCGGCACGGCGACGTGTCGTCCGCGGCCATGTGGGAGGAGCTCGCGGCGCACGTGCGCCGGCGCTACGGACGGCTGGACGTCCTGCACAGCAACGCGTACGCGGTGGTCGTCAAGCCCGCGCACGAGCTGACCGAGCCGGAGTGGGACGGCCAGCTGGCGGTCACGCTGAAGGCCGCGTGGCTGGGGGTGCGCGCCTTCGCCGGGCTCCTGCGCGACAGCGGCGGCTCGGTGGTGCTGACCTCGTCGGTCCACGCGCTGGTGGGTCTTCCGGGCCATCCCGCCTACGCCGCCGCCAAGGGCGCCCTCTGCTCGCTGGGGCGCCAACTGGCCGTCGAGTACGGGCCGCAGGTGCGGGTCAACACCGTCGTGCCCGGGCCGATCATGACGGCGGCGTGGGAGCGGGTGGACGAGGCGGGGCAGGCCGACAGCGTGGCCGGGACGGTCGCCAAGCGGTTCGGCACCCCCGAGGAGGTGGCGGCCACGGTCGCCTTCCTCGCCTCGCCCGACGCCTCCTACGTCACCGGAACCACGCTCGTCGTCGACGGGGGCTGGTCGATCGTCAAAGCCTCCTCATGACACAGCCACCTCCTCATGACCCACCCCCGAACAGCCGCACCGGAAGGCCCCCTATGAACCAGCCGCCCACCCGGAATCTGCACCAGCAGATCATCGACATCATCGGGAAGCGGATCGTCAGCGGCGCCTACGCACCGGACTCGCTCCTGTCCCCGGACCGGCTGGAGCAGGAGATCGGGGTCAGCAAGACCGTCCTGCGCGAGGCGCTGCGCGTCCTGGCCTCCAAAGGCCTCATCGGATCGCGGCAGAAGCGGGGCACCTTCGTGCGGCCCCGCGCGGACTGGAACCTCCTGGACGTCGACCTGCTGCGCTGGCAGGGCGCCGGCATCCCCGACAAAGGCTTCCTCGCCGATCTGGGCGAGGTCCGCTCGATCATGGAGCCGGCCGCCGCCCGCCTCGCCGCCGAGCGCCGTGACGAGGCCGACCTCGCCGATCTCGCCCACGCCCTGGAACGCATGGCCGAAGCCGGCCACGACACCGACGCCGCCGTGGAGGCGGACCTGGCGTTCCACCGCGCCCTGCTGACCGCCGCCCACAACGAACTGCTCACCCGCATGGAGGTGGTGATCGCGGCCGACCTGCGGGTGCGCGACCACCTCGTCCACAGCACGGAGCACTGGGCCGACCCCGTGCCCGCGCACCGCGCGGTGCTCGACGCCGTCCGCGACGGCGACCCGCAGGCCGCGGAACAGGCCGTCCGGGACCTGCTCGCGCAGGCCACCGCCGACCTCGCCCTGATACACCCGGGAGAGACGCCATGAAGATCACAGCCCTGGAGACGTTCCTCGTCGCCCCCCGCTGGCTGTTCCTGCGCATCGCCACCGACGAGGGGATCACCGGTTGGGGCGAACCCGTCGTCGAGGGCCGCGCCGAGACCGTCCGCGCCGCCGTCGGGGAACTGGCCGACCACCTCGTCGGCGAGGACCCGCTGCGGATCGAGCACCACTGGCAGGTGCTCACCAAGGGCGGCTTCTACCGCGGCGGCCCCGTCCTCTCCAGCGCCGTCGCCGGCATCGACCAGGCCCTGTGGGACATCAAGGGCAAGACCCACGGCGTACCCGTCCACCAGCTGCTCGGCGGCCCGGTCCGCGACCGGCTGCGGATGTACGCGTGGATCGGCGGGGACAGCCCCGCCCACGTCGCCGAACTCGCCCGCGAACAGATCGAGGCCGGGTTCACCGCCGTCAAGATGAACGGATCCGCACAGCTGCGGTCCATCGACACCCCCGCCCGGACCCGGGAGATCGTCGACCGGGTGGCCGCCGTACGTGAGGCCGTCGGCGACGAGCACGACGTCGCGATCGACTTCCACGGCCGGCTGTCGACCGCGATGTCCCGGCGCGTCCTGCCCCTGCTGGAACCGCTCCACCCGCTGTTCGTGGAGGAGCCCGTCCTGCCCGAACACGCCCGCGACCTGCGCCGGCTCGTCGACTCCACCACCGTGCCGCTCGCCTGCGGCGAACGGCTCTACTCCCGCTGGGACTTCCGCGACGTCCTCACCACCGGCATCGCCGTCGCCCAGCCCGACGTCTCCCACGCGGGCGGCATCTCCGAGGTCCGCCGCATCGCCGCCCTCGCCGAGACGCACGACGTCGCGATGGCCCCGCACTGCCCCCTCGGCCCGATCGCCCTCGCCGCGAGCATCCAACTCGGCTTCGCCGTACCCAACTTCCTCATCCAGGAACAGAGCGTCGGCATCCACTACAACCGGGGCGGCGACGTCCTCGACTACCTCCTCGACACGGCACCCCTGCGCTTCACCGACGGACACGCCGCCCTCCCCACCGCCCCCGGCCTCGGGATCGAGATCGACGAAGCCGCCGTCCGCCGCGCAGCCGAGCGCGGGCACCGCTGGCGCAGCCCCGTCTGGTACCACGAGGACGGCGGGTTCGCGGAATGGTGAACCCGATCCCGGTGAACCGGCTCCCCCTCACCGCCACCACCGATCCCCGCAACGGTGGCCGGTGGACCAGCCTTCGGGGCGGCGGACGCGAGTGGCTCTGGCACCGCCACTGCCCCGCCCGCGACACCGTCCGACCCGGCGACGCCTTCGTCGACGCCGGCGGTCTGGAGGAGTGCCTCCCCACCGTCCGCGGCACCCCCGACCACGGCGACGCCTGGTCCCGGCCCTGGCGGCGCGACGGCGACACCGACGTGCTCGACCATCCCGACTTCGTCCTGCGCCGCAGCCTGCGGCAGGACCGGACGGGGGCCCTGTGCGCCTCCTACCGCCTGTCGGCGGACCCCGGGTACCGCTTTCTCTGGGCGGCCCACGCGCTGCTCGACGTCGGGCCCGGTGCCCGGCTCGTCGCACCCGCGGGAACGGCCACCCGGGTCTTCCCCGAGGCCGCGCCCCTGATCGACCGACCGTGGCCCGCGAACGCCCCGCACCTCACCGGGCGCTGGCCCACACCGCTCGGACTGCCCCTGGACCGCCTCGGCCCCGAGGACGGCACCGCCGTCGGCGCCGTCCTCACCGACTGTGCGGACGTGTCGGTCGTCGACGGCCGGGACACTCTGCGCCTCAGCCTCCGGGCCGATGCCGACGTCCCGGTGTCCGTCGCGCTGTGGCGCAACCTCGGCGGCTACCCGGCCACCGGTCCCTACCGCAGCATCGGTGTCGAACCCATGCTCGGGGCCGTCTTCGACCTCGCAGAGGCGGGCCGAGGTGACGCGGCCGTCGTCCCCGCCGCCGGCGACCTGCGCTGGGAGCTGACCCTCACCGCCGGCCGCACACCCTCCCCGTCCTGTGAAGGCACTCCATGAGACCTGCCGAACTGCCGTACCGCACCCTCGTCATCGTCCGCGGCACCGACCGCGGCGCCGCCCTGCGCACCGTGCTCACCCTCGCCGAGGAGGGCCTCACCGCGAGCGAGGTGTCCCTCACCACCACCGACGCCCTGTGGGTGATCGAACAGGCCCGACGCGAACTCGGACCCGACGCCGACCTCGGCGCCGGCACCGTCCTGACCGCCGACGACGCCGCCCGCGCCACCGACGCCGGAGCCGGCTTCCTCGTCACCCCCGGCCTCGTCACCGACCTGCCCCACGGCCCCGGACACCCACCCGTCCTGATGGGCGCCCTCACACCCGGCGAGATCATGGCGGCCACCCGGCACGGCGCCCTCGCCGTCAAACTCTTCCCCGCCTCCCACGGCGGTCCCGCCTACCTGGCCGCGCTCCGCGCACCCTTCCCCGACACCCCGATCATCCCCGTCGGCGGGATCGACGCCGCCGCCGCACTCGCCCACCTCACCGCCGGAGCCACCGCCGTCGGCGTCGGCTCGCCCCTGATCGGAGACGCCGCCGACGGCGGCGACCAGCACGCCCTGCGCGCCCGCGCCGCACACTGGCGCAGCACCCTCGCCGCGTTGGTGGCCACGTGACCGCCGCCCCCGAGGTGGTGACCGTCGGCGAAGCCATGGCCGCACTGCGCGCCACCGGGCCGATCAGACTCGCCCCGCCCATGGAACTGTCCGTCGCCGGAGCGGAGGCCAACGTCGCCATCGGCCTCGCCCGGCTCGGCCACCACGCCCGCTGGGTCGGCCGCGTCGGCGCCGACCCCTTCGGCGCCCTGATCCTGCGCACCCTGCGCGCCGAAGGCGTCGACACCACTCACACCCGCACCGCCACCGACGGCCAGCCCACCGGCCTGCTGGTGCGCGAGGACGGCATCGGCGACCTCGCCACCGTCCACTACTACCGCGAGCGCTCCGCCGGATCCGCCCTGAGCCCCGACGACGTCCTGCCCGCCCTGCACCCCGGCGTCCGCGTCCTCCACCTCACCGGCATCACCCCCGCACTCGGCCCCACCGCCGCCCGAACCGTCCAGGCCGCCGCCGCCCGCGCCCGCGAGCTCGGCATCACCGTGAGCCTCGACGTCAACCACCGCGCCCGCCTGTGGACACAGCACCAGGCCCGCCGGACCCTCCTGCCACTGGCCCGCACCGCCGACATCCTCATCGCCTCGGCCGACGAACTCCACCTCGTCGCCGACGACCCCACCCGCGACGAGGCGGACACCGTCACCGCCCTCCTCGACCGGGGCACCCGTGAGGTCGTCATCACCCGCGGCGCCGCCGGCGCGGACGTCACCACCCCCGACACGGCCGCCCACGCCCCGGCCCGGCGAGTCCCCGTCGTCGACGTCATCGGCGCCGGTGACGCCTTCGTCGCCGGCTACCTCTCCGCACTCCTCGACAACCTCACCACCGAACAACGCCTCCACCGCGCCACCGACACCGCGGCCTTCGCCGTCGCCACCCGCGGGGACTGGGAGGGCCTCCCCACCCGTACCGACCTCACCCTCCTCGACACCCCCACCGGAACCACCCTGCGCTGACCGGCCCGCCCGGGGCCACTCCCCCGCCCCCGGGCCGCAGGAACGACGGCGCCTGCGACCGACAGGTCTGTGCTTCTGCCCGATCGCGGACGCCGCAGCACCCTGGCCCGTCGGTGGGCC